>JAQGOE010000226.1 GCA_028293725.1 Gammaproteobacteria bacterium | reverse complement strand
GCGTGTGCCCGACCTCGTGCGCTTCTGCAGGAAACACCAGCTTCTGATGATCACGGTCGCGGACCTCGCGCGCTACCGGATCGAATCGAATGATGATCACTCGCTTGCGGCGATCGATAGGCTGTCGGTGAGCTCCGCGTGAATGTACTGGAATTAAATCTGGCGCTCGACGGCGCGCGTTAGTCTGCACGCATGGGTCCGGGCAGCCCGGCGTCTGGAACATGACAAAGGCAATGCCTTTGGCACACCGACAGATCTGCGCGATTCTGTTCTGCATGTTGTTTATGAGTCTCGCGTGTGCGGCGCCGGATGCCTCGCCACGGTACGGGCTTTCGATTCGCGCGGGCCTGGCTCTTGATGACGCGTTGCAAGAACTGGCGCGCCAGGCTGGCATCCAGGTCGTCTTCTTTTCGAAGATCGCTGCCGGGCGCAGCGCGCCGGCTCCAGTCCAGGGCGACACTTCGAGAAGGGTCGGCGTGAACCGAACATCGAAGAAAGCTCCGGAAGCCGGGCTTAGAACCCCCTGCCTTTAGGCAGGGGGAGATTCAGGACCTCATACGGACGCATCATCTCGTTCGCGGCGTGCTCCAGCACGTGACAGTGCCAGACATAGCGGCCGGCGTAACCCTCGAACGGCACGATGATGCGCGTGATCAGGCCGGAATCCGCCTGCACGGTATCCTTCCAACCGTACTCGTTGTCGTTGGGTGGAATCTCGGGACCCGCGAAACGCAACTTGCCGTTTTCGAGATAGCCGTCCACGTCGAAACGCTGCCGGTTGAGCACCTGGAAACGCACGAGGTGCAGATGAATGGGATGCGTATCCTCGGTGGTGTTCACGAATTCCCAGATCTCGGTGCTACCGAGCACCGGTTTTTCAGTGATGGGCTGATGCCAGTAGGTGGCATTCAGCAACATCATCATCATGTGCGTCCTGGGATCTGTGTAGGTGTTCAAAGTCAGGGTTCGCGTCCTGACCGCGGCACTGCGCGCAATACGCTTCACAGGCCGGAGAGCCGCAGGTAGAGGCCGCGCAGGCAAGGTCGTCGCGGCTTTCGTTCGCGGCGCCACCCGGAACTGCATCAACTCCATCGCCATACTCTTGAGCAACACCGTCTTTCCGGCGAGCTTGCTGAAATCGACGCTGACGTCGGCGCGTTCAGCAGGCGCCATCATGACGCTGGGCTGGCTGACCGGATGGGGCAATAGGCCCTGGTCGGACCCGATCTGCTGCAACGGCGAATTGTCGGATAGCGCGAGGTAATAGAAACGCGCATTCGATGCATTCACAATGCGAAAACGATAGGGGCGTGGCTCGACGTCCAGGTAAGGAGTGATCTTGCCATTCATCAATACGATGTCGCCGTAGACTTCGGACACCCATGGCGACTCGGGAACCCCCGACGTGGGGTAATACAACTGCCCGTCCGCCGTGAACTGACGGTCTGTAATCAGCAACGGAATTTCGAATTCGCCTCGCGGGAGATGCAGCGCCTCTTCGGCCTCATCCCGCACGAGGAAAGCTCCGAACAGGCCTGCATACACATTCAGACGCTCGATCCCCATCGCGTGATCGTGATACCAGAGCGTCGCCGCGTCCTGACGATTCGGATAGCGATACGTGGCGGACTTGCCGCCCACATACCAACTCTCGGGATAACCATCGGCGTCGGGCGGAACCCTGGCTCCATGCACATGGACGACCGCGCGCACATCCGGTACATCGTGTCCGGCACCGTGCAGTGTGTAATCGATCGGCAGCAGGTGCTGTTGCGGCAATTCGTTGGCCCACTCGATCAACAGCGGCTTGCCACTGTGCACCTCGATCGTGGGACCCGGCATCTTGCCGTCATAACCCCAGAATCGTGTCGGCGGCAGGTCGCGGTGGACACTCGCCCAGGCCTCGCGCATGGCGATCCGATGGTAGGGCAGCACCCGCCCGGCATGCTCGGGATCCGGACGCGACTCACTACTGCGTGCGATCTCAGGAATGGGAAGAGGATCGACGAAACGCGCCAGGCGCTCGGGGTGCAGCATCTGCACTCCGCTCGGCTGGGGTTTGCGCAATACAACCTTGCGCAAACCGTTGCCGGTGCAAAAGGCTTGCACCGGCAACCGTAACGGGTCGGCGAGCGCCGACCCGGCTGCGAGGGCTGCACTGATGGCAGCGCCTCGCAGCACCGTCCTGCGAGTCAGACTCACCCGGTCAGCGACTTACGACGCTACCCGACTTGTCGAGGACCAGCTTCTTGGAGCTTCCCTTGACCGCCAAGGGAGTGGCGCTCGAGCCGAAGGTGAACATGTTGCTGATCGGTCCGGCGATCGTGTCGAACGAGCCACCCGGCTGGACGCGCGCGCCGCTCAGCCAGTTGTCTTCGATGAAGCGCAGCACGGAGGTCTGGTCCGTCAACGTGTGATCGACGTAGTTAACTTTCGCGAAGGGCGAGATGACCATCAACGGCACGCGTGTACCGTAGCCACAACGACCCTGCACCGGCTGTCCAGCATTGCCCAGCAACGGAGTCGCCGGAACCGGAGTGCCCTGCTGCGCACCCATATTGCAAACACCAGGGGCGTTCAGCACATCCGGCGAAGTACCGCCCGCAGGAGCCGGCGCCGCGGAAGGATTCATGACCGGCGCGAACTGATGGTCATACCAGCCGTCGGAGTCGTCGTAGGCGATGATCACCGCCGTCGAGGACCACAAGGGGCTGGCCTGGAGCGCGTTGATCACGCTGATCACGAAGGCCTGCTCATCGATCGGGTCGGAATAACCGGCATGGCCGTCCTGGTAGGCGGGCGCCTTGAGGAAGCTCACCGCCGGCATGTAGCCCGCGGCCAGGGCATCGAAGAAGTCATGCGTGTCGTAGTTGTGATTCGCCGGCTCCGGCGTGCTGCCGTCGGCCTCGACGCTGTAACCGATCGCCTGCAGCGAGCTCGGCCGGGCATGCGTCGGATTCGAGGTCGACGCGTAGTACTGGAACCAGGCGTGATGCGGAATATAGTCGGCCGAGTTCTCGTAGTAATCCGCCACCGTCGGGTTGGTCAGGCGGCCGCAGCCGGAAGTGCCGTTGGGGTTCGTGTAGGTGAGGTCGAACCCACCCATGAATGCGCCCCAGCTGATATGCGCCGTGTTCAACATGTCGCCGACGTTCTTGCCGGCCATCGTCACCTGCTCGGACGACGTGGAGCAGACGTCGCCCAGCGGGTCCACGTCGCCGATCATCGTGTAACCGCCCTGACCATCGGGCGTCATATGCGTCGCCGCGAATTGCGCCAGCGGCTTGTTCTGAGCAGCAATGCCGTTGGTCTGGCCGGAGATGAGGTTGATCGCGCCCGGAGTCGACGGACCGTACTGCGAGGTGTACGAGTTGTCGTTCATCGCGTAGTTCTGCGCGTAGTTCCACAGCGCGGTGACGCTGTTACCGTCGTAGTACCCCATCACGAGGCCCTTCGTGGCGCCAGGAATTGAGTTGTTCGGCGGCGGTCCGTGCGCGCCGGTCTTCGCCGGGAACAGGTCCATCAAACCGTTGTCAGAGGCCGCCTGCTCAGGCGTGTAGTTGTGACCCTGGTCTTCCGTCGCCGCCTGCGAGGGATCGAGCCGGAACGGGTTGGACGCATCGGCGCCATTCGTGGCGGATCCGCTGCCGGCCGGACCGTTGGGATTGTTGGTAAGCAGGGCGAGACTGGTGAGCGCCGCGAAAGCATTCGTCGGATCGAGCGGAGTCGACAGGTTGTTCACGCCATTTGCCGGCGCCGTGCCCTTGAAAGGCGTCTCGGTAGCAGGTGTGTTGGGCGTCGCCGAAGCCGGGTTCGCGGCTGTCGGGTACGTGGCAAAATAATGATCGAACGAGATGTTCTCGCCGAAGATGATCACGATGTGTTTGATAGGTGACGCGGTAGTGTAGGCCGCTGCTACATCGGTCGCCTGGGTCGAGCCGGACGG
The DNA here is from genome assembly GCA_028293725.1 of Gammaproteobacteria bacterium. The sequence continues at coordinate 17,711 of JAQGOE010000226.1, read as the reverse complement.
ACCTGCCGGACCCTGCGAGCCCGAAGGACCTGTAGCACCCGTGGCGCCCGTCGCCCCGGTGGCGCCCGTCGCGCCTGTCGCGCCCGTGGCACCGGTCGCACCCGTATCGCCCTTATCACCGCAACCCGCAAGGAAAACTATTCCGGCCACTACGGCCGCCAGACCTGTTTTTCGAAGCATTGTTTACTTTCCGTTACAATTATTCATTAGAGCGGCGCCGCTGTGCTGCGGCGCCCCACCCTGTCTGGCGGACGATAAGTAACGAGTGTTTCAGTTCGATGACGGGGAGCAGTTCCCCGTATATAACAAGTGATGGCCAAACCTAAGTTACAGCCTTGCGACGAGATGAGAATCCGCGCCACACGGCCTGTGCCCGCGTGCGCGACTCGCAAGGAGTGGGTGCTCGCGGCGGCGGTGCTCGGGTCGGCGATGTCATACATCGATGAGTCGGTGGTGAATGTCGCCCTGCCCCGCATCGAGTCGGCGCTCGACTCGACCCTACCGGCGATGCAGTGGATCCTCAACGCGTACACCCTCTGCATTTCCGCCCTGCTGCTGTTGGGTGGCGCGGCCGCCGATCAGTTTGGACGGCGGCGGATCTTTCTGGCCGGCCTCACCATCTTCGCCGTGGCCTCCGTGGGCTGCGGGCTGGCCCCTCACATTTCGGTGCTCATCGTGGCCCGTGCTGTGCAAGGCTTAGGCGCGGCATTGTTGATCCCCTGTTCACTGGCACTCATCGGCGCCGCTTACGATGAGAAGGAGCGCGGGGCGGCGATCGGGATCTGGTCGGGAGCCTCGGCCGTTGCCGCGGGCGGCGGCCCCCTCCTGGGCGGCTGGCTCGTGGACCATGCCTCCTGGCGGATGATCTTTCTCATCAACCCTCTTATCGCTCTGCCCACGATCTGGATCGCCCTACGGCGCGTTCCCGAGAGTCGTGACCTCGACAGCTCTGAGGGCCTGGACTGGCAGGGCGCCCTGTTGGCATTCGGTGCCCTGGGCACGTTGGTCTACGGACTCATCGCCGCATCACATGGCGGCTGGGCACAATTCTCCGTGGTCTCCACCCTCGCCGCGGGTACGGTCCTGCTCATTCTTTTCGTTCTTCAGGAGCGCCGCAGCCCCGCACCGATGGTGCCGCTGGAGCTGTTCCGATCGCGCAACTTTGCCGGCATCAATCTCCTCACGCTCCTCTTATATGGCGCCCTGGATGGCGCGTTGTTCTTCCTTCCCTTTCTTCTCATCCAGGCGCACGGCTATTCCGCTACGGCCGCGGGCGCCGTCTATCTGCCCTTCACTCTCATTCTGGCGCTTCTGTCCCGCTGGTCGGGAGGCTTGGCGGACCGTTTCGGCACCCGCGCGCCACTGGTCGTCGGTCCCGTAATCGCGGGGGCGGGATTCGCGATGCTAGGGGGCATTGCGGGAACGGCGGACTACTGGATCTTCCTGATCCCAATGATCGTGCTTGGTCTCGGGTTCGCCATTACGGTGGCGCCTCTGACAACTGCCGTCATGAACGGCGTTCCCGAGCGACAGATCGGTATAGCCTCCGGCATCAACAATGCGGTCGCCTCGATAGCAAGCCTGCTGTTCGTGGCAGTGCTCGGGACAATCGCGCTCAGCTCCTTCGGGCGCTCGCTCGATCGCCAGCTGATGGCGACGGCACCTTCGAGCGAGATTCGAACGGCCCTCGCGAGCTCGCGGGAAGCCTTGGCACCCCCGAATCTGCCCACCAACATGTCGGCACAGGATCGCAACACTACCCGTCGGGTGGCCAACGAATCCTTTGTGGAGACCATCCGGCTCATCATGCTCATCGCTGCTGCGCTAACTTGGTGCGGCGCTCTGGCCGCCGCGGTCGCCGTCGGGCCACCTCGGGTGCGTCAGAAGCCTATTCTGACCGTCATCACCAAACCTTCATGAAGCTTCAAGCGACCTTCATGCGTCCCTGACGTCTCCGGCCTACCTTGCATGCGGCTTCCCCACTTCACATCTGGAGTACCGCAATGAGCACCTCGATCCGTCTGAAGCAGTCGACCGCCTGGGTAGCACTGCTCGCACTCGCCTCTGCCGCCGCCGGCGCCAATCCGGAAGACACCGAAGAGGTCCAGACCGAAAACGTCAACTACGAAGATCTGAACCTGACCACTCTCGCCGGCGTCACCCTCCTCTACGGTCGTATCGAGCGAGCGGCTCGCCTCGTCTGCGGACCGAACACCGACCAGTCGCGTATGGGTCAGTGGAAAACGTGTTATCGACTGGCCGTCGCCGCGGCTGTCGCCAGAGTGAACAACCCAATGCTCACCGCCGTCCATGACAGCAGAACGGCGCCCCCCAAACTGGCCGCCCTGCAAAGTCCACGGCTGCGCGTCGCGCTGTAAAAGGGCACGGACCCATAGACAACAGGAATGGCGCGAACGTAATGACGGGGGCGTAAGATGGGAGTCAAAGCTATAGACCGTATCTGGCTCGGAGGGAGAGAAGCCGGGCATGCAGCCGAGCACCTCAGTTTCCCTGACTCCCGAGCCGAGAGGCTATCGGGTCGGCGACCTATTGATCGATATCGGCCGACAGCGGGTCTCCCGCCAGACAGCGGAGCTCCCCCTGTCGCAGCTGTCCTTCGAGCTGCTGCTGGCACTCACCCGTGCAGCGCCCAACGTTCTGTCTTTCGATCAGCTGATGGAGCGGGTTTGGCCCGGTCTGGTCGTGACCCCGGAAACCGTGAGTCAACGGGTCAAGCTGGTTCGCGATGCGATCGACGACGATTCGCAATCCCCTCGCTACATCGCCGGAGTGCGTGGGCGCGGGTACCGGATGGTCGCCAGCGTGAGTCCCGTCGAAGTGCCGGGCGCCTCGGAGGAAGTGGCAGTCCCGGCGACGGTGACCGCAACGGAAGCGACACCGGCCGAATCGGTCATCACTTTACCGACCCTGATCGAGCGCCCCCGCTTCGCCGGGGGCAGGCTGCTCGCGGCCGTCGGCACCGGACTCATCGTGATCCTGCTCGCGGTCAGCGCTTCCATACTGACACGGTACTTCGGCAGGACGCATGAAAAGCCCGCCAACACACAGAGCAGCCGATCCGTGTTAGTTCAACAGCCTAAAACGATCGCGGTCCTGCCTCTCGTCGACCTCAGTCCGGGGTCCGGCAATGACTACATCGGTGACGGCCTCGCGCAGGAGCTGTCGAGCCGCCTGGCACGGATTCCCGGTCTCCGCGTTGCCTCGCAAACTTCGGCATCCGCCTACAAGGGAAGTCACGCAGATGTGCGCGCGATAGCGCGAGCACTGGGAGTGAGTCACGTGCTCGAGGGAAGCGTGCGGCGTGAAGGCGATCATATTCGAGTGACAACGGATCTCATCGATGCCGCGTCCGGTTACCACGTGTGGTCCCAGAGTTACGACCGCAACCTGGCCGATCTGCTGGTGATCCAGGATGACCTGTCCCGCTCCATCATCAACACGTTGCAAGTGGTCCTCTCGAGCGACATCGCGCAGCGCATCGGCCAGCCTCCCACGACACAGATCGCAGCATTCAATCTCTATCTCTCGGGGATCGCCAAACTCGGCCAACCGGCGAGCCCCGGACAACTCGACACCGCGGAACAGATGTTCCACGAAGCGCTCGCCATCGACCCGAACTTCGCTCCCGCGTTCGCGGGTCTGTGCGAGCGCTTTACCCTCGGATACGAGGCCTCGCGCGACGCCGCCCTGGCGACGAAAGCAGAGGACGCCTGTAAACAGGCCCTCAAGCTCGACAGCACCTTGCGCGAAGTGGAGATGGGACTCGCGCATCTCTACCTGGTTACGGGGCGGCCCGAACAGGCGACCGAGATTCTTCACGCCGTCATCCGCAAAGACCCCACCGACGCCGACGCCCACATCGGACTCGCGGAAGCCTACGAAGAGGGGCAACATACCGCCGATGCCGAAATCGCTTTCCGCCGCGCCGTCGAAGCCGAGCCGACGTACGGCGCCGCGCACACGAGACTTGGCAACTTCCTGATCCAACACGGCCGGGCAGCCGATGCGGTCCCCCACTTTCGGCGTGTCACCGAGCTCAGCCCGGCGAATCCGACTGCCTACAACAACCTGGGCGGCGCCTTGCTGATGAACGGCGAGTTTCAGGCGGCCGCCGCCGTTCTCGACCAATCTCTGAAACTCTCACCGAGCCGCAGCGCGTACTCCAACTCGGGAACCGTGTACTACTATCTCGGCCGATTCACGGATGCGGCCCGGATGTTTCGCAAGGGGGCGGAGCTGGCGCCGGAAGACCATCGTGTCTGGGGTAACCTGGCCGATGCGCTCTACCAGATCGAGGCGCGGCGTGCCGAAGCCAAAGAGCACTATCGGCAGGCGGCGGAACTGGCGGAGCGCCGCGTGGCCGTGAACCCGAAAGACTCGAACACCTGGATGCAACTTGCGTTCTACTACACCCGCCTCGGCGAGGTGGGTCGCAGCGTACCTTGCAGGACGCGCGCGCTCGCGCTCGGAGCGGACGAAGTGTTCGTCCAGTGGTACGCCGCGCTCATCGCACTCGAAGAACACAACATCAACGGCGCGCTCGAGTCCTTGCATCGGGCCATCGGCCTCGGCTACCCGATCCAGATGGTGCGCGCCACACCCGAATTTGCCAACCTTCTGCAGGACGAGCGATTCCAACACCTGCTGGCGGCCGCGCACACGCCTTAACAGCGCGCGCCGGTGCCAGCGTTCACAACAGCAAGAGGACAGTCCGATGGATAACAAGCTGGACGCGCAGACTTTCGAGGTCGAAATTTCGATACAAAACAACACGCTGGTCGTCGGCGCAAACGGCGGCAACGTCGTGGGCGCGCCCGGTGACCGGATTATCTGGCGCTCGGCCCCGGAGGGGCCGCCTTTCTCCCTGGAATTCTTCCAACTTGGCTCGGAGCCCACCGTGCAGGCCAGCAAAGACGACGCCTGCATCGAAACCGACGTCGCGGCGCTGCCGAGCTGGCCGTTTTCCCGGCCGAAAGAGTTCCCCGGCGAGCCCGTCCGGCTGTTCGAGGCGGTGCTGGGGGGCAAGTCAACACCGGCCACCCCCTTCAAGTACTACGTGACAGTGGGTAACCTGCGGCTCGACCCGATCGTCATCATCGACAAGTGAGCTGCGCGCCTGACGAGGCGCCGCGCGCCGGTTATCTTCCAACCCGGGGTCTATCCCGGGGCCGGCGCCGGCGCCCCGGGGCGCGCCACTTACCGGTGTCTTCCAGGCTGCGGCTGTCGAGGCTCTGCTCGACGGACAGGCGGCGCAGCTTCTGCGTTTCACCCGTGGCTCTGCGGATCTCCACCTCGCGCCAGACCGTCGATGGCACCTGCGGCAGCGCGAGTATGGAATCGCGCGCCTGTGCGAGCCGGTATTTGAGCAGCGGCTTCAGCGCCTCCACGGGAGCGAGTTCCAGCTTTTCCTCCTCTGTCTCCGCGAGTCCGACGTCGCAGAAGACGCGGAAGTAATCGGAATACCACTCCGCGTAGAGTTGCATCGGCTCATCAAAAGCCGCGTCCCGCATCAACTGCGCCGCCAGATGATCGAGGCAGATATGACTCGAGTGGCTGCGTATGAAACTGGCGTGCTCGGCAATGACGGAGTTGGAATAGTCCCGGGTCCCGTAGAACAGCGCTAACAGCCGGCGCCGTTTCTGTCCGGTCACGGCACGGTCGCGGATGTATTCAAACAGTGCCGTGCGATGAATCAAACCAAAGGCCGCGGAGCGCAATGCGCTCATCTGGGGCGAGAGGCGCTGGTGTACGGACACGTTCCGCAGCAGCCGGTCATGCTCGGATTCCCACGTGCGGTACGACGTAGGATGGTCGAGTATGCGGCTCGCAAAAATCATATCCTCCGGCGGCCCAGCTCGAGCTGCGGCTGCCAGACAGGCTTCTGACTCTTCCATGAGGCGCGAGTGTTTGTACCCCTGGATGAGCATTCGACCCCCGGCTGTCGAGTCTCCGGTTTTAATATTAAGGAGATATGTCAGGTCAGTGTGGCGCGTTCCTGCGGATGACGCAATGCCGCCGTGCGATGTTGCATTGCAATATCAAACTTCGCCGCAACGCAGTGCGGCACGGAGCTTCAGCCGAAGGCGCGAAAGTGCCCGAGATGCAAGGCTTCGCCCAGGCTGGCGCTACCCTGCACAAAAACAATGCCGAGAATGATGGAGCACAACACCACGGTCGTGGCGTAGCCCAACGCACGGTCGCGGGGCGACTTCATCAGACCCTTCAAACCCAGATACATCAGATAGGTGTGATAGATGCCTGCCAGAAACTGCAGGGGCACCGACACTGTGGGGAACGGAATGAAGACGGCCGAGAGCCACAGCGGCGTGGAAGCGTAGGTCGCGACTTTCAACGCCTGGCCGGGGCTGGGTACGCCGCGAAAATACAGGGCCACCGCGTTGATGATCAGGGCCACCACGTAGACACACATCACCTCGAAACCGAGAGTGAGGGCCACGACCGCCGCGAGACTCGCGAGCGGCGCTCGCAAGAACATCGAAAAGCGGGCGAGCTCAATCAACGCCGCCAACCCGGCAAGCGGTATGACATAGCCGAAGAAGAGCCGCCGCCGCGTGACGCTCTCCCTGGCGACGCGGAGCCACTCGGTTGCTGGAGCGAATAGCATGCCTTTCACCCGAACGAGGAACCCCGGCGCCATGCGCGATGAGGGTGTGGTTGAACTGATTCCGGCCGAGGTATCGTGGCTCGAGGACATGCGATGCGGTTCCGTGCGGCCGCCGATGCGGTGGCTGTATCCTCTATAACCGGAAAGGAAGCCGTTTCCCGCCACGCTGACGCCGCTAAACATCTCCCATGAGCCCCTCAGATGGACATTCCGACGAGCCGTTTGCGGACAGCTCGGCTCCCGAGGAAGTACGCCGTATTGCGGCGGAGCTGCTCCCGACTTTCTATGAGCAGCTGAAGCACATTGCTCAGCGGGCCCGTGCCCGCCTTGGAGGCAACTACACCCTCCAGACCACGGCGCTGGTCCACGAGGCTTATTTACGGCTGCGCCAATCGGGCGGATTCACCGACGAAACCCACTTCCTGCGGGCTGCCGCCCTGGCAATGCGGCACGCACTCATCAATCACGCCGCCGCGCGGATTACCGACAAACGCGGTGGAGGTGAGCCCCATCTCACCCTCTCGAACGCGGAATCCCTCGGGGTGGATACAGACGAAGGTCTGATGCTGCTGCACGAAGCGCTGCAGCGGCTGGCAGCGGAGATGCCGAGGCTGGCGGATGTGGTCGAATGCCGGTTTTTTGGTGGCTATGGCGAGGAGGACACCGCCCGCGCCCTCGGCATGTCCCTGCGCACCGTGCAGCGCGACTGGCTCAAGGCCCGCGCCTGGTTATTTCGTGAGCTGGGCGGGATGAATTAGATTCGAGGCCTGGGCCAACTCTTCCACCGTCTGGGCACCATTCTGCCGCAGCCCGGGAAGGATGGCGGCCAATTGCGCTTGGGCGTCGGAAGCGTGCCCTTCCGCGAGCGACAGGCGCGCCAGCGCCAGCCGTGTCCGGAGGGTTAACGGATGATTCGCGCCGTACTGGTCCGAGGCGATTCGAGCGTTCTCAGTCAAAGTAGCGCGCGCCGTGCCGAGGTCCTCCGCTATGAGCTGCGCCTCGCCCAAAAACAAGCGGTTCTGCACCGTCAATGGACTGGCCGGTCCGGTGTACTGGGCGGCTACGCTGGTGGCCTCGGTCAGTGTCGCCAGGGCCTGCGCAGGGCGCTCGGTCAATGACATGAGCCTGCCGTAGTAACCCAGTGCCGAGGCCAACGCCCCCGAACTTCCCGCGAGCTCGCGCTCGTGTTGAATCGCCTCCGCGAGCATCGTCTCGGCCTCCTGCAGGTGGCCGGTACGAACCTGCAGCCCGCCCATGTTGGCCAACACGATCTGCGCATCCATCTCACCGCCCAGACCCAGGGCCTGGTCGATCGAAAGCGTCTCGCGGTATGCATCCAACGCCTCACCGAGACGATGAGCGGCCGTCAGGATGATACCGAAGGAGTTGTAGAGCACGGCAGTCTCACGATTCACGCGACCGGATAGCGCCAGGCGCTGCTCGATAGCGGCACGCATGATTGCGATAGCACCATCCAGGTCTCCGGCGGCACGCCGCTCCCTGGCACGCAGGCCCAACCCCTCGACGCGCTCCTCCGCGTAGCGTGTTGGAACACTCGCCCAGAACGCCTCGGCTTGAGTCAACAGTCGGGCGGCGTGCGGCACGTTACCGCGCATGAGCTCGATGTTGGCAAACTTCTGGCGCGCGTCGGCCACGGTGGCCGGATCCGCCTTCGGATCGGCCTCCCGCAGAAATCCTTCCAGCAGCGCGCCCGAGCCTTCGACATCCGCGAGGGTGTCGTATAACTCCGAGAGCGTTATGACGATCTCGCCGGCCTGCTGCGGGTCGTCCCGATATTCGCGCAGCACCCGTTGCGCGCTGGCGTCGATCATCGCCTTTGCAGTCGTGGTCTGTGAGCCGCGATCCGCGATTGCCGAGCGAAACAATCGGGTGAGCTGATAGCGAACGGCCTCTTCCCGGGACGCGTCACGCCGAGCGGCATCGCGCTCAGCCTGCGCCCGTTTCGCCTGCCATGCCGCGGCGCCGAGACCGACGGCGAGGGATAAAACCACGGCGATCACCGCAAGCGCTCCCCATCGATAGCGACGCACGAAGCGACCAAACTGGTACAACCGTGCCCCGGTCCGGGCGACAACAGCCTCGCCGTGCACCGCGCGCTCGACATCCAGCTTCAATGCATCAACTGTTTCATAACGGTGCGCGGGCTCTTTACGGAGTGCCTTCGCGACAATCGCGTCGAAATCTCCGCGCAGTAGCCGCGGTGGGAGTGGAGGATTCGGAAGAGTCGCAGCCGTCACGCTCGGCGCAGGCGCGGGCCTTTCGAGCACGACTCGCATCGCATGGGCGATCGGAGCGCCCGCCGGCGACCAGGGCCGGGTCCCGGTCAACAGCTCGAACAGCAGCAGTCCCAACGTGTAGACGTCTGTCGCCGTCGTTATCGGCGCGCCCAGCAATTGCTCGGGAGCCGCGGACGCCGGTGTCAATGGAGCGCCCGCCGTCCGCGTCAGATTCCCGTCGTCGACGGCGATGAGTTTCGCCACACCAAAATCCAGCAGTTTCACCTGCCCTTGTGTGGTAACGAGGATGTTGGCTGGCTTGAGATCCCGATGGACTACGAGGTTGCGATGCGCATAAGCAACTGCCTCACATACCTGCGTGAAGAGACGCATCCGCTGCGACAACGTCGCGTGAGTGCGCGTGCAGTACTCCGTGATCGCCTCGCCCTCAACGAGCTCCATTGCCATGTATGGCCGGCCGTCAGGCGCGATGCCTCCATCGTAAAGGCGTGCAATACCAGGGTGCTCCAGGCGCGCCAGGATCTGGCGCTCCACGTGAAAACGCTCGAGCTCGGCAATTGCCTCGCTCCGCAGGAGTTTGATTGCGACCCGTTGTGTGAAGTCGCCTTCGGCGCGCACGGCCTCGTAAACGACACCCATGCCGCCGCGGCCGATATGGCGCGTAATCTTCCAGGCTCCGACACGCATGTGTGGCGGGATCGGCTCGATCGGAGCCTCTACGCCAACGCGTGCGGGTGTCGCGAGGAATCCTCCAAGCTGCTGCGCGGCACGCAGCAGGCTCTCGACCTCCTCCAGGACGGCCGGGTCATCGCTGCCGTGGCGATCCAGATAATCAGCGCGGGCCTCCACGGGCGTGTCCAACAGGATATCCAGCAACTCATCGACGCGAATTCGCTGGGCGGCGGAGAGAGCGGACATGGATCCTTCAGGGAGTATTCAACTGAAAGTGGGATGAATGAACTTCCAAGGGTCGCCATCCGAGCCGCGTGGCACTTTCACCTCGATGAGCACCGGACGATCCGCGGCAAAGGCTCGCTCGAGCGCCGGCCGTAGTGCTTGGGGTGAGCCTACCGACGAGGCACTCACGCCGAAGGACTCAGCGAGCGCCACGAAGTTGGGATTCACGAGCTCGGACCCGAGCAGGCGGCCCGCGAATTGCTGCATCTGGTCGCGATAAACGTTGCCGTAGCTCTCGTTGTTGAAGACCAGCGTCACGAGGTTGATGCCGTATTGAACCGCGGTCGCGAGCTCCTGGGCGGCGAACATGAAACCGCCGTCGCCCGTGACGGAGACGACCGGCCGCTGCGGGAAGGCAACCTTCGCGCCCAACGCGGTCGGGAAGCCGAAGCCCAGCGTCCCCTGATAACCGCTGGTCACAAAGGTGCGCGGCTCGTAAACGGGAAAACCGAACATCGCGGAGAACCCCATTTGCGAGATTTCCTCGACGAAGAACCCGTCACGAGGCAGCACGTCGCGGATCACACCGAGATAATCGACCTGCGGCTGCACGGAGCGAATAGTAACGGCCGCCTCCTCTTTTGCGGTGGCGATCTGGTCGTCGCGCCGGTTCGGAGTGCCACGGCGTGTCAGAGCCCTCGCGAGTGCGTTAGCTCCCGCGGCCGCGTCAGCGACAATGCCAACAGCCGCCGGTAAACGTCGCAACTCGGCGGGATCGATATCGATGCGGATGATCTTCAAACCGGGCGGTCGATGCCGCCAGCGGATATCCAGAAGCTCGAAGCGCGACCCGATCACGATCGCGACATCCGTCTTCGGCCACAGGCGTTGCGCCGCCGCGATGGTGAGCCCGAGGGGATGGTCGTTGGACACTACGCCACGGCCCCCGCGAAACGAAACGGCAGGCGCGCCAATCATCTCCGCCAGCGCCGTAACTTCCGCACTCGCATGGAGAGCACCCGAGCCGACGACCAGCATCGGGGCGCTAGAGGCCTGGATTAGCTTGGCCGCCTCGTCGATGGCATCGAGGTCGAGCTCAGGCGCGGGAAACAGCGGGAGCGTCACTGCCGGGCCCACACCTGCGGTCGCCGTGAAATAGTCCCACGCGGCCTGGAGAGCCGTCGCACCCTGCCGGCCGGACGACATTTCCTGAAACGCTCGCGCCACGAGGAGAGACGCCTGCGACGGGTGCTCGATGTGATCAGCCCACTTCGTCAGGGAGCGAAGGATGCCCAGTTGATCTCGCAGTTCATGAAGCGCTCCGCGCTCCCGGCCCTTGGCACCTGAAGGCATGTCGCCGGTCAGTGCCAGGACGCGCGCGTTGCAACTATTCGCGGTCAGCAAAGCCGCAGAGGCGTTGAGAATGCCCGGCCCCGGAACCACGGCAAAAACGCCCGGCTTGCCGCTCGCTCGCGCATACCCGAATGCCATATAGCCGCACGTCTGCTCGTGCCGCGCGCCGATGGTGCGGATCCGATCGCCGTTTTTGGCGAACGCGTCGATGAGACCATAGATCTGCGCGCCGGGAAGCGCGAATACGGTATCGATGTCGTGCGCGAGGAGGCCCTGGACAATCGCCTCCCCGCCGGTCAGTTCTCGGGTTTCCATACCCCTATTGGACCATATTTTCGGGGCGGATTAGGCGGCGACGCGCATCTGTCCCCGGCCGGCGCGCTTGGCTTCGTAGCAGGCGCGGTCGGCGGCGGCGACCCAGTCCGCAAAGCTGACGAGCCCCTGTCTCAGCGACGCTGCCCCGATGCTTGCGCCCACCGTGTAGACCGTTCCATTCCATGTCACGCTGAGCTCCGCCACTGCACGCAACACCTTCGACCCTACCAACTCTGCGTGTGCGGGATCTGAGTGCGTCAACAAGATGGCAAACTCATCGCCTCCGAGACGCGACACGGCGTGTGAGTCCCTCACTATGGAGGTAAGCAATTGCGCTACGCGCCGCAGCACCTCGTCACCCGCCGCGTGTCCTCCGGTGTCGTTCACCACCTTGAAGCGGTCCAGATCGATTAGCAGCAGTGTTGCCGGGCGTTGAATATGCCGGTAACGCTCGAGACATTCACTCAGTCGGCGCTCGAACTCAAAGCGGTTTGTGAGACCCGTAAGCGGATCGTGCGCCGCGCGATGACTGAGCTCCCGATCGCGCTCCATGCCCTCGGTCGCGTCCTGCAATACCACGACCACACCACTCACCGCACCCTCCGAATCGTGAACGGGAGAAGCGGCATCGACTATGTAGCACGGGCTGCCGTCCGGCCGGTGCAGGAGACATCGGTCCTGACGCTTCACCGGCTCGCCTCGCGCGAGACACAGGGCAAACATGCTGTGCGTCGCCTTCAAGGTTTGGGGATTGGTCAGCACAACCACTTCATCGAGACGCCGGCCCGCGATCTCGTCGAGCCGTTGGCCGAGCAAATTCTCCGCGGCTGCATTGACGTAAGTAATCTGGCTGACGGCGTCCGTCGTGATCACGGCGTCACCGATCGCCCGTAATGTCGTTCGTAACCGCTCCCGCTCTTCCGCGAGATCACGTTCTGCGCGACGCCTCGCCTCCAGACTTTCGATGTGACCGATGAAGTGCAGCGGCGCGCCGTCGTCGTCGGTTGCCAGCGAGACGGCCACCCTAGTCCAGACCCACGAACCGTCACGATGGCGATAACGACGCTCCGCGACATACGTGTCCGCGCCTCGGTCCATCAAATGCTGCATGTCGCGGGCGGACGCCTCCTGATCGTCCGAGTGCATGAGTTGTTCCGCGGTGAGCGTACTCAACTCCTCCCACGTGTAGCCAAGCATTTCCAAGAATGCGTCGTTCGCCATCGTCAACTTGCCGTCCAAACCGCGGATGACGACGCCCGCCGGTGAATGTCGCAAAGACTGACGAAAGCGTTGCTCGTTAAAACGAAGCGCGCGCATGGCACGCTCACGATCCTCGGCGGCCAACCCCATGACGATCGGTGAAAGCATAATGGCGGCGAGCGCCACAAAGGGCAGCCCCGCAAGCGCACCCGTCTCTGTCAGGGGCACGGCCGACCCCAGCGGACGAACGCCCGCGTACCACAGTACGACGACCAATAACCCCGCCAATTCGCACATCAACGCGGCACCGAAAGCACCGACCTGAAATGCGACGACAATGAGTGGGATGGAAAGAGCGATGAGTGGGAATCGCGAGTACCGGATCGCGCAGTAAGTTACGACCAGGCTGACTACGGCCAGGATCAGATTCCAGGAGCGCGCCTCTGGCGACACGAGGCGCTGCAGTGCCTTGGAGCTGTAGAGGTAGATGGGCGGCGCGCAAAGAACGGCGCCAGCGGCGATCGACGTATACCAGTTCGCCGCGGCTGACCAGAAAGGCGTGCCGAACGTCAGGCTGACGGCCGCAGCGCCTGGGAGCGCCGCGACTGCCGGAATGCCGATGCCAATAAACGCGAGCATCCGCACGCCGGAGACAACAGTGATGTTGGGAAACGGCTGCCGCGCGTAAAAACGGAAGAGGTAGGCGGTCAAGCCGACCTCCAGCAAGTCGACGGCAGCCATGGCAAGAGAGCCTAACGGCGCGTCGTGGGCGCCCAGGACGTTTGCCAGCGTGCCCGCACACAGAATACCCAGAAAAATCCGGCCCCACCTGACCGCGGGGAGACGCACGAGGAACGCAGCCGTGATCGCATTTGCCGGCCACAGGAGCGAAGACCCCACGGAGTTGCGAGTCAGGGCAATCGAGGTCAGGGCGACGAGGAAATAAAGCGCGATCAGGAAGACCTCGCCTTTCGTCACGAGTCGCTTGCCGCTCTCCCCCCTCATCCCACCCCTCTCAGTAGCTGCCCTGGAGGGCAACGTACCACGCATGCTGACCCGGGTGTGTCGCTATGTCACCCAGGTCAACGTATGCGGTAGTCAGAGACACATACTTCCAGGGAAACCAGGCCAGAAAAGCGTCATGCGCGGCTTGCTCGCGGAACGCTGAGAGATTGTTCGGCTTGTCCCGATATTCGCCGCCCAGGACGAGTGAGTCGGTGAGGAAAACGGCCACGCTTGCCTCCGGACGGAAGGAGTAGGCACTACTGCGGTCGCCGCCGAACCCGAGAATTCCGAACTGATTGGCGCGAGTGGCCCGCAGGGTGGCATCGACGAGCCAGGTGAGCGAGAACGGGCCGGACAGATAGACTTTTGTGGCGCTCAGATAGAAGTCGGTGCCGGCTGAACCCCTGGCGCCGATCAGGCGGGGAATGAAATTGAAGTCTTCATTCTTCTTGTACTGAAGCCCCGCGGCCACTTGCGGCCACCAGCGGTCCTGGTCGATGACAGCGTCACCCCAGAGCCGTACCTTTGCGCCAAAGACGTTCTGGTCGATGGTCTGATACCTCGCCACGTCATCGAGGTTGAATGTCTGGCGGGCGTAAGATAACTCAACACGATTGCGGATACCGAGCGAGGCTCCGCAGCTCGTCAGCGCGAAGTGCTGCGGTTTGACGTAGATGCAGTCGGCGCTCGCACCAACCTCGTCGTTGGTACCGAGGCCGGTAATGAGGGCCCAGGGTACGAGACCGCCACCGCCACTGCCCTCGATCTCTGTTACCCCGCCGGTCGCCAGCAATCGGTCGCTCTGTGCGTGCGTCCCTGACACTGCCGCGAAGGCCACGAGCCAACCGAATGCGAGCCACACGTGGCGGCCCCACCGGCCCGGGTTTCGCAACTGTCCAGCCAACGCCATCCAATCCGCCTCGCCAGTAAGTGAGATGCAAGTCACACCGTTCCCAGGAGTTGTGCTGGAGACAGTACAAGCGCGCGCATTGTGCGATGTGCCTTGTCAGAATTCCGTGAAGTTGTGAGTCGTTTAACGGGCCGACCAAGGTCTTGTCGTTACTGTGCATCGCATCACACGCATCTCGACCGGACAATGGCCAAGCGTACTCTCCTGCAGTCACTCGCCCTGAGCCTGCTGATTTTCAACATTCACACGGCCAAGGCGGAGACGGCCTCGCTGTACGAACGGCTCGGCGGCCATCCAACTGTGCAGGCGATCGCGGACGACGTCATTGACGATGCCGCGCACGATCCCAAGCTGAAGCGGTCGTTTGCAAAGGTGAACCTGGGGCGTGTAAAGCAACTGTTGGCGGAGCAGATCTGCGCGGTCACCGGCGGGGGTTGTCAGTACACCGGCGATTCCATGCACGATGTGCATGCCGGACTCGGGATCACCGAGGCCGAGTTCTTTGGACTCGTCGAAGTCCTGCGCACTTCCATGCGACGGCATGGAGTTGGATTGCGCGAGCGCAATGAGTTGTTGAAAATTCTTGCGCCGATGAAGCGCGATGTGGTGGAGCGGTGAGGATGAGGTCGTGTTCGAGCCTCGCGGCTGTCATTCTGACTTTCCCTGTTTTGGGCGCCGCGGCCGACGTCGAAGTCGCCGTCCGCGACCTGGACGCGAAACCGTTGATGGACGCCGTCGTCTTTGCCGAGCCTGTGGGTGCCGAAGCCCCGGCGAGCCACGCGGCCGCACACGCCCTCATCGACCAGGTCAACAAAGAATTCGTTCCACTGGTCAGCATTGTCAGAGTGGGTACCGAGGTGTCGTTCCCTAACAGCGACAACATCCGCCACTCGATCTACTCCTTCTCGGCGCCAAAACCTTTCACCACCAAGCTCTATTCGGGCAAGCAGGCGCCGCCTGTCCTGTTCGACAAGCCCGGCGTGGTCGTGCTGGGCTGTAACATTCATGACCAGATGGCGGCGTGGGTGGTGGTCGTGGATACGCCCTACTTCGCTAAAACGTCCGCCGCGGGGACAGCCGCTCTGAAAGGCCTTACGCCCGGCGATTACCGCGTGAGCGTGTGGTATCCGAGTCCTACCCTGGCGCCCTCCGTCAATGATGTTCATATCGGTGCGGAGGGCGACGCCCATCTCGATGTCAAAATTGACGGCTCCGCTTCTTCTCTACCCGCGTTGCGCGCGCGAGCGGCCGAGGCCAAGCCCTGAGGCGGACCTGACGCGAGCGCTGCTCGGATCGGTCGTGACGTCGATTGGTCTCGCGGAACTCCTGAGAACGTCCTAAAATAAGGACATCCCGCTTAACACTTGGCCTCTGGGCCGTTCCGCCTCTTTTTGCCTATGGAAACCCGCTTTCTGCGCAATGCGATCACGCTCGGGCTGCTGTCAGCCATCGGGCCGTTCGCCATCGACATGTATCTGCCGGCGTTGCCCGACATCGGACGCAGTCTCCACGCGGACACCGGTGCCGTGCAGATGAGCCTGACGGTGTTCTTCATTGCGCTCAGCCTCGGACAATCGATCTACGGCCCGCTGTCGGACATGATCGGACGCAAAGCCCCTCTGTACCTGGGACTTGCACTATTCTCGATCAGCAGCATCGGCTGTGCCCTGGCGCCAAGCATCGGCGTGCTCATCGCTTTCCGCTTTCTGCAAGGTATCGGTGCGTGCGCGGGCATGGTTATCCCACGAGCGATTGTGCGCGACCTGCATACGGGCATCGACGCTACACGCCTCATGTCGCTTCTGATGCTGGTGTTCAGTATCTCCCCGATCCTGGCACCCCTGACCGGAAGCTTCGTGATTCAACTCGAAGGCTGGCGAGCTGTGTTCTGGGCAGTGCTCGCCGCTGCCGTTGTCGGGGCCTTCATCCTGGGCACCCTCCCGGAGACGCGCCTGCCCGCGGAACGGGCCAACAGCAGTATTCGCAGCGCCATCGCTGCCTATGGACTGCTGCTGCGCGACCGGCACTTCCTCGGCCTCGCGTTCATCGGGGCGTTCGGAATCTCGAGCTTCTTCGTTTATCTGGCGAACTCACCGTTCGTGCTCATCGAGCACTACCACCTGACTCCCAGACTTTACAGTGTGTGCTTTTCCGCCAACGCGGCCTCCTTCTTCGCGATGGCGCAACTCACCTCGTCGCTTGCGACGCGCTTCGGGCTGCGTCGACTCGTGCGAGCGGCGGTGATCGTCTACGCGGCCGTACTGCTCACGCTATTGGCGGTGTTCGCCTCGGGCGTCGATAACCTCTACGTGCTTGCCGCATTTCTATTCGTTGGGTATGGGTGCCTGGGTGTGTTTATGCCCGCTACCTCGGTGTTGGCATTGGAGGACCACGGCGCCATCGCAGGAACGGCATCGGCGCTGATCGGCACGATACAGTTCGTCACGGGCGCCGTGCTCATGGTGTTCGTGGGAAGCTTCCAGAACGGCACGGCGCTGCCCATGGTTGCCGGCATCGCCGCTTGCGCGGCTATCTCGATGGTGTTTGCGCAGACGAGTGTGCGTAGCGGGGAGCCGGAGGCTGCGGCGGAGCCCGCTACCGACTAGGGGTACAATGCGCGGCGTTGCGGGCAAGCGCGGGCCGCTCGGGCCCACAGCATGGTCGCGTAAACTGGAGCTACCGTGACGGCGAGTGATCTGGATGCGTTCATGGCAACCATGGTCGCCGCTTCGGTCGCAACATCTTGCGACGAAGCAGAAGCGTTCGCGCTTAAGCGGTACGACCTGCGCGTCACCGCTAACCGATTGACGGGTGAGCGCGACGAGAATTTCAAACTCGTTGGCTCGGACGGTCGCGAGTATGTTTTGAAGATAGCGAGCGCGGCGGAGGAGCCGGCCGTTACCGACTTGCCCACGGCGGCGTTGCTTCATGTCGAGCGCGTGGACCCGGGCTTTCCCTGTCCTCGTGTGCTGCGGAACCGTGATGGTCTCACCTGCTCGCGCTTTGAGGACGCCGCAGGCCTGGGGCGAACGGCGCGCATATTGACTTACCTACCGGGGAAGACACTTCGCTCATCGGTTCGATCGTCTGTGCAGCGGGCGGCGTGCGGGCGTGTGGCGGCGAGATT
>JAQGOE010000216.1 GCA_028293725.1 Gammaproteobacteria bacterium | reverse complement strand
GTGTTTGAACAGCTCCAATTCAATATGGACCGATCATTGATGGGGTTTACAGATCAATTTCCAGCGGCCATGGGCCACGGCGGCCTCGGCTATCCGGCACAGGCTGGCGACTTTCGGGTCCGTGTCGATGTCGCGAAACGTCAGGTAGATGTCGGTCGCGGCGTCGTCATCGGCAAGCGGCGCGAAGTGTATGTCCGGTATGTCGACCCGGGAGAGCTCGGACGGCACGATCGCGATACCCTGTCTGGCGGCGCAAAGGCCGAGGATCGTAATGTTGTCCGCCGTCTCCTGGACGATTCGCGGCGAAAAAGATCTCTGGGCGCACAGCTGAACGATGATCTCGCGCAAGACCGTCGCTGGAGATTTCGGGGGGATGATGAACGGCTCATCCGCAAGATCCACGACAGTGAGCGGCGCGCGATGTCGCAAAGGATGGTCGCGATGCATGGCAACGACCAGTCGGTCGTGTAGCAGTTTGATTGAGCCGCCCGAGGTCGGTCCGCGCATCAGTGGCAAGCGGATGACGCACGCGTCCAACTCGCGCGTTTGCAGAGCCCTCGACTGCTCGTCGTCGGTCAGCTCGTGCAGGGTAAGCCGGATATCCGGATGCGCGATATGAAAGCGTTGCAGGGTAGTGGCGAGGAAGGGAAGCAAACCCGCCCCGGCGGTCAGCCCCAGTCGCAGGCGGCGGGGCTCACCGCTGAGCAGATCACGCGTCATCTGCAAACTGGACTGCATCTTGTCGAGGACTTCGCGGGCGCCGATGCGAAATGCCGCGCCGGCCTCGGTGAGCTCCACGCGCCGCTGCGTCCGGTGAAACAGGCGCCCACCCAATTCGCGTTCCAGTTCCTGGATCGCCATGGTCAAGGGCGACTGCGTAATATTCAGGCGCTCCGCGGCTCGCCTGAAATGCAGCTCTTCGGCGAGCACAGTGAAATAGCGCAACTGCCGCAGATTCATGCATTCCCCCTCGCGAGCCACCGCGCCCGGAACGCTAGGGGTAGCTCACAGGCTGTCAGCCTACGGCAGGTCCGGTTATATTATCCAATACATATTTGCGCTCGTTGGTCATAGGGAATCACGATTATGAAACTCCAGCAGCTGCGCTTCTTCATCACCGTGGCTGATGAGCTCGGCTTCAGCAAAGCCGCCGCCAAGTTGCACGTGGCGCAGCCGTCCTTGAGCGTCCAGATCAAGGCGCTCGAAGAGGAGGTGGGTGCCAGGTTGTTCGAGCGCGACAAGCACCACGTCTTCCTGACACAGGCGGGCAAGAAATTTCTGCAACACGCGCGGGCGCTCCTGAACATGGCGGAGACCGCGAAGTTCGAGGCGCGATGCGCCGCGGCCGGAGAGATGGGCACTCTTGACTTTGGTTATACCGCCTCTGCGATATTCTCCAGTGTACTGGCGCGCGTGATCCGACTGTTCCGAGAACGGCATCCGCAGGTCCTGCTCACTTTGCACGAACTGACTTCCGTGGAGCAGTTCCACGGACTCCTCGAGCACAAGCTGGATGTCGGAGTGCTTCGCCGACCGGATATCCGTACCCCGGTGGGTTTACAGATCAGCGAGTGGTATCGCACCCCGCTGGTGGTCGCGATCCCCCATGATCATGCCCTGGCTCGGCGGCAGTCTTTGACGTTGGCCGACCTGAAGGGCGACTCGTTCATCATGTATCCACGCGAGGCCGGTACCGGGATCTACTGGCAGGTCATGGATCTGTGCGCAAAAGCCGGGTTTCGCCCGCGGGTCGCCCGGGAGGTTCTCGAATCCTCGACGCTCATCGGCCTGGTGGCGGCCGGAGTCGGCATCGCCATCGTGCCCGCCGACATGAACTGCATTCAATTCGAGGGCATCGAATACAAGAGGTTGGCGGATGCGGAGGCCTATTCGACGCTGTATCTGGCGCGCCGCGAGGCCGATGACGGCGTGCATCTGGGTACGCTCCTGAAAATGCTGAACCAACGCTCCGTTCGCCTGAAGTAAAGTAGCCGTGCCCAGGCAGCTTTATTCCGGAGTGAGACATGACCGATTCTTCTGACTATGTACCGCCGAAGGTGTGGACGTGGACCAAGCCGAGCGGTGGCACTTTCGCGAACATCAACCGCCCGGTCTCCGGTCCGACCCATGAGAAGGAGTTGCCGGTCGGCCGTCATCCGCTGCAGCTCTATTCGCTGGGAACTCCCAACGGTGTGAAAGTCACCGTGATGCTGGAGGAATTGTTGGCATTGGGTCACCACGGCGCCGAATACGACGCGTGGCTGATCAAGATTGGCGACGGCGATCAGTTCGGCAGCGGCTTCGTAGCGGTGAATCCTAACTCCAAGATCCCGGCGTTGCTCGATCGCAGCGGTCCGACACCCATTCGGGTCTTCGAATCGGGCTCGATCCTGCTCTACCTTGCGGAAAAATTCGGTGCTTTCCTGCCGACCGAGCGGGCCTCCCGCGCCGAGTGTCTTTCCTGGCTGTTCTGGCAGATGGGCAGCGCACCGTACGTCGGCGGCGGGTTCGGACATTTCTACGCTTACGCGCCCTTTAAAATCGAATACGCCATCGATCGCTTCTCCATGGAAACCAAGCGCCAGCTCGATGTGTTGAACCGGCGTCTTGCCGAGAACGAATACATCTCCGGCAACACGTATACGATCGCCGACATCGCCATTTTTCCCTGGTACGGCGCTCTGGTCAAAGGTTGGGCCTATGGCGCCGCGGAGTTCCTCAGCGTCCAGGAATACGAGCATGTGCAACGCTGGGTGGATAGATTGCTCGAACGGCCCGCCGTCCAACGGGGGCGGATGGTAAACCGCACTCATGGCGAGCCCTCGAGTCAGTTACACGAGCGACATGATGCCAGCGATTTCCAGACCCGGACGCAGGACAAGATTGCGGAACAGAAGTAGCCACATGATCCGTATCCACGTCCTGGGCGTCGGCTTGCTGCTGTCCGCGGCGATCTTGGGCTGCCGCGGCCTGCACGAAACACCCGTCGCCGCGTCCTCGGGCCACGCCGCTCCCGCCGCCAATGTGACTGCCGCGCGCCTACTCAAAGCTGCCGACGAGCCCGGCCAGTGGATGACCTACGGCGGCACCTACTCTGAGCAGCGTTTCAGTCCGCTGAGGAGGATCGACGCGAGCAACGTCGGCACGCTGGGTCTGCAGTGGTTCGCCGACTACGAAACCAATCAGAACCAGCACGGTTCGCCACTGTACATAGACGGGGTCATTTACGTTTCGACGGCGCGCGACGTGGTCTACGCCTTCGACGCGAAGAGTGGCGAGCAACTGTGGAAGTACAACCCGTTAATTCACGGCGAGCGGCTGCGCTACAACGTGGGCCTCGTAAACCGCGGTATCGCTGCATGGCACGGCAAGATCATCATGGGCACACTCGACGCCCGCTTAGTGGCGATTGACGCGAAGACCGGCAAGGAATCCTGGTCGACCGACACTGTTCCCGAAAGTCTCGGCCTTGGCGAGATGGGGAAGCATTACGCAATCACCATGGCTCCGCGAGTCGCGAAGGGAAAGGTGTTCATAGGCGGCTCCGGAGGTGAGTTCGGTGTGCGCGGGTGGATCGCCGCATTCGACGCCGAGACAGGCAAAGAGGTCTGGCGCTTCTGGACCGTGCCCGGCGATCCGGCGAAAGGTTTCGAGAGCAAGGCGTTGGAGAGGGCCGCGAAGACCTGGAGCGGCGAGTGGTGGAAGGTCGCCGGTGGTGGCGGCACGGTGTGGGATTCGGCCGTCTACGATCCAGTGACCGATCTGCTGTACTTTGGTACCGGCAATGCCACGCCCTGGAATGCGCGCGTACGTGAACCGAATCTCAACGACGATCTGTATTCCGCATCCATCGTCGCGGTAAAGCCTGACACCGGCGACTATGTGTGGCATTACCAGGAGACGCCGGGCGACGCGTGGGATTACGACGCAGTCAGTCCCATGATGACCGCCGATCTCGTTATCGGCGGTCACAGGAAGCACGTCATCCTGCAGCCCTCGAAGAACGGTTTCTTCTATGTGCTCGATGCTGCCACGGGCAAACTCATCAGCGCCGATCCCTTCACGGAGGTGAATTGGGCTACTGGCGTGGATATGAAGACCGGCCGTCCCGATGTCGTGCCGGGCGCGCGTTATGAGAAGGAGCCGTGGAATCTTGCACCGGGCGTGCAGGGCGGCCATAGCTGGCATCCGAATGCGTTCAGCCCGGAAACCGGCCTCGTCTACATCCCCTCCTGGGATGCCTACTTCACCATGGCTGGCGCTCAGCCCGGCGTTCGGCCGCCGGGCGGTGGGTTCAGCCTCGGCATCAACATGGGTGTTAAGGTCGAGCCCGGTAAACTGCAACCGTACGACCGGCATGGCGTCAGCGGCCGGCTGAAGGCGTGGGACCCGGTTGCACACAAGGTCGTGTGGGAAACCGAGCCCTACTCGGACGGGCTCCCGACCAGCGGTGTGCTCGCGACCGCGGGCAACCTGGTCTTCATGGGTAATGGTGTCGGCAAAGTGCTGAGCGCCTATGACGCGAAGAGCGGTGCAAAGCTCTGGAGCTTCGACACGAAGACGGCGGTGTTTGCTGCACCGATCACCTACTTGCTTGACGGTGTGCAGTACATCGCCGCCAGCGTCGGTGGCGTCGCGCAGGGCGGCTACTTCGCACCAACTCATGCACGGATGTTGGTTTTCGCACTGGGTGGCAAGGCGGCGCTGCCGGTACCCGAACCCTACACACCCCCGCCGCTCAATCCGCCGCCTTTGACTGCCTCGGTCCAGACGATTGCGCACGGTGGCGAGGTCTATTCGCAGTACTGCTCAGTCTGCCATGGCGCCAACGGCCTGCAGGCGCGAACCAGCTTCCCTAATCTCACGGTCACGCCGCTGTTGTGGACGCAAGAAGGCTTCGATTATGTAGTATTGCAGGGGGGGCGAGCGGACAAGGGCATGGGTTCCTTCGGAAAGGACCTGAAGACTGAGGACGCAGCCGCCGTGCGCGAGTACTTGATCTCGCGCGCCACTGCCCTGAAGGAGGGCGGTTCCGGCGCTACCGGTCCCCTCGTTCCGCGTCAGGAGACCGGACATGCGGGGAACTAACTCTAACAGTCGCAGCGGAACGAGGCATCGAATTGGCAAAGAAGTTCTACGTGGTGTGGGCGGGGCGAGAGACTGGCGTGTTCACCGACTGGGCGACAACCCATCGACACGTCAATGAGTTCCCCGGCGCGCGGTTCAAATCGTTCGCGAGTCAGACGGAGGCCAATCAGGCTTTCCGCGCCGGCAGACCTCCAACCGCCGGGAGGCGGCCGGCGATAGCGAGCGCCGGTATTCCCGCGCGCAACGAGCCCCCTGCGGTCGCTGTTGGCTTACAGATCTATTGCGATGGCGCCTGCGACCCGAATCCCGGCAGAGCAGGTTCAGGCATCGCTGTCTATCGCGACGGTAAGCTCGAGCAATTGTGGTATGGCCTTTACAACCCGAGCGGTACCAATAACACGGCGGAGCTCAATGCCCTGCATCACGCGCTGCTGATGGCCGAAACAACCATCGTTGCCGGAAAAACAGCGCAGATACTGTGTGACTCGACGTATGCAATCAACTGTATATCAAAGTGGGCTGCGGGGTGGCAAAAGAAAGGCTGGCGCAAGGCTGGCGGTGAAATCAAGAATTTGAGCATTATTCAAGACGCTCACGCCGTGTACGTCCGCATCGAATCTCAGCTGCAATTGATCCACGTCAGTGCGCATGTGGGAACACAAGGTAACGAATTAGCAGATCGGATGGCGATGTTTGCGGTGGAGAGTGGTAGTGAAGACCTGCGCCCGTATGGCGCAGAGATGGATATCGAAGTGATCCTACGCATGCGCAAGGGCTAGCGCGTTGACGGGATCCTGGTTCGTCCGCCTGCCAACGCGATGTGAGGCATATCATGCGAATTCTTGTCGCTATTGTGACGTGCATCAGCTACAGCACCGCGACGTGGGGTGCGCCATGGTTACCACCGGTGCGCGACGGCGCGTGGCTGGAAAATGGAATCAGGCAACAGCAGCGCTGGAATGCGCATGAAACGCTATCGGACAAGGAGCTCAACGATGCGACGCTCGTAACGTCCTACATCTGCGCCGTGGTCGATCTCGAGAAGGAGTTGGTTCGGCGCGCCGCGCTTCTCGCGGGGGCGTTGCAGGACGGAAAGAAGAAGAAACACCTCGATCCCCGCATACTCGAGGGCATGACCCGGGCTGTACCGATACTCGTGCCGCTGATGAGCAGCGACTTCATTACGGATGGTCCTACTTGCGACAGGGCACCGGTGATCGTGCAGGACTATCTGACGAAATACCCGGAGATGCTCGACAAGGACGCCGACGCCATCGTCGAAAAGGCTCTGCTGGCGACCTACAACCGCAGCAGCGAGCCGTAGCTGGCCATTTACTTGGCCGAGGCCACCTTACCGTCGGCTCCATTGACCTTGATATTCTCGGTCGTGCCGTCGGCCATGGCTACCTTCACGGTATACCGTACAGTATCGCCATGCCGGTCGATATCCGCCATCACGGCCTTACCGCCGGTCTGCGCCTCGGCCGTCTTGATGGCACCCTTCAGAGGAGTCTGCGCGCTTTGCAGGTCTGCAGGCTTGATTCGCGTAAACACCTTCTCGACGCCCCTGCGGGTAGCCTTCAGTACTCTACCGTTCTCAGCGTTTATGTTGAAGTCGAGCAGCTTCTTGCCATCCATGCTCAACACCTTCACGTCATATATACCCATGGTGCCGCCCTTGGGAATGTACTCGGCGTCGATCGCCTGGCCGCTGCCCTGTTCCTCGGACACCGTGATGGCTTGATTCATGGACACCTTGGCACGGCTGAGCATCGCGTTCTCGCGAGCGGGCTCGGCAGCGTAGCTAGCCGTAACCGCACAGCCCACGGTGATCGCCGTCAATAGGGCAGTGACCTCGAGTTTCATAGCCGCTCCTTCCAACTGCGCGAATCGAACATGACATTAGAACGGTCGCTGCAGACCGGGGTTCCCCCAGAGTTGGAAACGTGAACGTTCAGCCGCCGTTAAGACTTCGACGACCGTGTGGGGCGATGACGCTGGCCTGGTAACGACCGCGGCGGACGACTGCATTGCGGCCGGATGATGCTCGAGCGGGACGCCTCGGACGCCCCGGCACAGGCCAGCGATCAGCCACTATGCAACCCGTTGCATTTGGTTGCTATGATGCCTCGTGGCCGCCGCCGTCCGCTGCCGCAGCGGGGCCGGGGCTGAAAGCTGGCCAGAGCCATGCGCAACTGTCGGAAAGTAACGGGATGTCTGCTCGAAAAGCCAATTTGACGACCATGGACGACATCGCTCGGCTGGCGAAGGTGTCGAAGCCCACTGTCTCCAGGGCTTTCAAGGACAGCCCGCTGGTCAGCCCGGCCACCAAGGAGCGAATTCTGGCGATCGCGCGCCAGCACGGCTATTCGGTCAATTGGAATGCCCAGAAGCTGCGGACCAACCGGACTCACACCGTTGCGGTTGTCATGCACCTGCCGCCGCAGAGTAACGAGCATGCGGCGGCGCCGTTTTTCTTTCAGCTATTGAATGATGTTGCGAATGGGTTGTGGGTTCGCAAGCACGACCTGCTGCTGTGCTCGCCGGAGGCCGATGACGCGTATTCGTACGAGGTCATGATCTCTTCCAAGCGGGCCGACGGGATCATATTTTTGGGTCAGGGGCCGGGTGACAAATGGCTCAAGGATCTTGCGCGGACCAGTGTCCCCTTCGTGGTGTGGGGCGCGGTCGACCCGCAGTCAACTTACTGCACGGTCGGAAGCGATAATAGGAAGGGGGGGCTGCTGGCGGGACGGCGATTTACGGATATCGGGCGCGATTCCATTGTCTTTGTCGGTAATCGGTCTCATCCGGAAATGGAGCAGCGGCGGCAAGGGCTGGAGAGTGCCCTGAAATTGGCGGGAAAGAGCGGCCGTGTGATCGATCTCGAGATCCCGGAGTTCACGTTCGACGCGGGCTACGCCGCAATGAAGTCGCTTCTGGCGCGGGCAGACTCGCGCATAAATGGGGTGTTCGCCGGGAGTGATACCGTCGCGATGGGAGTTGTAGTGGCCCTGCTCGAAGCGAAACTTCAGGTGCCGGACGATGTCTCGGTCATTGGCTATAACGACTTGCCGATTGCCCAGTATTTTCAGCGGCCACTGACCACGATTCGTCAGGATACCTATCAGGCGGGCAGCCTTCTGGTCGAGAAGCTCTTCCAGATCTTCGATGGCGCCAAGCCGCGCTCCGTCACCGTGCCCACGGAGTTGGTCGTTCGCGAGACCTAGGAGCCTGACAGGCTCCTAGGTCATATGGCTCACAAAGAAACCTGCCATTGCCCTGAACGCCTGGTCTGACTCGGGCAGATCCAGATAGATCCAATGTGCGTGCGGCATCGCTTCGAAGACCAACAGTCGCGCGTCCACGCCGGCGCCTAGCAAGGCTTGGTGAAACAGTGCGGTCTGGCTCAGCATGAAATCGCGGGTGCCTGCGAGGCACAAAGTCGGCGGCAGACCCCTCAAGTCGGAGAAAATCGGTGAGACCTGTGGGCTCGATCGGTCGTTGTGTTGCAAATACGAAGCAAACTGCTGTTCGACGTGCACCGGATCGCCGGCGGGCCGGAAGAAGAACTCGGAGTCCCCGGTGCGGCTGAGATCGGCCGTTCCCGTGAAGAAACCGAAAGCGCGCGGCAGCCGCTCCCCTGACTGGCGAAGCCGGACGAGCAGTTGGGCACACAGGCACGCGCCGGCCGAAGTCCCATAGAGACCGATCCGGTCGGCCGCGTGATTCGCCAGAAGAGCGCGATAGACCGCTTCAGCATCGTCCACGGCTGCCGGAAAGCCGTACTCAGGGGCTAAGCGATACCGGGCTGCTACGACCCTTAGGTTGGTGTAGGCGGCGACGGACACATTCTCGGTCACCGATCCAGCATCGACCGTAAAGCCGCCACCGTGCAAATTGAGTAGTACGGCGTCGCGATTCTCCGCCGTTAGCGCGGCAGGTGTGAAAATCCGCACCGGCACGCCCCCAATCACCGCGTCCTGCATCGCCACCCGATGTCGTTGGAGCAGGCTTTCCCCCAACTCCCGTTGCACCTGCGCACACATTGCGCGGTGAACATCGAGGTCCTCCGGCCCTGCGTCATTCGGCAGGCTTGTCAGGATTCGCTGTGCCTCCACGCTCACGGTCTTTGGGGGAGGGGCGCCTGCAACAATCGCTACAGGGAGGCGGGCGGCATTGTCCACGCAGGAATCCTCGTCGTGCATTTCAGGTTTTACCGTCGATAGTCTATGCAAC
>JAQGOE010000147.1 GCA_028293725.1 Gammaproteobacteria bacterium | reverse complement strand
GTATCGCTTACCTCTATAAAGCCGAAGGGCAGGAGGAAAGACGTCGCGCGCTCGCGGCGGTCGCCGGAGTGAGCCCGGTTGGATTGAAGGCGATCCCTGCCGAGACCGAGGCGCTCAGAAAGAGGGGTGTGGTGGCGTATCCCGAAGACATCGGTGTCCACCGCCTGGAAGCGAAGCGCTCGCTCCTAGCCGCGCGCAGCATGCAGGATCTGATCGCCTGGTCCGGAGGGCTCTACAACCCGCCGGCTCGTTTTCGGAGTTGGTAGTCATGATGCCAGTATTATCCAATGTGGTTCGCTCGACTGCGTGGAATCGGACAAACGGCACAACGGCGGCGGCGCGCTGGCTGGCGCGTCTCGCCCGACAGTCGCTGATCGCGGAAGCGGAACTTACGCCGAAGCCCGGCTTGGTCGATCGACGCGGGGATGGCGCACACACCGACCTGTCGCTCGAAATCATGAGGCACTCAGCGGTCGCTATTGAGCCCTACTTCTGCCGCATGGCTATCCTATCCAAGGGGGCCGGAGCGAGTCAGTCGATGCGCGAACAACTGGCGCTCATTGGTCGTCACGCCGAGCACGCGATGCTCGAGGCAACCGGCGGAAGTAATTCCCACAAGGGCGCAATCTGGGCGCTGGGGCTGTTGGTCTCAGCCGCCGCGATGTACGCCGAAGACGGCGCGAGGGCCACTGCGGTGGCCGCCAAGGCCAAAGATATAGCCTCCTTCGAGGATCGCGCGACGCCACGGCTGGTTTCCCACGGAGACGCCGTCGCCAGGCGATACGGAGTCGCGGGTGCGCGCGGTGAGGCGCTTTGCGGGTTTCCCCACATTATGGAGGTGGCGTTACCGATGCTTCGCCGTAGACGTCAACACGGCACAACGGAGCAGGTTGCACGACTCGACGCGCTACTCAGCGTCATGTCGCGTCTGGAAGATACCTGCGTGTTGTATCGGGGCGGAGAGGCCGCGCTCGCCACTGCAAAAGAGGGTGCTGCTGCAGTCGTGGCCGCCGGTGGTAGTGGGACGGCACTGGGCAGGCAGCGGTTGAGGCAACTCGATCGCCGCCTCTTGGATTTGAATGTATCGCCCGGCGGTAGCGCCGACCTTCTAGCCGCAGCACTGTTTCTCGATGCCGTGGAGCGAAGACAAAACAACGTTGCGGCCGATGAAAGCCCGGCGGAGCCTGCCCAAAGCCCGACGGAGGCTTCCCAAAGCCTGGGTGGGACTTCCCAAACCCCGGCAGAGGTTTCGAAGGAGGTTTCCCATGGAACGCATTGAGTTCGACTATCCGGCGAAGCGCCAAGTATCCGGCAGAGCCCATGTCGGCGTCGTGGGCTCCGGCGATCTCGAGGTGCTGCTCGAGCCCACCGAGGGCAACAGCTCGCACGTCCTCATCCGTACGAGCGTGGACGGCTTTCGAGAGACCTGGAAAGCCGTGTTGGATCGATTCTTTTCCGGGTACGACGGCGCTGTGCGTATCGAGATCAATGACGCCGGAGCAACCCCTGGCAGTGTTCAGTT
Organism: Gammaproteobacteria bacterium; assembly: GCA_028293725.1. Next base: position 6,908 of record JAQGOE010000147.1, on the reverse strand, counting down.
GCGTCTGGAGCAGGCCGTGGAGGTGAGCGAGTTATGAGCGCCGTAAGAGACGACCTGGCCTTCATCAACCGACAGAGTTTCATCGAGCTCCAGGCGCGCGAACGGGCAAAAGCACTCTTCGACGCGGAAACTGCGCGAGAGTTAGTCGGCCCGTTCGACCGAGTCGAGTCGCCCTGGTTGCCGCTGCAAGGTGTGACGCCACAGTCCGACGACGGTTGCGTCGTCATGAAAGGAAAAATATCGGGTCGACCGGCCGTTGTGGTGGCCCTCGAGGGCGCGTTTCAGGGCGGTAGCATGGGCGAGGTCTCCGGCGCCAAACTGACGGCGGCGCTAGACCTGGCGTGCGCCGACAGCGAGAGAGGCGTATCGACCGCCGCAGTGCTGTTGCTCGAGACAGGCGGTGTGCGTTTGCAGGAGGCCAATCTTGGTCTCGCGGCCATCGCGGAAATCATGGCGGCCATTCTGGCCCTGCGGCGCTACGCTCCGGTCATCAGTGTTGTCGCCGGCACGGTAGGCTGCTTTGGAGGAATGTCCCTAGCCGCCGGGCTCTCGAGCTACATTGTCATGACTCGGGAGGCGCGTTTGGGACTGAACGGTCCTGAGGTGATCGAGCAGGAATCCGGTATCGATGAGTTCGACGCGAGTGATCGAGCGCTCATCTGGGCCATCCACGGCGGCGAGCAGCGTTACGCCACCGGCCTCGCCGATGCGCTCGTCGACGACGATACTCAACAGGTTGGAGCGGCTATCCGGAAATTTATCGCGAAGGGCGTTCCGACGGTGCACAGAAGTTCGCAAGTAGCGCTCTATCGCAAGCGTATCGAAGCACTCGATCCGGCGCGGCAATTCGACCCCAAAGAGCTTCGAGCGCAATGGGGCGCGGGCGACAGCGTCGCGGGTGGAATCTCCACCGGTGAGGAGCAGCGGTCATGAGCGAACACACCGGAGCTCGAGGCACTGCGTGGTTCCGCGCTCTCACGGGCAATGTGTCACCGATGACGGGCGACCCTCGATCCGTGCTGACGGCCGACGCTTCGATCGGCAACAGGCCTGCAAGATTCCTGTGTGTCGTACCCGATCCGCAGGCGCGCTTCCCGTGCGCTCGTCATGGAGAGGTGGGTTTGGAAGAAGCCTACACGCTTGCAACACGGGTGCGCGAAGTCATTGACGAGGATCGGAACACAGTCAAGCGGCCGGTCATCGCAATCGTCGATGTGAAGAGTCAGGCCTATGGCCGACGTGAGGAGACAGCGGCAATATTTCTTGCCGCGGCTGCTGCGGCCGACGCGTACGGTTCGGCCCGGCTCGCGGGACATCCCGTGATTGCGCTGGTCGTTGGCCATGCGTTTTCCGGAGGGTTTCTAACTCATGGTTACCAGGCGAACCGAATACTGGCATTCGACGATGACGGCGTCATGATCCATGCCATGCATAAGGAGGCAGCGGCACGGATTACACGGCGGTCGGTGGAGAATCTCGACAAGCTCGGCAAGACCATTCCACCTCTGTCCTACGATGTAAGAGATTTTGCCAGGCTCGGCCTGCTCCACAAACTGCTGCACGTCGAGGATCCCGATCATCCTTCGGAAACTGAAACCGGCAAGGTCCGGGACGAACTGCTAGCCGCGATCGAGGACGCTCGCCGTAGCCCGTGGGATCTTCGTAGCCGGTTGGAGTCGAAGGAAGCACGGGACACGAGGCGAGCCACCATCCGGACGCGTGCGTTGCTCGAAACGCAGTGGCGTGAGGAAGCCGGTCAGACGGGCTCCTGACCCGCGACATGGTTGAGATTCTCGCGAATTCCCTCGTCCCCGTCTTTGCGGGTCTGCTGCTCGGCTATGTGGCTGGTCTGCGCAAGGTAGTAGACAACAACGACCTGCGGACACTCATCACATTTGTAATGAGTTTTGCCGTTCCCTGCGCCTTGTTCACCACCATCGTGCGGGCTCCGCATCCGCTCCTGTGGGGACAGAGCAAGGTCGCCCTGGTGTTGGGCGCCGTGTACCTGGCGATCTATGCGCTGATGTACTTTTCGGCGCGCCGTCTCGGTAAACTCAGTGCCGCGGACAGCTCTGTCTTGTCGCTGACCCTGGCATTTCCGAACGCCGCTGCCATCGGTATCCCGCTTCTCCCGGCAGTTTACGGCAACGGATCCTCTGTCAGTGTATCTATTGCCATCGCCGTGGGTGCCGTCACGATCTCTCCAATAACTCTCGCGATCCTTGAAAGCAACACCGGATCTCACGACCATCTGTCGACGCTGGCGCGCATCCGCATCTCGTTATGGCGGGCTGTCAGAAGGCCGATAGTCTGGGCACCGATACTGGGTGTGCTCATTGTCGCGGTGAACCTCGCCGTGCCGAGCTATGTCGACAAGAGTCTCGCCATCTTCGGGACCGCGACTGCCGGGGCGGCGCTATTTCTGACCGGACTGGTCGTGTCCGCGCAGCGTTTCAACCTGAGTTGGAGCGTGGGATGGTCCGTGTTCGGCAAGACATTGCTACAACCGGCCCTATGTCTCGGAGCGGCACGTGTGATGGGACTGCCTCTCGAACAGACACGCTACGTGGTTTTGATCAGTGCGATTCCCTGCGGCTTCTTTGGAATCGTCTTTGGGAAGAGTTTCGATGCCACTCCGGAGATCGCGAGCTCGAGTCTCATTGCCAGTACCCTGGTGGGCGTCTTTACACTGGCTGGGTGGATCGTGCTCGCGAGCCACCTTCAGTAGCGCCCCTCATGCCGGCCCGAATACATGACTTGCTGGAGATCGACGCGGAGCGATTTTTGCAGGCGCATTCATCGGTACCGGCGTGGGTCGCGGAAACTCTGCGACAAACTCCATTTGTGGTCGTGCGTCGCGGTCCAGTATCGGACCAGGAAATTTCGATAGGTGTGCGTGGGGCGCACCGAAACGAACGTTGGGCCGGCGGCTGTCATCCAAGTCACGTGAAGGAAGCCCTGACGCCGCAGAGACTTCTGGGTCGCGCGGCAGAGCTGACCATGGCAGCCGCGACCACGTCTGTGCCGCCGCACGCACCCGCAGCCTTGGCACCCCCAGCCACGGTCTTGTCGCGCGCGGACTCGATTCCGGCCTTGCGGACGTTGTCTCTTCTGGCACAGCGTTGGAAAGCTTTGGATTCCGTGTGGGGACCCGGTGGGAGTGTCGGCTTCGAGTTGGCCACCGGCCGGCGCATCGTGACCCCGCAAAGTGACCTGGATGTGGTGATCTATGCTAACGAACGGATGACCGTTAACGAAGCCAGGCTGCTCCGCGACTCCACGCAAGGACTTCCCTCGCCGGTCGACATTCGCGTGGAGACGCCGATCTGCGGCTTCTCTTTGGTGGAGTATGCGAGTCGAGCCCCCGCTCCAATTCTTTTGCGTACCGCATCGGGCGCGGCGCTCGGCGCAGATCCGTGGGGCACATGAGCATCGCCTTCCTCTTCCCCGGCCAAGGATCCCAGGTACCGGGAATGCTCCACAGTCTCCCCGACCATCCCGTCGTAACACAAACACTCGACGAGGCGAGCGACTCTCTGCACCGGGATATCCGAGAGCTCGACTCCGCAGAGGCCCTGCAGTCAACGGTCTCCGTTCAACTCGCGTTACTGACAGCCGGCGTTGCGACGGCTCGGGCGCTTGCGGAAGAGGGCGTCAGGGCCGAGGCCGTCGCAGGCCTCTCCGTCGGAGCGTTTGCGGCCGCGGTACACAGTGGCGTCCTCACCTTCCCCCAGTCGATCCAACTCGTACGGCAACGAGCGGAAATGATGAGGGGCCTTTATCCGACCGGGTATGGTCTTGCCGTCATAGTCGGAATGACCGAAGGACAGGTGTCAGCGCTCGTCGAAAAAGTCCATACGCCCGAGGCCCCCGTATATGTAGCTAACATCAACGCGTCCCGCCAGATAGTCATCGCAGGCTCCGATGCAGGCATGGAAAGACTGCTGGAAATCGCCAGAGTAGTCGGTGCGCGCAAGGCCGAACGCCTGCAGGTTTCCGTGCCCTCTCACTGCCCGCTCCTCCAGCCGGTAGCAGTCGCCTTGAGAGCGACCCTCGCGGGCATGATGTTGGAGCAGCCTCGGCTGATCTATGTAGGTAACGTAAAGGCGCGGGCCTTACGAGCTGCCGCCGTCGTAGCGGAGGACCTCGCGAGTAACATTGCCCATCCCGTCCGCTGGCACGACGCGACGACCGTGCTGGAGGAGTTGGGTTGTCGTCTTTTTCTGGAGATGCCGCCGGGTCGCGTCCTCAGCGACCTCGCCAGAGAATCCTTTCCAGACATGAAGACATTGGCCCTCGGGCAGAGCACGCTCAAAGGCGCACTGCACGTGGCTGCTCGATTCGCGTGAGTGTGAGACGGAAGCTTTCCGGTACGCTCTTCTTATTTCAGTGCAGAGCCGCCGAGTCAACGCGTTTCCGCTGAAACGCGGGCCGTTCGCCTGGCGTGCTGGAGCAAGACCTCGATCGCAAGCTCGTAGTCCATCTTTTCCCCACGCCAACGCGTGGTCGCCGTGTTCTTATCGATGTGTATCCCCTGCTGGTAGTTGGCCGCAGGCAATTCCTGCCAGTCCGACAGAGGCCGCGTGTGCTCGGGAGCAACACTATCGAAAGACCGGCCGTCGGGCCTGAGGAAGCGCACCGCCCCATCATCGAGGCGCTGGATTACAACTCTGCCCTCATGCACCTGACGGTGGTGGAAGCGGCACAACTGGACAAGGTTGGAGAGCCGGGTTTCTCCTCCGTGAGCCCAGTGCTGGATGTGATGCGCGTCGACGTACCGCGCATTCGAGCACCCCGGAAATCGGCAGCCGCGATCGCGCGCGTTGAGTGCGCGGCGAATGGCGGGCGGAACGCTGCGCGTCTTGCGTCCGATGTTGAGCGGTTCACCCTGCTCATTCTCCACGACGCTGACAATGCTGGCATCGCACGCCAGGCGACGCACGGTCTCCACGGCGAGGGATGGACCGTCCTCAAGCTCACAGCGTCCCGCGCCGCCGTCTCGCAGGGTCTCCACGTCCACGTGCACGACGATCTGCTGGCGGTCTCCGGAGCTCAGGGCCTCGGCCCCGTGCTGCAAAAAACTCTCCGCGATCCGTCCCAATGCATCCGCACGCCGAGCTCCCCACGAGGGCCGCTCGTCGGACGCTTGTACGACAACGCCGCCAGCCGCTTGCTGTGCCGGCGCACTTTCCGCGGAAACGTCCCGTACCGGCGAATCATTCACCGCCGCATCGAGTGCCTTGACCACCAGCGCACCGATCTCGGCCGGCAGCCGGCCCTTCAGGATCAGGGAGCCGTCATAGTCATAAAAGTAGGTCACCTTTCGGCTGGCCTGCTGGCGGGCTTCCCGAGAGAGTTCTTCTGCTTCCTGCGCGCGCCGATAGTGCCGCACCAGCTTCTCGACATGGGCAGCGGTGCCGTGTAAGGCGATGCTGAGGAAGTACTCCTCCGTCTGCGCGCAGGCGACGCGCGTCAGTGCGCGCGCTTTGGAGTAGCTCAGCTCTCCACGCGCCATGGCCGCGGCGACCCGCGGCAGCTTCTCCAGTGAGTGCGCCACGCGGACCTTCTCGCGCGCGGCTCCGAGATCGATTCCGCATCGCCAATTCAACCAATGCGCACAAGACTGCGTCGCACCGTCCGACCAACCCTGGCGCCGGTCGAACTCGGCGATCAACGATAACCACCGAAAGTTCGCCGCGTTCAAGTGACCCGCGAGCTCAGTAATTTGAGCTTCCAACTCACGCAGCGTCAGTGCTGGCTTCTCGCGCCCACAGGCTTCGTCCATGACTGTCTCTCGATGGCTGTGTATCTGTACAGTATTCTACTCGAACTACAAACGCCGCGCGAACATAAAGCCCACATCGCGCCCTATTGATGGCAGGCGCACCTACCGGCGCGAGCTCTCGCTCCGAAGCAACGCCTCCGTGTGTTGACTCTTGGAGGGCAGAGGCGGAAGTCGGCCAACGGACTAAATCGCTCGCGCATACACAACAGGCGCTGAACGGCCAAAAGCGGTCCATCACCGCGCTGATTTGGTTGCCTGGAACCGGACGCTTCGCCATGGCAGATCACGATTTTTACTTATGTGCGGGGCTGTAGTCTCTTCAGGCGATCTCGTATCCCAACTTCCTGCATCTTGGTACCGAGCAAATACCACGACTTACCTTCCGCGCGCTTATCAGCCACGCGCTTTCCCGCGTCGGTGCCTATGCCGAGAGCTCCGGCGACTGTCCCGATTACAGGTACGAGGCCAGCCACCTCCAGCACGGAGCCCGCTGTCGACAAGCCGCCCGAAACCCTCCTCGCCACGTCTTCCGATTCCATAGCGTCCCTCATTAGCTGCAGAAATTTAGTTTCAAGCTCAGACGGCGATGCAGCAGCGGAGACAAGTGCTTCGCGGAAGGCAGTTGCATAGGTTGTTATGTCTTTGGATTCTCTGATGGCAGCGAATACCTCAAGATTGTCTGGCGAGAAATTAAGTCCCACAACATCAAGCAATCTTTCTGATATTCCTAAATTTTGCGGCTCCGCCTCCGCTGGTTTGTGTTCTGATCCTGTTACTGAAACAATGGTCGGCGCAGCCAACGCGGAAATTCGATGGAAAGCAGCGTTTCCAATCAGAGTTGCACCCGTACTCTTCGCAAGCCTGTTTTGCAGAATCAGGCGGCATAGAAAATGGTGCTTGCGTTGCTCTTCGTGTTCTAAATGCGGTAGCCCAGCAAGAACAGCCTGAACATCAGGATTTCCAGCGACAGCTTTGGCGATCTCCCGATTCAGATCGGACCACTCGTTGTAGTCTTCATTCTCGTATGACACGGACAACCTTAAGTCCGGGTGTCTGTACGAGCGACCAGTTTGGTACTTGTCGTGATCCGGAAGTTGGGCATCAGCGGGCGCCAAAACTATTT
>JAQGOE010000129.1 GCA_028293725.1 Gammaproteobacteria bacterium | reverse complement strand
TCGAGTGTCACGAGTTGGCTTGCTCCGGCCGCTTCCAACAGCTCGGCGACGTAGCGGGACGTGACGGGATCGCGCAGTTGGGTGCGCCGGTCCTCGCGCGCAAACGTCAGGTAGGGGAGCAGGACGACCCGCCGGTCGGCTCCCGCGTCGCGCAGTCCCAGGAGCAGAAACAGCAGTCTCGTGAGGCGCTCGCCGACCGGTAGCGCATCCGTCCCGGCCAGGGACTGCAGCACGACGACGGTACGGCCACGCACGGACTCGAGCGGCCGAAACTTGAACTCGCCGCCTTCGAAACGGTGCTCCTCGAGGGGACTGAGGGGGAGCCGGGCTTCCTCGCCCAGTCGCCTCGCGAAGTCCGCGCTCTCGCTCAATGCGAAAAAGCGGGGGCGGGAGCCGGCGATATCGCCCTGATCGAGTGATTCCAAAATGGCTTCCAAAAAGACTGCCAGAGCGTGGCATTAGGGTACACGGACTTCGATTCGAGTCGCTAGACTGACCCCGAGGGTACGGGACTTGCCTAACGTCTGTGCTGCGACAGCATGAGTGAACGCGTAGGGGTTCTGTGTCGACCGGCTTGGCTAATCGTAAGGACTTGATGTAGCTTCATTTCTCGTCTTTCAGGAGGCAGATTTCGACCGTGGCAATTCGTTCGGTGAGAGGCGCGCCGCGTATCCAAGCGCGAATGAGCCGGCTCCGGGTTTGGAGTCGCTTGGCCACGCTTACGCTCATGACTTTTGCAGGGGTTCACGCCCAGGCGCAGCAGCGTCCGCAAGCGTCGTCGGGACGTTGCGATCAGGCTCCCGTTGGCGTCATTCCGAGTCGCGCCTCAGGTGCCCCGGCGGGTCGTGAGTTTGCGCGGCAGGTCGAATCCCTCTCCGGACTCGAGCGTGATGCGCAAATCCGATCGCAACTGCTCTCGGGCAACGTACCGCAATTCCTGCGGCGCCTTGCTCCCGTAACAGTTACGGGCAAGGATTCCGGCCACCCGGTCGAGATCACGGTCTGCGTACTACCCGATTATCTGGCTGTTGGGTCCGACGGCGATTTCGTATTCGTTCCTCTTGGACTCGAGGCGGCGCTCGATGTTGCTGAGCGCTTCGGGTTTGATCTACCCACTCCCAAGCTCGTCGATGCCATCTACGAGGAGTCTGCTGTCAAACTCCCTCCGGTGCCGTTGCCCGCGGGAGACCGGATGCGCAGCACCGACTACGTCGTTCATCACAGCGAGTTGATCAGCCAGCAGCGAAACGCGCTGGGCGCGCCGCTGGGAGACCTCACGGCCGGTGACAAAAAAGATCTCGTTCTGACGAACCGACTGTGGCAGTTCCCCGGTCGCGTGGCTATTTACGGCTGGCATCGCGCGGCGGATCAACCCATCCAACCCCTGAGCACCGTTCATGGCGCGCGTTATGCGGACTACAGCCATGGAGTCCGGCTCGTGAGCAGCGTCGTCTATGTCAATGGCGTAAAGCGGTCTATTGAAGACGTGCTCGCCGAGCCGCGGCTTGCGGCTCTGTTGACGAGCGAAGGGCCCTTGACGCGTATCGCCGAGCGTCTACGCGCGCTCACTGACCGGTTGGCAAGAGACCGAGGGTCTGCAGCTGCCGCCTGGCTGCGACCGGCCCGCGATTCGTCTGCGCGGCGCTGAGATTCGCCGCGCCTACCAGCGCAGCCGCGCTGTTGGATTTTACCGGCGTGCTGGCTTTTCCCGGCGAGTTGCAGCAGCGAAACCCCAGGTGATAGTTCGCGTGGCTGTGCTGATCCAACACGCGCGTTCCGTGCCAGAAAGGCGCCCGCCAACGGCACCAGTCCTCGTGTGCCCGGTAGGTGTCGAAGATGAACCAACTTCCCTTCATCTCCGTATAGCCCAGCGTCGTGCTTCCCCGACTCGACATCTGTGAAGGATTGAGCGGCAGATTCATGTGCTCGGCGGCATTCCCGTTCAGGTCGTAGACTTCGAGGGGGCTGTGACAGGCCGGGAAGTCGCCGGTCGGATAGGTGTTCGAGCCGCATTGTTTCCAATCACCCCCGTTGCATCCCGGCGATTTGAAACTGCCGGTCGCGCAGATGCCGGTCTGGTACGAGGGGCCGTAGCTCCACCGCTTGTCGTTGGCTGCCGCCCGGTTGTGAGCCAGGCGCATCGCGTGTATTCCGACTTCGGGGGGCACCCCGGCCGCGAGGTCGAAACGGTATTGCGATTCCGCCGGCTCGGTCTTGCCTTGGCACGCGTCTTCCCATTCGTCCGCGTCGCACATGCGCTTGCCTTCGGCGGCGCAGATTTCCGCCGCCCCCCGGGCCTGCACCCAGACGACCGGGTAGGTACAGGGAATGTCAGGAAATTCGAACTGGTCGATGCAGGCTGTGGCGTCTTCGGGTTTCTGGGTCGCGGGGTCATACAGGGGCGCCATGAATTTGCCGCCGCAGATCCGCTCGAAACGCGGGTTCGCGTAGACCACACCTTGTTGATGCAGTTTGGCTTCGCATTGCTCCGGCGTCGCCGGGTGTTGGGTGATCGCCGGATTGCCCTGCCCGATGATGCGTGAGCCCGCGAAGATGGCCCGGAGTTTTTCCATCTGGGCCGGTGTGAGATGGTGAACTTCCTCGATCTGGTGCAGAAGCTCGGTGTTGCGTTCCGCGAGTGTCGTCTGCGCCGCTGCCCACGGAGTGCAGAGTGCGAGGAGCAGCAGGAGTCGGAACGAGCGGAGATGATTCATGGAGATGCCTCGCGTCCTGTCACGTAGAAGAAATCGCGATCGTCCGGAAAAGCGAGAAATCTGGGCGCCAGTTGACCCCGGGCGCTGCGGTCGACGACTTGCATCTCGTCGATCAGGTGCTCTACCACCCGCTGGTTGCCCCGGCGCACGTACAACGCGAGGTAGGTGTGTTCAAGGGCGTTCATGTCGAGATGCATGGCATATCGACAGTGGTATGCCTCAAACACGCGTGCCATGGTGGACGGCGTTGCCGCAGAGAAATATCCGTAGATGAGAAAGCTATGTGAGCCATTCTCCTGCAGGCATAAACCGGCGCGTAGTGAGCGCAGATCTTCCCCTGCGGAGCCGGACCAGTTTCCGGGTCCCCAGAGGTTGACGAACTTGCCGGGCGCGCTCGTGCGTTTCGCCGCATCGTATTCGATGAGTGGCACGCCGTTCTGCCTTGCATCTCTGATGTGCGGCAGTGACGAACGGTCCGCAGCCCTCCAGGTGCGAAGGTCCACGGTGCCGTCGTCCATGATGAGCACTGAGGCGAGCTCCGGCTGGAGTTTGCTAAATACGACTCCCTGTTGGATGAACCCGTAGTGGCTTCCGTAGTTCTGTGTCGCGAGCGGTCCGTAGTGGAACGCGCCTTGGGCGCGCTTGAACCCTGCGGCGAAGGCGGCGATTGTGCCGTTGACGTCTGCCGGGCTGACCATGCCGTTGGTGACCAGAGGTGCCGCGCTGCCCACCCCGTCGGGTCCGGGCAGTCGCGGATCCCGGGAGGTTGGGAGCGCCCGCTCCGACCAGTCGAGACGCGGATGCTCGGTTCCGATCGCGTAGTGGAAGTTGAGTCGTTCGGTGTCGAACGCGACGAGATAGACGAGTGCACCGGCCTCCACGGGATCCAGAGGATTTTCCATCGCCCGGTGAGCCAAGCGGATGCTGGCATCGATGTACTGTGGCGCAATTATACTAACACTGACCGCCGGCAGATCCCGGACGGCGTACCACCGTCCGGGATCCAGGTCGGTCGTCGATACTACGAGATCGAGTCCCAGGTGGTCGGCGATGATACTTCGGCCCGCACTCTCCGGGGCGAGCATCGGGATCATGGGATCGGATGGAGAAGACGGCTCGGGCGCGGCGCCTGCACCGGCGGCCGAGGCTGCCTTGTCCAGAAACTTATCCCGATAAACCTTGTCCTTGACGAACGTGATGACTTTTTCGCCGCCCCAGACGTGATCACGCAGAAAGTCCGTGGCACGCTCGAGCGAAGTGGCATGCCCCTTCACCTGGTTGCGCACATACAGCGCACCTTCGCACAGGGGGGCGTAAGGCAACACCGCTGCTGTTTCGAGCAGCCCGCGTTTACTCTCAATCGGTGTTGTGCAGGAGAATTTGTTCATCCCGACCATCCGCACGGTACCCGGCTCCGCCGGAACCAACCGCAGGCTCTGAGGGTGCGGACTTTCCAGATGGTACTGGGTTGGTTTCCCGGCACTCCCCCAATTCAGCGAGAGCAGGTACCAGGTGCCGACGTAAGGGTTCAGGTTAACCAGTGTCGCGGTGCCTTTGACACCGTTCGCACTCGTAGTCGTTACTTGGCTCTCGCTTCGGAAGGGTTGTAGCTCGAGAATGGTCTTGGAGACATTCGCGTCGAACTGCGCCTGTTGTCTGGCGAGAACGTCGGGTGGAGGCACCTCCGGCCGAAGCGCGAATGAGCTCGTACCAAACAGGAGGGCCGTTACACCAAAACAAATCGAGCGCGCACGCGCATAGACCTTTCTCCGCCGCATGCGATCCCTCATACCGCGAACCACGCAATGACAATCGTAAGCGCAATCAGCACGCGGCTGACACGGTCTTTGATGGCAAACACCAGGGGATCGTCGGTCATCCGTCCACGATGAGCGGTGAGCCACATGTGACTGATCCAATACAGGAGCAGGATGGCAGCGCCCCAACCCAGGACAGAGCGAGCATAGTTCTGGCCGACATCCTCGCCGTTGAGGAACAATGCCAGCACCAGGACCGAAAGCATCCCGCTCGAGCCGCCAAGGACCAGAACCAACTCGCTATCCTGAACCTGGTAACTGCGGGCCGGCGCGGTCGTCACTCCGGCGAGCCGCAGTAATGACAGCTCCGCGTAGCGCTTGACCATGGCGAGACTGAAAAACACGAAAACAAAGAACGCCAGCAACTGTGGCTCCGGACGGCTGGAGACAGCCACCGCCCCAGCGGCGATTCGCAGCGCGTAGCCGCCGGCCAGCACCAACGCATCGAGCAGCACAATGGCCTTGAGTCGTAGCGAGTACGTCACCATCAGCACTGCATAGAAGACGAGAACGCCGGTCACTCGAACATCAACGGCGAGGGAGATTGCTATCCCGGCGGCCAAGAGGAACGGGACGAGCCCGAGAGCCACAGCGCGGGGCAGCCTACCCGAGGCGATCGGGCGCGACCTCTTGTGGGGGTGCAGCCGATCGGCGGCGACATCCCTGATGTCGTTGATCAAATAGATCGCCGAGGCGAAGAAGTTGAATGCGAAGAAGACCGCCGTGGTGACGCGCAGACTATCGCGCTCGCCCAGGCGGTACGCGGTCATGAGCGGTACGAAGACGAGGGTGTTCTTTAGCCATTGATACGGACGCATTCCCTCGAACGCCGCGGCGGCTACGGACCGAGGAGTGCGCGCAGGTCGACCGGCGGGTGCGGGGTGCGGTGACGGATCGGTCAGGTCTGGTTCGCCAGTGAGGCCTTTCGACATGGTCTTGTGGTCCCAGGGATGTAGTCTTGACGCTGCCTGTGGCGCTGACCGTTGCGGTTGGCCCCGTTTCCGAAGGCATCGCCATCATACCGTTTTGGCGAGATTAGCCGAGGATGCGGGCGACTCTCTTGGATGGTTCGCGCGCGATAAGGGGCGGCGCTCGCGGCCGAAGTGACCGTCGCCGGGGGAGTGGACCTCCAGATTCAGGGAATGGCGAACGGATCCAACTGATTACCGCCGCTACAAGTCCGGTGCGTCGGATTACGCGCGCATACCGCCTCGGTTACCACCACGACCGGGGGACTTCCGTGGGCAACTGCGAGCTTACGCCTCTATCGACGACGCTGTGGGTGCCGCAAGAGACTCGACGCCGCTGGGCACCGGGCAAACCTACTCCGCTCAACACGTGTTGATTTACGTCCAAATCGGCAGCGTAAGTTCTCGACTTGGCGCCGACAAGGACATGCCGTTAGCTTCCCACGCGCACCGGTTGAGGTCTGCGATCAAATTCAGGCGTCAATAAATGTGGTCTTTGCCGTCTTAGACAAAATTCGGTCGGGACGGAAATCGAATTCGACCCGTGGAAGAGCAGCACCAGTCCACTATCCAGGAGATTCGCACCCATGCAGCGCAAAAAGGCCAAGAGTAAGCGCCGATTCCGACTCAACACGCCCGCAGAGGAGGCTCGCATTCAGGTGGGTATCAAAAGCGATCCCGACAACCCGGAACTCGCCCCGGGGCAACTCGCGCGAATGCGGCCGTTTCGTGAGTGGCAGGCGGAGCGCCGACTCGGGCTTCCGAAGAGCGCTGTGCAAAAGGAACCGGTGATGGTTCGTCTCGACCCAGAAGTCGTGGATTTCTTTCGATCAAGTGGCCCGGGCTGGCAGGCCCGCATGAACGCTGCGCTGGCGGAGTATGTCAGGCGACGCCGGCGAGACCATAAAGGCGTGTAGCGACTGATGGATCCAAATGTCGTTTAACGTCCGCGTCTCGATGTTCCACAAACATGGCTATCGTCCACGAGTGTTTCATCGGTGCCCATGGATATCTCGTGTTGAACTACGACTTGAAGGCCAAAGAGATCCGGTGACTGCCCAGTGGATTCCCGCGAGCATCCCGCGGCTTTCCTTCCGTTTATGGCAAGTTTAGGGCATATTATCGAAATCCTATAAACTACCCTAAGATGCTCATAAATGGATCCCCGCAGAAATCCATATGCCCCCGGCGCTGGAACTCCTCCACCTGAGCTCGCCGGTCGCGACCGCATCATCGAGCGGGCGGCTATTGCTCTGGACCGTATCCGCGTTGGAAGGAGCGCACGAAGCCTCATTTTCTACGGGCTGCGCGGCGTGGGAAAAACCGTGCTTCTGAATCGAATCAGGATCGATGCCGAGGCCCGAGCGATCGTCGCGGTTCATATGGAGGCACCGGAGGGGCGCTCGCTGCCAGGTCTCCTGGCACCGGCTCTCCGTGCAGCTCTGATCCGTCTGGATCGGTTACGGGCCGCGACGGCCGGAGTGCGCAAGGCACTACGCGCACTGGCTGGATTCGTCTCTGCGCTGAAGATGAAACACGGCGACATCGAACTAGCACTTGATGTCGATCCGGAGAAGGGGCTCGCTGATAGTGGTGACTTGAATAGCGACTTGACTGAATTGATGCTGGCGGTCGGAAAGGCGGCGGCCGAAAAGGAGACTGCAATCGTTCTCTTCGTCGATGAGCTGCAATATGTCCCCGAGGAACAGCTCGCCGCTCTCATCATGGCGCTGCACGCGGCGAATCAAGCGCAGTTGCCCGTGACAATGGTCGCCGCGGGCTTGCCCCAACTTCTGGGTCAAACCGGTCGGGCGAAATCCTACGCGGAGCGCCTGTTTGAGTTCGTCTCCATCGACAAACTCGATAAAGACGCCGCAACGGCCGCTCTGTGTGTGCCGGCAGAAAAAGAGAGGGTTAAATTCCGGCCGGCCGCCATCTCTGCCATATTGGAGCAGACCCACTGCTATCCATACTTCCTACAGGAGTGGGGGAAGCACAGCTGGGATGTGGCGAAGGCGTCGCCCATCACGGGCGGAGATGCCGAAATAGCCACGGAGCAGGCGCTGGCAGAGTTGGATGCGAGCTTTTTCCGCGTACGCTTCGACCGGCTTACGCCATCGGAAAAGCGCTATATGCGCGCTATGGCGGAACTCGGGCCGGGACCTCATCGCTCAGGAGACGTCGCCGAGTTACTGAAAAGGAAGGTTACACAGGTGGCGCCCACTCGAAACACACTGATCGCAAAGGGCATGATCTATAGCCCATCGCACGGCGACACGGCATTTACAGTGCCTCTATTCGACGGTTTCATGAAGCGGATAATGCCCACGCTTCAATAAACAACACGAGTCAACTTCCTCTGCGCCGAGCGCCCCATAGCGCGTATTGGTTGCGCGTCTGACCGACGAGCAATGGCTGATTGTATTAGCCACAGATTCGCGCCGCAGCGCACCCTAGCCATGACTGTGACTCCGAAATCTGACAACTACTAAGAGCGGTCCCAGGACGCGCACTAGGCGCTCGTAGAGCGCGAGAAACTGCAGAGGATGGTGCCCGAGGTCGGAGTCGAACCGACACGCTTTTAAGGGCGGCGGATTTTGAGTCCGCTGCGTCTACCAATTCCGCCACTCGGGCTGCGAGGGGTCAGGGGGCGGGGAGTATAAAGGGCCTTTCGCGGCGAGGGTATGGGGCGGAGTGACGGTCCGGGGCGGCGGAGCATGCAGGGCCACCGGGGCCGTGTAACATTCGCGGGTGCGGCGCCAGGACTTCTCATTTGACCTTCCCGAAGAGCTGATCGCCCAGAGTCCCTTGGCCGAGCGGTCGGCGAGCCGGATGCTGGTGCTGGATGGTGCTACCGGGGGTCTCGCCGATCGGAATATGGGGGATTTGCCCTCGTATCTGGGGGCCGGGGACCTGCTTGTGTTCAATGACACCCGGGTGGTGGCGGCCCGGATCGTGGGGGCCAAGCCGTCGGGTGGCCGGGTCGAAATTTTCCTCGAGCGGGTGAAGGCCGGGGTGGTAAGCGAGGCCCTGGTGCAGCTCCGCGCCAGCAAGCCAATCCGCGAGGGGCTGGAAGTCACTACGGCGGGCGGTGTCGTCCGCGTGGTCGGGAGAGAGGACGAGCTCTGGCGCGTCGAGACGCCGGGCGACGCCCTGGAATTCTTCGAGGCCTGGGGCGAGGTGCCGCTGCCGCCGTATATCCACCGGTCCGCCGACGCGAACGATCGCGAGCGGTACCAGAGCATTTTTGCGCGAGAGAAAGGGGCCGTCGCGGCGCCCACTGCGAGCCTTCACTTTGATGCACCGCTGGTGGCGAAGCTCGAAGCCATGGGGGTCGGACGCTCGTTCGTCACCCTGCACGTGGGGGCAGGGACGTTTCAGCCGCTGCGGACGGATGATCTCGATGCGCACAAGATGCACGCCGAACGCGTCTCCGTAAGCGCCGCGACGTGGGAGGCGGTTCAGCGCACACGCGCAGCCGGTGGACGAGTCATCGCGGTAGGTACGACGGTGGTGAGGGCGCTCGAATCGGCTGCTCTTCATGTGGTCGAGCGGCCGTCAGATGTGGGCGAGCTAACGTCGGATGCGGGCGAACTCTCCCGCGTGCGCGCGGCGAAGGCCGGGGCGCACGGCGCTCGGGAATCGACCACACAGCCCGCACTCGCTTCGGGCGGGCGCGCCGCCGCCATCTGGTCCGGCGAAACCCGCCTCTTCATCCGCCCAGGCTTTGAATTCCAGCTCGTCGACGCCATGGTGACGAACTTCCATTTACCCGAATCCACGCTGCTGATGCTGGTGAGTGCGTTTGCGGGACGCGAGCATGTGCTCGCCGCCTACGCCCATGCTGTGAGCGAGCGATATCGATTTTTCAGCTATGGGGACGCAATGTTAGTGATGCCGACGCAAACCCGGCCGACGCAATCCGCGCCGACGAAGACTCAGCCAACGCGGGCGCGCTCGTGAGACCGAAGCTCGAGGTCCTCGCAACCGACGGTGCGGCTCGTCTCGGTCGGCTCACTCTCACTCACGGCGTCGTCGAGACGCCGGCCTTCATGCCGGTGGGGACGTACGGGACCGTGAAGGCCATGACGCCCGAAGAACTAGAAGGTCTCGGCGCACACATCTGTCTCGGCAACACCTTCCACCTGATGTTGCGCCCCGGTGCTGACATCGTTGACCTGCACGGTGGTCTGCATCGTTTCATGCACTGGTCGCGTCCCATTCTCACCGACTCGGGCGGCTTTCAGGTTTTTAGCCTGAAGAGCCTGCGCAAAATAACCGAGGAGGGCGTGCGTTTTCGCTCCCCCATCGACGGCTCGGATGTCCGGCTGACGCCCGAGGACTCGATGGATGTGCAGCTGAAGTTGCGCTCCGATATCGCCATGGCGCTGGACGACTGCACGCCTTACCCCGCCACAGAGAGTGAGGCCCGCGAGTCGATGGAGCGCTCCATGCGCTGGGCCGCGCGCAGCCACGCTCATTATTATAGAGAGCGATCCCGAGGGGATGGCGTTATGCGCGCCGCCGCGGCGGGGGACTCTGGCGCCGCCGACTTTCCCCCCGGCGGCCTCTTCGGCATCGTCCAAGGCGGCATGCACACCGCGCTGCGTCTTGCCTCCCTGGAATCATTGATGCAGCTCGATTTCCCCGGCTTCGCGGTCGGGGGGCTAGCTGTCGGCGAGCCTGAAGAGGAACGTCTGCGCGTCCTCGAGTCCGTCGTCCCGCACATGCCCACGGACCGTCCCCGTTACCTCATGGGCGTTGGTCGCCCGGAAGACATTGTCGCGGCCGTGTTGCGCGGGATAGATATGTTCGATTGCGTGATGCCGACCCGGCACGCGCGGAACGGGCATCTGTTCACGTCAACGGGTGTCATCAACATCCGCAACAGCGTCCATCAGACCGATCTCGGCCCAATCGACCCCGTCTGCGGCTGCTACACCTGCCGGAACTACACCCGGTCGTACCTCCGCCACCTGGACCGTTGCAACGAGATTCTCGGGTCCCGTTTAAACACCATTCACAACCTGCATTTCTACCTCGACCTCATGCGGACGATCCGTGCCGCAATCGCCGAGGGTAGGCTTACGTCGTGGGCAACGGGGTATCTCGCGAGCCGGAAGCAGTCTGCCGACTAGCCGGCCGGCTATCTCGCGCAAGCAGATGCCGGTCCGCTGGCGCGAGCGCGCTGGCTAGCTCGTGAGCAAGAGCCGATGCGCCGACCAGTGGCCCGCCGCCAACTAGCGGTCCGGCCAGCTCGTGAGCAGGAGCTGATCCTCCGCGACCAGCGGCCCGCCGACTAGCCTGCTGGCTACCTCGCGTAGGCAAATGCCGGTCCGGCAGCGAGCGCTCTGGCTACCTCGTGAGCAGGAGCCGATCCTCCCACCAGCGGCCCACCAACTAGCGGCGGGCAGGTTATGTCGCAGCCTCAGCCCTCTCCGCTCGGAGCCGCGGGTCCGCGCGCCCCCAAGCCCCCAATCCGGGTCGTTTCCCCCCTCTGACTCCGAAGCAGGCCCCCACGAGCGCTGTGGCATAATGCCGCCCCTTTGCTCCCGCCGGGGTCCGGCGGGCTTGCCGACAAGGTGCTCGTATGAATGGTTTGATTCCTGATGCCTTCGCCCAGGCCTCCCCGGGTACGCCGGGCGGGCAGTTCGCACCCATCCTCATGATGGTGGTGTTCGTGGTCATTTTTTACTTCCTGCTCATCCGTCCGCAGCAGAAGAAAGCCAAGGAGCACCAGGCCCTGGTGTCCAAGCTTTCGGCCGGCGATGAGGTGGTCACCACCGGCGGCATTCTCGGCAAGGTCATCGAAGTGGGCGATTCGTTCGTCACGATCGAGATCGCCGATGGCGTGCGCGTGAAGGTGCAGAAGTTCCAGGTCGGTTCCCTCATGCCCAAGGGCACTCTGAAAAGCGCCTGAGCCATGCTCGAATACGCCCGCTGGAAATACATCCTCGTCGCCGCGGTCCTCGTACTGGGCCTGCTGTTCGCGTCGCCTAACTTCTTCGGCTCCGACCCGGCGCTGCAGATTGCGCGCAAGGATCACGCCGCCATTACCGACGGTTCAAGCAAGGAAGTCGAGGCGTATCTCAAAGACAAGAAGGTGTCCTTCGTTCGAAGTTATATCGACAAAGGTCGCCTGATGGTGCGTTTCAATGGCGTTGCCGACCAGTTGGCCGCTAGCGACGCCGTAAACGAACACTACAAGGACACTTACATCACGGCGCTTTCGTTCGCGCCGCGTACGCCTGAATTCCTGCGTACGCTAGGTCTGCGGCCCATGGCGTTGGGCTTGGACCTGCGCGGGGGTCTCTATCTCCTCTACCAGGTTGATGTGAACAGCGCGGTGAACCAGGCCCTGGAGGGCTACGCCCAGGATGCCCGGCGCGCGCTTGCCGCCGCCAATATCCCGTTCAAAGACATCACCACGTTGTCGGTCAACAGCGGCCGTCCCGATGCCGTGCGCGTCATACTCACGCCGGAGGCGGATACCGCCGCTGCGCGGAATGCTCTGAGTCAGCCGTTCCAGGGCCTGTCCGTCTCACAGGAAAGTCTCGCCAGCGGCAATGCGATTCAGGCGCTGATGACACCTGCGCAAATCAAGGAACGCCAGGACTACGCGATTCAGCAGAACATCACCACGCTGCGTAATCGGGTGAACGAACTGGGCGTCTCCGAGCCGATCGTGCAGCGACAGGGTCTCGAGCGCATCAACGTGCAGTTGCCCGGTGTGCAGAATTCCGCCGACATCAAGAATCTGCTCGGCCGGGTGGCGACACTCGAGTTCAGGCTCGAGGACACCAAGAACAACGCCTTCGAAGCGAAGGCACAGGGCCGGGCGCCGCTAGGCTCTAAGCTTTACACGAATACGCGTTTCGGACGTCCCGTGCTGCTGAAGCGCGAAATCATCGCTACCGGCGATCAGCTCACGAATGCCACCGTCACGCAGACACAACAAGGCGTTGGTGTCAGTGTGAGACTCGACGCACGCGCCGGTGACAACATGTTGAAGACGACCAAGGCCAACCTCAACAAGCCGATGGCGGTCGTGCTCATCGAGAAGCATCGCGAGACCACCGTCGTGGACGGCAAGCCCGTAACGCGTGATATCACCGACGAGCAGGTCATCAACGACGCAACCATTCGCGGCGTGTTCAGCACCCAATTCGAGATCACGGGACTCAGCGCAGGTGAGGCCCGCGACCTGTCCCTGTTGCTGCGCTCCGGCTCGCTGGCGACTCCGGTTTATGCGGTCGAAGAGCGGGTCGTGGGACCGAGTGTCGGCAGCGAAAATATCGACAAAGGTGTGATGGCCCTGGTCATCGGTATGGCCGGCGTATTTGCCTTCATGGCGATTTACTACAAGGTTTTCGGCCTCGTCGCGGACCTTGTCCTGCTGGCGAACGTCGTCCTGTTGACTGCCTTGCTCTCGATGATGGGCGCCTCGCTGTCGTTGCCTGGCATCGCCGGCATCATTCTCACGGTCGGTATGGCGGTGGACGCCAACGTGCTTATCTATGAGCGTATCCGTGAGGAAATCCGCAAGGGTGTGTCGCCGCAGGCGGCGATCCGGGCAGGGTTCGAGAAAGCGTTTTCGGCTATCGCCGATTCAAACATCACCACCCTGATCGCCGGCGTGGTGCTCTGGGTTTTCGGCGCCGGCCCCATCCGTGGTTTCGCTGTCGTGCTGACCCTCGGCATCGCGACCTCCATGTTCACTTCCCTGATGGGTAGCCGTGCTCTCATCACGCTCATGTACGGCGGCCGGCGCAAACTCGCCCGCTTGCCGATCTAAGGAACGCCCGCGTGGAATTTTTCAGTCACCAGACCAGCTACCCATTCATGGCCACACGCAAGGTGTGGTACACGCTCTCGGCCGTGTTGATGATCGCCTCGGTCGTCTCCTTTTTTACTCGCGGCCTGAATCTCGGCATCGATTTCACGGGCGGTGTTAACGCGCAGGTCAGCTTCACCCAGGCGGCTAACGTCGACGACGTGCGCAGCAAGCTCACCGCCGCCGGATTCCACGAGCCCCAGGTTCAGAACTTCGGCTCATCCCGCGATGTCGTGATCCGCCTGCCACCCGACCCGTCACAGACCGAGGCTTCGATCCGCTCGAAGCTCGAAACAGTGGTGAAGTCCATCGACGCGACAGCGAAAGTGCCGCAACTCGAGGTTGTCGGACCTCAGGTCGGTAACGAGCTGCGCACGAGCGCCATCTGGGCATTGAGCTTCACGCTACTGCTCATCTTCATTTACATAGCCTTCCGCTTTCATACGTGGCGCCTCTCGTTCGGAGCCATCCTCGCCGTGTTGCATGACCCTATCCTGGTCATAGGCATCTTCTCGGTGAGCCAGACGGAGTTCGATCTGCCCGTGGTCGCAGCCATCCTGGCCGTAATCGGTTACTCGCTGAACGATACCGTCGTTGTGTTCGATCGTATTCGCGAGCGCTTCGAGACGAATCGCCGTCTCGCGCCCGCCCTGGTTCTCGACCAGTCGATCAACCAGACCCTGTCGCGTACGATCATGACGAAGGTGGTGACGTCCATCGTCGTCGTGGCGCTGTTGTTCCTCGGGGGCCCGGTTCTGCGCGGCTTCTCCGAAGCGCTGATGATCGGCATCATCGCGGGCACGTACTCATCGATCTATATCTCGAGCGCGATCGCGCTCGACTGCGGATTGACGGCGGAGCACCTGTTCCCATCGGCGAAGAAGGCCATCGACGAGCTTCCCTGAGGGAGCACCATGCTCGCTTTGCTGGCCGACCCGCAAAACTGGCTGGCGTTCGTAACCCTGTCGTTGCTCGAGATCGTTCTCGGCTTCGACAACATCATATTCATCTCGATCCTGGTGGGGCGCCTGCCGGCTGAGCGGCAGGAGTCAGCCCGAATCACCGGCCTCGCCCTTGCGATGCTGACACGCATCGCGCTGTTGTTCTCGATCGTATGGCTTACCGGCCTCGTGCAACCCTTGTTTTATGTTGGCGACATGGGGTTCTCCGGCCGTGATCTCATCCTGGGCGGCGGCGGCCTGTTTCTACTCGCCAAGAGCGTGCTCGAAATCCACCACACTCTGGAGGGAGCCGGGCGTCAGACCGCGCGTGCGCGGCAGGCCTATGCCAGCTTCGCAATGATCGTGGTACAGATCGGCGCCATCGATGTCGTCTTCTCGCTCGACTCGGTGTTTACCGCCGTCGGTCTCGCAAAAGAGCTGACAATCATGGTCGCCGCGATCATTGCATCGATGCTGGTGATGATGTGGATATCGCGCCGGGTCGGCGCATTCATCGAGCGCTATCCCACGATCAAGATGCTCGCGCTCGCCTTCCTCATTCTCATCGGCGTGGCGCTCGTTGGTGAGGCGCTGGAATTCGAGATTCCGAAAGGCTACCTGTATTTCGCGATGGCCTTCGCGGTAATCGTGGAGCTGGTCAACATCCGGCTACGCCGCAAACTCGACGCGCACAAGCCGCTGGACGAGGACGAGGGCGGCTGACGCGGTTTGCCGGCGCGCGCGGCCGAGAGCTCTTGCGGCACGACCGCGTCGTACTCTCGTCAGGCCGCGACGGGCCCGCGGTTAGCGAATAGTCGCCGGGCTCGCTTTAGCCGCCGAGTCATTCATCGCGGCGCCCACCCTGCTGTGTTTGCGACCGTAGGCCAGATAGACGATCACACCGACGATCGTCCAAACAATGAGCCGCAACCATGTGGCGACGCCCAGCGAAACCATCATCGCGGTGCAGATGAGCGCACCGAGGATGCAGGTGGCGTAAGGCCACGGAGCCCGGAACGGGCGCGGCAGGTCCGGACGCGTGTGACGCAGCACCAGGACGCCGATGCACACCGTAACGAACGCCATCAACGTCCCGATCGACACCAACTCGCCGAGGATGCGCACCGGAAAAAGGCCACCGATGATCGCCGCCGTGACGCCAGTGACTGCTGTGCCGGTGGACGGCGTTTTGAACTTCGGGTGGACGCGCGAAAACCAAGGCGGCAACAGCCCGTCGCGGGCCATCGCGAAGAAAATCCGCGCCTGCGCCAGAGTCATCACGAGCATGACCGAGGTCATTCCCGCGATTGCGCCCAGCTTCACGGGCAGCCCCAGCCAACGCAGCGCCGGGTACTTATCGATAGCGAGCGCGACAGGAGCCGCTACATCGAGGTCCTTGTAGCTCACCATCCCGGTCAGCACGATTGCCACGATCACATACAACAGGGTGCAGACGACGAGACTGGCCAGAATGCCGATAGGCATGTCGCGCTGCGGGTTGCGCGTTTCCTGGGCGGCGGTGGAGATCGCATCGAAGCCGATATAGGCGAAGAAAATAACACCGGAGGCCGCCATCACGCCGCTCCAGCCGAAGTGGCCGAACTCGCCGGTGTTCGGCGGGATGAAGGGGTGCCAGTTGGACGTGTCAATGTAACTCACGCCCAGAATGATGAACAGAATGACCACCGTGACCTTGATCGCCACGATGACGGAATTGAACGTGGCCGACTGTTTGATCCCGATGTAACAGATGGTGGCGATGGCCCCGACGATTGCCATCGCCGGCACGTTGATGATTGCCCCGGTACTCACGATACTCAGCGTCCCGGTGCCCTGGTCGAAGGGCGCGTGGGTGAGCGCGGTGGGCAGATGGATGTTGAATTGCTCGAGCAGGCTCAAGACATAACCCGACCATCCGGTCGAGACCGTCGCAACTGCAAACAGATACTCGAGAATGAGGTTCCAGCCGATGAACCACGCGATGCCCTCGCCCAGGGTCGCGTAGGAGTAGGAGTAGGCGCTCCCCGACACAGGAATCATGGCGGCGAACTCGGCGTAGCACAGCCCCGCGAGGGTGCACCCGATGCCGGCAATGATAAAGGACAGTGCAAGGGCCGGACCGGCGTGATTCGCCGCGGCGGTGCCTGTCAGCACGAAAATACCGGTCCCGATGATGCCGCCGATGCCGAGCAGCGTCAGGGAGGTGGCGGACAAGGCGCGGTTCAGTTGGTTGCCCTTCGACTCCTGCTCTTGCAGCTCGTCAATGGACTTGGTCGCGAGAAGCTGGTTCGGCATATCACCCCCGAATTTGCGCGGACTCTACAGCAAGGCGTAGTTGGAAAGCGAGCTACGGGCCCCGAGTTGAAAATCAGTCAACTCGCGCGCATCTCGGGGGGAACGTGTGGCGCGAAGGCTTCGAGCAGTGCCGCGTAGACCTTTGGCGTGCCGGCGAGAATGTGGCCTTCCTGGCGGTATTCCGCGCCGCCGAGCGTGCCGATGCGGCCGCCGGCCTCCTGGATGAGGAGCGTGCCCGCCGCGGTATCCCAAGGCGACAGCCCGATTTCCCAGAACGCATCGACGCGACCGGACGCGACGTACGCCAGATCGAGCGCCGCGGCGCCCGGTCGGCGCACGCCCGCGGTGCTCTCCATCGCGACCTTCAGCATGGCGAGATAGGCATCGATATAGCGTGTATTGGCGCGATATGGAAAACCGGTCGCGACGAGGGAGCCTTCGAGACCGCGCTGTTTACTCACGCGTATACGCCGGTTGTCGAGGTGTGCGCCGCCGCCGCGTGAGGCGGTGAAGATCTCCTGGCGCATGGGGTCGTATACTACCGCGTGCTCCAGACGGCCTTTCTGCTGGCAGGCAATTGAGACCGCGAAGACGGGGAACTCGTGAAGGAAGTTCGTCGTCCCATCGAGAGGGTCGATGATCCACACGGTTTCGTTATCACCGGTGGCTCCGCTTTCTTCCGCGAGAAAAGCGTGGTTCGGATAGTGCTTGCGGATGATGGCAATGATCTCCGCCTCCGCCTGGGTATCAACCTCGCTCACGAAGTCGTTACGCCCCTTGGACGTGACGGTGAGCGATTCGAGACGGTTCAAATTCCGGACAATGACCTCGCCGGCGCGGCGCGCAGCCTTGACAGCGATATTGAGAAGCGCATGCACGAGAAATAGACTCCAGTGTGGAAAAGGCCGCCGCTTGCGCGGCCCGGGCCTTTCACCAATGTTCAAGCGTATCAGATGATCTCCACCGACATTCGCATCGTGCTCGTCGAGCCTTCGCACCCCGGCAACATTGGCGCCGTGGCACGGGCCATGAAAAACATGGCTCTCGATCAGCTCGTGCTCGTAAAACCCAAGCTATTCCCGCATAGCGATGCCATCGCGCGCGCGTCAGGTGCTGACGATGTGCTTGCGAACGCGCGAGTCGTGGACTCCGTCCGTGAGGCGCTGGCCGGCTGTGGATTCGTGGCTGCCACCACCTCACGCGACCGTGACCAGTATTTCCGTGTGGCCGACGTGCGAGATGCCGCCGAGCGGCTCGTAGTGGAGTCGCGGCGTTCGCCAGCAGCGGTACTGTTCGGCGCGGAGCGTACGGGCCTGACGAACGAAGACCTCGAGGCTGCCCACATCCTCATCCGCATCCCCGCGAACGAGGCTTATCTGTCGCTCAATCTCGCCATGGCCGTACAACTCGTGACCTACGAGATCTTCCGCGCTCGTGGCGTGACGGTGGATACCGCGCCCGGGGCTGCGCCGATGGCGGCACCGGAGGATATGGAGCGTATGTATGTCCATTTGGCGCAGGTGATGGAGGAGATCGATTTTCGCGACCGTACCCAGAGTGGCACCAACCTCATGGGCCGCATTCGTCGCTTTTTGCAGCGCGCCGAGCTCGACAAGAATGAGGTCAACATCCTGCGTGGGATTCTGACGGCCGTGCAGAATCGGCGCCGTCACGCCGGGGGCGCGACACGTGTCGGCAGCCCCGACGGGGTACCGCAAGTTGATGTGGTGGAGCACGTCAAGGAGGGCGAGTGACTGCCGTCCGTGCCGTCTATCTTGACTACGCCGCGACAACGCCGGTCGACCCGGCTGTTGCCACCGAGATGGCCGCCTGCCTGACTGAGAGTGGCGATTTCGGAAACGCGTCGTCGACGCATATTTTCGGCCGGCGGGCCGCTGCACGAGTTGAGGCCGCGCGAGCGCAAGTCGCCGCGCTTATTGGCGCGGAGCCGGACGAGATCACTTTCACGTCGGGCGCCACCGAGTCGAACAACCTTGCAGTGCTCGGCGTATCGCGTGCGAATGCAGATCGCGGCCGTCATATCGTCACGACGCGTATCGAGCATAAGGCGGTGCTCGACCCTTGCAAGCGCCTCGAGCGCGAGGGTTTCACCGTCACCTACCTGACGCCTGATCGACAAGGGCGTATCGACCCAGAAATCGTGCGTGCCGCGCTTCGCCCGGACACCGTGCTCGTGTCGATCATGTACGTGAACAATGAGATCGGCGTGATGCAGGACGTCGGTGCGATCGGCGCGCTGTGCCGCGATCGGGGCGTGGCATTCCACACGGACGCGGCTCAGGCGGTCGGCAAGATACCGGTGGACGTGCGGAACCTGCCGGTCGACTTCTTATCCTTCACCGCTCACAAGATCTACGGGCCGAAAGGTGTTGGCGCTCTATACACCCGGCGCGCGTCCCGTCCGTTGCTGCAGCCGGTGTCGTTCGGGGGCGGCCAGGAGAGGGGCCTGCGCCCAGGCACGCTGGCTACGCATCAGATTGTCGGGCTCGGGGTTGCCTGCGAGATGGCCGCTAGGTTGGTCGGCGAAGAACAGCCGCGGTTGACCGCCTTGCGCGAGCGTCTTTGGAACGGTTTGGAGGGTCTGGGCGGCACTCATCTCAACGGAGCGGGCTCCGCCCGAATTCCCGGCATCCTGAATGTCTCGTTCGAGGGTGTCGAAGGCGAGAGCCTGGTGACCGGGCTGACCGACCTGGCTGTTTCGACAGGCTCGGCCTGCAACTCGGCTTCGGCGGAACCCTCCTACGTGCTCCGCGCACTGGGCCGCGACACGCAATTGGCGCAGAGTTCCCTTCGTCTCACCGTCGGGCGCTACACCAAGGTCGCCGACGTCGATTTTGCAATCGAGGCGGTGAAACGCGAGGTCACGCGGCTGCGGGAGCTGTCACCAGCGTCAGAAGACAGCGGCGCCGCCTCCACGACCGACGCCGTCACCCTCATCGGCGAGGCCGGCGGCCCCTCCCAAGAGACCTGGGTCCGCTTCCACCTCACCGCCGGGTCCGGCATTGTGAAAGCCGCACGTTTTAAGGCGTACGGCTGCCCCCATACTCTGGCTGTGGTGGATTGGCTGACCCGGCGGCTTCCTGGCCGGACGCGGGATGACGGTCCGCCGGGGACGCCGGCCCTCTGGGCCGAGGAGCTCTCCGTCCCGGTCGAGAGGCTCGGCCGGCTGCTGGTGGTCGAAGATGCGCTGCTGGCTTGCTTTGCGCGCTGGCCCGGGAGCGCATAGATCGTAGATGCATAGCTCATAGCTCTCGGAACTAGGGTGCTTCGAGCCAGTGCGCGTAGAATGGAAATTATGGCAATTTCACTGACTGAATCCGCTGCAAATCGCGTCAAGACGTTCCTGTCCACGCGCGGGCATGGTGTCGGTCTGCGGCTCGCCGTGCGTAAGACGGGCTGCTCGGGGTTCGCGTACGTCATTAACTACGCGGACCAGGCCGACCCCAAAGATGTGATGTTCGAGGATCGGGGCGTGAAGGTCTTCGTGGACCCGGGAAGCCTCGGTGTGCTCGACGGCACGATCGTGGACTTCATCAAGCAGGGGTTGAACGAGGCGTTTCGCTTCCGTAACCCGCACGTCAAAGGCGAGTGCGGCTGCGGGGAAAGCTTCTCCGTCTGAGGCTTCAGGCCCCGCTAGGACGTCCTACCGGCCCCGCCCGGGGTCACGGGCAGCTGTCCGTACGACAAAAAGCCTTTTGAAATCAGCACTTCCGCTTTCGGCAAAATTGCCGCGGGTGCTCCCTCCGGGGTAAACTGGTGAGCTAGGGTATGGTGCCTCACAGCGCCGAACCCGACCGGCCGCGTCCGGTGGCGCCGGGCTTGCCCGCGCCAGACACGTTTTCCCGCAACCTGCCTCAATTTTTTCGAAAAGGTCAAAGCGAAATGGCGCACGAGCGCACCCTGTCCATCGTCAAGCCGGACGGCGTCAGCCGCAATCTCATCGGCCAGGTCTATAGCCGGCTCGAGCAGGCGAATCTGTCGATCATCGCCGCCCGTATGCTGCACCTTTCGCAGCGTGAGGCCGAAGGCTTCTATGCCGTGCACCGCGAGCGTCCGTTCTTCAAGGACCTCGTGAAGTACATGACTTCCGGCCCTGTGGTCGTGCAGGTGCTCGAAGGCGAGAATGCCATCGCGCGCTACCGCGAGATCATGGGCGCCACCGATCCGAAGAAGGCCGCTCCCGGCACGATTCGCGCCGATCTCGCCGTGAACATCGAGCAGAACACCGTTCACGGCTCGGACTCGCCCGAGAATGCCGCGACCGAGATTGCCTATTTCTTCCGCACGACGGAGTTGCACTCGCGCGGCTGATGCCGCGCACGCGCCGTTATGACCTCACCCGCCACAACCAACCTCTTGGGTTTGCCTCGCGATGCGCTCGAGAAGTTCGTGGCGGAGTTGGGCAGCAAGCCCTTCCGCGCCCGCCAGTTGTTGAACTGGGTCTACAAGCGTGGCGAGGGCTCGATCGCCAACATGACGGATCTGGCGAAGGACTTCCGCGCGCAGTTGGCCGAGGTCGCGGAAGTCCGCACGCCGGACATCGTGACGATGCAACACTCGTCCGACGGCACCCGCAAGTGGATGTTGCGCGCCGATTCGTCGCAGGCGTTCGAGATGGTGTTCATCCCCGAGAAGGATCGGGGCACGCTGTGCATCTCATCGCAGGTCGGGTGCATCCTCGACTGCTCCTTCTGCTCGACCGCGCAACAGGGCTTCAACCGCAACCTCACGACTGCCGAGATCGTTGGCCAGGTGTGGCTCGCGAAGAAAGAGTTGGGTTTCGAGGCCGGCGGCGACCGGATCGTGACCAACGTGGTGCTCATGGGAATGGGCGAGCCGCTCGCGAACTTCCGCAACGTGATCCCGGCAGTGCGAATCCTCATGGACGACTATGGTTTCGACCTGTCGCGGCGCCGGGTGACGCTGTCGACGTCCGGCCTGGTGCCACAAATCTACAAGCTTGCCGAAGAAACCAACGTGGCGCTCGCCGTCTCGTTGCACGCACCGGACGACGAGTTGCGTAACGAGCTGGTGCCGATAAACCGCAAACACCCGATCGGCGAGCTTTTGGACGCCTGCTGGCACTACATCGACGAGCAGAATGGCCGGAGCGTGACTTTCGAGTACGTCATGCTGGAAGGCGTGAACGACTCCCCGGCGCAGGCGCGCGCGCTCGCCGCTCTGCTGAAAGGTCATCCGGCGAAGGTGAACCTGATTCCCTTCAATCCCTTTCCTGGCACGCGCTACAAGCGCTCGCCCCGCGTGGTCATCGAAAGATTTCGCGACGAGTTGATTCAACGTGGCGTGCTGGCGACGATTCGCCGCACACGCGGCGACGATATCGACGCCGCCTGCGGGCAGCTCGCAGGTCGCGTCATCGACCGCACCACCGTGCGGCTCGGCAATAAAACATTCGGGGTGGCGGTCCAGCAATGAGCGCACGGAAAACAGGTTACCTGTTCGGAACGCTGCCGCTACACAGCGTGTGGGTGGTGGTTGTTACGGTCGTTGCCGCCGTCGCCCTGGACGGCTGCGCTAGCCAGAAGCGCGAGACGCAAAAGAAGGACGACGCCTCCGGCTACAACACGCAGCTCGGTATCGCGTACCTGGGCCAGGGCGATGTGCCGCTGGCGAAAGAGAAACTGGATCGCGCGTTGCAGGAAAACCCCGATAATCCGAAGGTTCACAGCGCACGCGCCATGCTGTTCGATCGCATGGGCGAGACGAAACTGGCCGACAGCGAGTACCAGACCGCGCTGCACCTGGCGCCGAACGATCCGGACGTTTCCAACAACTACGCCGTCTACCTGTGCCAGTTGGGGCGCGCCGACGACGGTGTGCGCCGCTTCGAGGCGGTCGCGCGTAACGCCCTCTACCGTACTCCCTGGGTCGCCTACACGAACGCCGGAGTGTGTCTGCACAGGGCGAAGCGCAATGCCGACGCCGCCAAGAACTTCAAACAGGCGTTAAAGCTGCGGCCGAACTTCTCGGAAGCCGTCTACCAGCTGGCCGACCTGCAGTTTGGCGAGGGCAACCTGGCCGATGCGCGCGTCCAGGTCGACACTTATCTGAATGCTTTCGAGGAAACTCCGGACCTGCTGCTGCTCGCAGTCCGTATCGCACGGGCGCAGAGCGACCGGGTTGCGGTGGTGCTGTACTCGCGCAAGCTGCGCCTCGATTTCCCGAGCTCGGCCCAGGCGAAAGCGCTGGCCGAGCTCGAACACAACCCGGGTTGATACCCATGGTGGCGGAAGCAGGCGGCGAAATACGCGCCGGTATCGGTACGCGGCTGCGGGCGGCGCGCGAAAAGAAGGGCCTGACCCTACTGCAGGCCGCTGAGCGAATGCATGTGGACGCCCGGATTGTCGAGTCTCTCGAGGCCGAGAACTTCGCGGCTCTCGGCGCGCCCGTCTATGCCCGCGGGCATCTGCGACACTACGCGGAATTGGTTGACGAGTCGGCTGCGGAGCTGCAGCAACTCTATGCCGATGCGACCCGCGCTGCGCCGGCGCAACCTGACCTGACCCGCATCGCGAGAATGGAGCCCAGCAACGATTCGGGCAAGCTCGTGGGCCCGGCAGTCATCGGCCTGGTTGCCGTAGCGCTCGTCGGCACGGTTTGGTGGGTGCTCACCCTGTCAGTCGACAAGGTGCGACCCACGCAGGTTCACAACAGGTTTGAAAGTAACACGGCGGGATCCAACAGCGCGCCGGGGGCCGGGGCGAGTCAGACGGCTCCTGCGACGGCCGCTAACACTGGCGCCGGGAGCGAATCTCCGGTGGCACTGCCCGCGCCAACACCCGAGCCGTCGCCGCAGCGAGGCCAGAAGGGCGGAGCGGGGGCGAAGGGTGGGACACCGCCGGGAAGCGGCGCTAAAACACCTGCCGCCGCAAAAAATGCCGCACCTGCCGCCGCAACGGGTGTGGCTGACGCCAGCTCGAACGCCACCGCGCCCCCACCGGCACGGCGCGCGAAGGACGGCGAGCTCACCCTGAAATTCTCATCCGACAGCTGGGCCGAAGTCTACGACGCCTCGGGCCAGCGTTTGTTTTACGACGTGGGTGCGGCGGCCTCGGCGCACACGGTGAGGGGTCCGGCCCCACTCCGTGTCATCCTCGGCAATGCCTCAGGAGTTGCCGTCGAGTACAACGGTCGTCCGGCGCTGATACCGGCCGCCGTTCAGCCCGACGGAAGCGCGCGGTTTGTCATCAACGCGCACGGACGGACCGTTCCCGCGAGCCCCGCATCCGACGGAGATTGAGTTGGTAGAGCAGATACAGGCCGTCCGTGGAATGAACGATGTGCTGCCGGCGCAGATCGGCGCCTGGCAACATCTCGAGCGCACCGTGCGCGACCTGCTCACGGAGTACGGATTCGAAGAGATACGGGTGCCGATTGTCGAGCACACCGAGCTCTTCAAGCGCGCGATCGGCGAATTTACCGACGTGGTCGAGAAGGAAATGTACACCTTCACCGACCAGGGTGAAGACAGCCTCACTCTGCGACCCGAAGCAACAGCGGGCGTCATGCGCGCGGTGATCTCCAACGGTATGTTGCGCGGTGCGCGCCACAAGCTCTGGTGCACGGGCCCGATGTTCCGGCGAGAGCGGCCGCAGAAGGGCCGCTACCGCCAGTTCTATCAGGTTAATGTGGAGGCCATCGGCTTCACGGGCCCGGACGCCGACGTGGAGCTGATTGCGATGACCGCGCGCCTGTGGCGCAGGCTCGGCATCGAGCGCGTCAAACTCAACATCAACTCCCTGGGCACGCCGGAGTCCCGCAACGTCTATCGCGAGAAACTCGTCGCCTATTTCCGCGGGCACGAGGCACGCCTCGACGCTGACAGCAAGCGACGTCTCGAAGGCAACCCGCTGCGCATTCTCGACAGCAAGAATCCGGAGATGCAGGCAATCGTCGCGGGCGCGCCGCTCCTGACCGATCACCTCGACCCGGAATCGCGCGAACACTTCGACACACTTTGCAACACGCTCAACGACATCGGCGTGCCGTATCACGTGAACCCACGCCTCGTGCGCGGTCTCGACTACTACACCCGGACCGTCTTCGAGTGGATTACCGACGCTCTCGGCTCTCAGGATGCCGTATGCTCCGGCGGTCGTTACGATGGGCTCATCGCTCAGCTCGGGGGCGAACCGACGCCGGGCGTGGGGTTCGCGATGGGCGTAGAGCGCGCCGTCGAGCTGCTTGTGCAGGCGCAGCAGGTACCCGCACCGGCGAGCGCGGACGTATACGTCGTTGTTAACGGCGCGCGCGCCGCTGCGGCCGGGCCGACCATTGTGGAACGCCTCCGGGATGGGTTGCCGCGGCTGCGGTTCGAGCTGAATCTCGGCGGCGGCAATTTCAAGACGCAATTTCGCCGTGCCGATCGAAGCGGCGCCGCACTGGCTCTCATCATCGGCGACGACGAACTCGCGCGCGGTGTGGTGGGAGTGAAACCTTTGCGGCAGGAATCAGGTCAGACCGAGTGCCCGATCGCCGAACTGGCGGCGGGCGTTACGGCGGCTTTGGTCCGCACGGAATAAATGGGGAGTGCCTTGGAAGATTACCTGTCAGAAAAAGAACAGTGGGAGCGGGTTACCGCCTGGTTGCGCGAAAACGGCGCCTGGATCATCGGTGGCGTCGTTCTGGGTGCCCTGGGCATCGCCGGCTGGCAATGGTGGCAGACTCACGTCGATAGCGTGAGCGGCCAGGCGAGCGCCAAGTACGAGCAGATGCTGTCGGACCTCGGTAAGGGCGACCGAACGGGGGCCCTGATTCTTCTGGCCGACCTCGAGCGCGACTTCTCGTCGACCCCCTACGCAGACCAGGCGAGACTCGCCGTGGCGCGTGTCTACGTCGAGGGCAGCGAGCTGGATAAGGCCAGCACCGAGCTGCAGGCCGTGAGCCAGCATTCGAAGGATAAGCAGCTCGCCTTGGTCGCGCGGCTGCGACTCGCGCGAGTACTGATCGCGCAGAAGAAGCCCGACGATGCGCTCACCGCGTTGGACGGAGTGGATCCGGGCGCTTTTGAGGCTCTCTTTCACGAGGTCCGCGGGGACGCTGAGTTTGCCAAGGGCAACAAGGCCGCAGCGCTGACCGAGTACCGCACGGCCCGCACGAAGGACGCCGGAGGCGGCTCCGATACATCGCTGCTCGACCTGAAGATCGCAGATCTCCTGGCCGTAGCCGCACCATCCGCCCCTGCCGCTCCGACCCCAACGGCACAGACCCAGGCTGCAAAATAACGATGCGACAACTGCGACGCTGGACCACGGTGGCTGGGCTGCTGCTTCTCGTAGCGGCCTGCTCGAAAGACAAAGATATCGATACGCCGGCGGCACTCACGCCGGTTAATGCGACCCTGAAGGTCGATCGCGTCTGGAGCGCGTCGGTACCCGACAAGGGCGCCAAGGTGCTGCGTCTCGGGCTCGGTCTCGCGGCTGAAGGCAACCGCGTCTACGCGGCCGGCTTCAAGGGTGAGGTTATCGCGTTCGATCTCGCGTCGGGACACTCTGTCTGGCGCACGAAGACAAAAGCTGCGATATCCGGCGGTCCTGCGGCGAGTAGCGATCTGGTCGTAGTCGGCACGAGCGCGGGCGAGGTTATTGCACTCACAGCGGCGGACGGGAAGATCCTCTGGAGGGTCCGGCTGAATGGCGAGATCCTCGCGGCACCCGCGATCTCCGACCGTGCGGTCGCCGTGCGCACCGTAGATGGAAAGCTGCGCGCCCTTTCTCCGAAGGACGGACATGATCTGTGGACCCAGGAGCAGCAGGTACCACGCCTCTCGCTTCGCGGTACCTCACGACCCGTGATCGCAGGCGAACTCACACTTTGTGGGTTCGACAATGGCAAGGTCATCGCCGTAAACATGAATGACGGCTCGCTGCAATGGGAGGCCACGGTGGCTCCCCCGCATGGCCGTACCGAGCTGGAACGCCTCGTCGACGTCGATTCGACACCGCGCGTCTCGGGTCAGGATGTCTTCACAGTAGGTTTCCAGGGCCGCGTCGCCATGCTCGCGCTCGACACGGGCCAGGTTTGGTGGTCGCACGACGCTTCGAGCTATCGCGGGATTGCGCTCGATGACGACGCTCTCTATATGGCGAATGCAGCCGGTGAGGTCGTCGCCTTGAGGCGCCGTACGGGAGCAGAGGTCTGGCGCCAAAAGGCGCTGCTCCATCGCGGTCTGTCTGCCGTGGCGCTCACCGACAACGCGGTAGTGACGGCCGACTACCAGGGCAACGTGCACTGGTTGGATAAGGCGACGGGCGAGATCGCTGCGCGCGCGCAGAGCGGTAAGGTAAGGGTTAGCAACCCGCCGGTCGTCTCCGGCAATATGGTCGTCGTCATCAACGACGCGGGCCGCATAAGCGCTTTCCGCACGACGCCGATCGGGTCCGCCATGTCCGGTTCTCGCACGGTTCCGACAGAAGCCGCGCCGGCTGGAGCGACCCCAACTACGACCGCACCGGCTCCGGCCCCGACCCCTGCAGCGGAGCCCCCGGCGCCGACCCCCGCACCAGCGGCACCTACGCCGGAACCTGCGGCGCCGCCAACCGTTACGCCTCCGCCGCAATAAGAGAAAAAGTCCAACAGTCGGGAGCCGGTCCGACCTACAGTGCACCTATGCTGCCCGTCATCGCCCTGGTCGGCCGACCCAACGTCGGAAAGTCGACTCTATTCAATGTTCTGACGGGTACCCGCGACGCTATCGTCGCCGACATCCCCGGGCTGACTCGTGACCGGCAATACGGCTTTGGTCGCGTCGGCCCGATGCCCTACGTCGTCATCGATACGGGAGGTCTCGTTGAGAATCCCACCGGCATCGAGAGCCAGATGCGCGAGCAGACCGAGCAGGCGGTACAGGAAGCCGATCGCCTGGTTTTCCTCGCGGATGTGCGCGAGGGGCTGACGACCGCGGATCATTACGTCCTGCGTGAGTTGCGGCGCTCGGGCAAACCGGTGACGCTGGCCCTCAACAAGGGCGAGGGTCTCGACCTCGACTTCGTAGCCGGTGATTTCCATTCCCTGGGTCTGGGCGAGCCGGTGTTGATCTCCGCGGCGCACGGGCAAGGCTGCGAAGAGTTGATGGACCAGGTGCTCGCCGGTCTCGAGCCGGAGTCCGCGGCACCGGAAGATCCCAGCGAAGGCGCCATCCGCATCGCCATCATCGGCCGTCCCAACGTGGGTAAGTCGACACTCGTCAATCGCCTGCTCGGGCAGGAGCGAGTCATTGCGAGCGAAGTGCCCGGGACGACGCGCGACAGCATTCTCGTGCCGTTCCATCGCGACGGCCGTGACTTCGTGCTCATCGATACCGCGGGTGTACGTCGCCGCGCGAAAGTCGACGGTGTCATCGAGCGTGCCAGCGTCGCCAAAACATTGCAGGCGATCGACGAGGCTCATGTCGTCATCATGGTGCTCGACGCCCACGACAACATCGCCGAGCAGGATGCCAGCGTGTTGGGTATCGCGCTCCAGCGCGGCCGCGCGCTCATCATAGCGATCAACAAGTGGGACGGCATTCCGCACGATCAGCGGGAGACCATCCACCGCCAGTTGGCTCTGAAGCTCGATTTCGTGCCGTTCGCGCCGCTCCATTTCATTTCCGCTCGGCATGGCACGGGCGTGGGCGAAGTCGTGCAATCGGTCGTCCGAGCTTATGAGGCGGCGATGCGCGAAATGCCAACACGCGAGCTCACGCGTACGCTGGAGGAGGCGCTGACCGTCCACCAGCCGCCGCTCGTCCACGGTCGCCGTATCAAGCTTCGCTACGCGCACCAGGGCGGCAGAAATCCGCCTCGCATCGTGATTCACGGCAATCAGACAGCCTCGGTGCCGGACGCCTACACACGTTACCTGGCGAACGTGTACCGGAAGAAGTATGACTTATTCGCCTCGCCCGTAGTGGTCGAGTACCGTACCGACAAGAATCCTTTTCTACGCGAGCGGCGCGTCGAGACGCACCGCCACCCGAAGCCGAGCCGCCGCGGCAAAAACAACAGACGAAGCTGAAGCGGAAAATCTGGCTGGTGAACCGAACCGAAGTGACCTGACACGACGAGATCATGAGCGAAACTACCGCGCCCTCTAACGCCCGTCGGGCCAACAGGTTCGGTCCGACACTCCCCCCCAGGACGTTCGCAGGCTTCGCCGCCGCCATCGTCACCGTGCTCCTGATAGCATTCTTCGGCTACCGCTCCCTGAACGACGAGGCGGAAAGTGCCGCCAACACCACCCATACCCTGGCGGTTATGCAGCGGGTCGATGGCCTCCTGTCGAGCGTGAAAGACGCCGAAACCGGCCAGCGCGGCTACCTGTTGACCGACCGCGAGAGCTACCTCGAGCCCTACAACAACGCGCGCGCCGACATTCCGGGCGAACTGCAGGAGCTGCGGCGCCTGACGGCCAACAATCCCCGGCAGCAGGAGTTGCTGAGCCAGGTGCAGCGCTTCGCCGAGCAGAAGCTGGGCGAACTGCAGGAAAGCATCGTGCTCAAGCGGTCGGGAAATGCGCAAGGGGCGCTGGCGCTCGTGCTGACCGACCGTGGCAAGTTGACCATGGATCGTATTCGCGATCTCATCGATCAGTTCCTAGACCAGGAGCGCGTCACGCTCGCCCAACGTGTCGAGACCGCGCGCCAAGCCAGCGAGTTCACGTTGGTCATCACATCCGGTGGTGCGGCGATCCTGTTCGTCCTCATTATCGCGGCGGGATTCCTGACCTCCCGCGATTTCCTCACACAACAGACCGAAGCGTGGCTGCAGTCAGGACTGGCGGGGCTGTCTGAACGCATGCAGGGCGAGCAGCGCTTGGAAACGCTCGGGGAGAATGTGCTCGGCTTCCTCGGCCGGTACCTCGATGCGCAGGTTGGCGCGATGTACATCGTCGAGCCGGGTGGGCAGTTCCACCGGTTCGCGGGATACGCCCTGCCCGCCGGGCATGATCAGCGATCGGACGCCTTGCGCCCCGGCGACGGACTCGCGGGGCAGGCTCTGAAGGAGAACCGCGTCCTGACGGTGCAGGATGTCCCTGACAATTACCTCCCGGTCGCGTCCACCCTGGGGCGTGCGAATCCGACACAACTCCTGGTTGCTCCCGCGAACGATAGCGGAGTGGTGCAGGCTGTAGTCGAGCTGGGTTTCTTCCGCGCGGTACAACCCGCGGATCTGGAGCTCTTGCGGCGCGCACGCGAGGCGATCGGCATCGCCGTCCGTTCCTCGAAAGACCGCACCAGGCTCGAAGAGTTGCTCGAGGAAACCCAGCGCCAGTCCGAAGAGCTGCAGTCGCAGCAGGAGGAGCTGCGCGTCGCCAACGAGGAGCTCGCCGAACAGAGCCAGGTGTTGAAGGAATCGCAGGTACGCCTCGAGTCGCAGCAGGCCGAGCTCGAGCAAACCAACTCGCAGCTGGAGGAACAGGCCAGCATTCTCGAGAATCAGCGCGACGAGCTGCAGCGTGCCCAAGTGGCGATCAGCGAGCGGGCCGCCGATCTCGCCCGCTCCAACCAGTACAAGTCGGAGTTCCTCGCCAACATGAGTCACGAGTTGCGCACGCCGCTCAACTCGTCGCTCATCCTGGCGAAGCTGCTCGCGGACAACAAGCCGGGCACGCTCAACGAGGAGCAGGTGAAGTTTGCCCAGACCATTTTCGGGGCCGGCAACGACCTGCTCGCCCTCATCAATGACATCCTCGATCTGTCGAAGATCGAATCCGGCAAGGTCGAAGTGCAGCCGGAGTCCGTGGGCATACATCACACGGTGGAGGCTCTGAGCCGCGGCTTCGAGCCACTGGCGCGGGAGCGACGCCTGACGTTCACCTTTGCGGTGGATCCCGGAACGCCGGAGCGGCTCGAGACGGATCCGCAGCGACTCGGCCAGATCCTGAAAAATCTGCTCTCCAACGCCTTCAAGTTCACCGAGCGGGGCGCCATTTCGCTGCGGGTCTCGGCCGCTCCGGGAGGCCAGGTTGCCTTCGCCGTACAAGACAGCGGTATTGGCATTCCGCCGGAGCAACAGGAGATTATTTTCGAGGCGTTCCGCCAGGCCGACGGTAGCACCCACCGCAAGTACGGCGGCACGGGTCTGGGCCTGTCAATTTCGCGGGATCTCGCCCGACTGCTGGGTGGCGATGTTACGGTGCAGAGTGAGGCGGGGAAGGGCAGTGTCTTCACGCTCACGCTTCCGTTGCAGTACTCGGGGCCGGCCGCTATCGAACGCTCGAGTCAGACTGGTGTCAGCCTCGCCTCAACATTGTTGCAGCCTGAGCCACCGCCGGCCGCCAGAGCGCCGACCTTATCTCCAGCGTTCAATTTCGCGCAGCCGCCCCTCCCCATCGAGCTCACACCATCGCTCGTGGAGGACGAC
The DNA here is from genome assembly GCA_028293725.1 of Gammaproteobacteria bacterium. Next base: position 40,867 of record JAQGOE010000129.1, on the reverse strand, counting down.
CGCGCGCGGATAGCGGCCGACTCGAGGATTATTCTCATCGTGGAGGACGATCTGCGGTTCGCCGTGATCCTGCGCGATCTGGCGCGTGAGTTGGGGTTCCTTTGTGTCGCCACTCAAACGGCGGGCGACGCTCTGGTCGCCGCGCAGAGATTCAGGGTGCACGCGATCATTCTGGACATGAATCTCCCCGATCGCCCCGGTCTCGAAGTTCTCAACGATCTCAAGCGCACCCCGATCACGCGTCACATCCCGGTGCACGCCGTATCGGTCGCGGACTTCAGCCAGGAAGCGCTCAGTCTCGGAGCAGTCGGTTACGCACTCAAGCCCGTGAAGCGCGAGCAGTTGTTGACGGCCTTCGAGAAACTCGAAGCCAAGCTCCAGCAGGGGGTACGCCGGGTGCTCGTCGTGGAGGACGACCCGCGGCAGCGTGACAGCATCCGGCAGTTACTCTCGAGCGAAGGAGTGGAGATTTCGGATGTTGCCACGGCCACCGAAGCCCTGGAGCGTCTGAAGCAAACGACCTTCGACTGTCTCGTGCTGGACCTGAGTCTGCCCGACCTGAGTGGCTATGAAATGCTGCAACGGATGGCGGAAACGGATGAGGTGTCTTTTCCGCCGGTCATCGTCTATACGGGCCGATCCCTCACCCGCGACGAGGAACAAAGACTGCGACGGTTTTCGCGCTCCATCATCATCAAGGACGTTCGCTCACCCGAGCGCCTGCTGGACGAGGTCACCCTGTTTCTGCACCAGGTCGAGTCCAAGTTGCCGCCGGAGCACCAGCGCATGTTGCGCGAGGCGCGGGACCGCGAGTCCGCTTTTGAGGGCCGCCGCATCCTCATCGTGGAGGACGACGTGCGCAATATCTTCGCGCTCTCGAAAGTTCTCGAGCCACGCGGCGCGAAAGTGGAGATCGCACGCAATGGCCGGGAAGCCCTGGAGGTGCTCGCACGCAGCTCGGTGGCCGCCGAGACTAATGTTGACCTCGTACTGATGGACATCATGATGCCCGAGATGGACGGTCTCACGGCCATGCGCGAGATCCGCAAGCGCCCCGAATGGCAGAAGCTCCCCATCATTGCGCTCACCGCCAAGGCGATGAAGGACGACCAGGAGAAATGCCTGCAGGCTGGAGCCAACGACTACATCGCCAAGCCACTGGATGTCGATAAACTGCTGTCGCTCGTCCGGGTTTGGATGGCGCAGTAAAGGAGTCACGGGCGAAGTGACCAGCACTGCCTTCGACATCGAGTTGCCGCTGCTGCTCGAGGCTGTGTACCGCAAGTATCATTACGACTTCCGCGGTTATGCCGCTGCGTCACTCAAGCGCCGCCTGACACAGGCGATGGAGCGGTTCGGCTGCCAGACGCTGTCGCAATTGCAGGACCGGCTCCTACATGAGCCGGCGCTGTTTCCGGCGCTACTCGATTTCCTCACCGTGCAGGTGAGCGAGATGTTTCGCGACCCGGCGTATTTCCGGGCGCTGCGCGAGAAGGTCGTGCCCCTGCTGCGGACCTACCCGTCGCTGAAGATCTGGGTGGCCGGGTGCAGTACCGGCGAAGAGGTCTACTCGATGGCCATCCTGTTGCAGGAAGAGGGACTGCTGGAGCGCTCCCTGATCTACGCGACGGACATCAATGCCGGGGCGCTGGAGCGGGCGCAGTCGGGCATCTACGATGCCGCGCGTATCGGCGGATTCACCGAGAACCACCGTAAGTCCGGCGCGCGCAGCTCGCTGTCCGACTACTACACGGCCGCGTATGGCAAGGCGGTGTTCGACAAGTCGCTCAAAACAAACATCGTGTTCGCCGATCACAGCCTGTCCACCGACAGCACCTTTTCGGAAGTGCAGCTGGTCTCCTGCCGCAACGTGCTCATCTATTTCGATCGCGAGTTGCAGGACCGGGTGTTGGGATTGTTCCGCGACTCGTTGTGCCGGAAAGGGTTTCTCGGTCTCGGCGCGAAAGAATCGCTACGCTTTTCGACGCAGTCGTTCGCCTTCTCGGATTTCGCCGTGAGCGACAAGATCTTCCAGAAGGAGGCTTCGTGACGCCACTCATGCCCGCGACGCGTGCTATCGAAGCTGTCGCGATCGGCGCCTCGGCCGGCGGCGTGGACGTGTTATCCACGCTCCTATCGATACTGCCCGCGGCCTGTCGTGCTTCCTTCTTCATCGTGATTCATATACCGCGCGAGCGGCCGAGCCTGCTCTCCGAGCTCTTCGGCGCCCGGTGTGCATTGCCGGTTCGTGAAGCGGAGGACAAAGAACCGGTGCAGCCGGGCACCGTGTACTTTGCGCCACCCGATTATCATTTGCTGTTGGACCGTGGTCCGGCACTGGCGCTGTCTAGTGACGAGCCCGTGCATTTTTCACGACCCTCCATCGACGTGCTGTTCGATTCGGCGGCGGATATCTACGGCGAGCGCCTGTTGGGATTGATTCTGACCGGCGCCAACCAGGATGGCGCCGAGGGGCTGGCCGCGATCGGCCGTGCCGGGGGCTGCACGGTCGTGCAGGACCCGGGCGGTGCCGCCGTGCCCTTCCTGCCGGAGGCCGCCCTGCGGGAGGGGCCGGTCGACTTCGTGCTTTCGCTGGCGCAGCTGCAGAGTCTCTTCGAGACCTGGGGAATGAAATGATGAGTCGTACGTTTTTCGGCAGGCTGACTGAATGACCGCCCGTGTAAAGTGCCTGTTAGTCGATGATCTCGAGGAAAACCTCCTCGCGCTCGCGGCGCTATTACGCCGTGAGGACGTGGAGATCCTCCAGGCACGCTCTGGCGCCGAGGCTCTCGAGTTGTTGCTGGCCAACGAGGTCGCCTTGGCATTCCTGGACGTGCAGATGCCCGACATGGACGGGTTCGAGCTAGCGGAGCTCATGCGTGGCAGCGACCGTACGCGACACGTTCCGATCATCTTCGTCACCGCCGGCGTCCGCGACCAGTATCGGCTCTTCAAGGGCTACGATACGGGCGCCGTGGATTTTCTCTACAAGCCGATCGATCCGCACATTCTCAAGAGCAAGGCGGACGTGTTTTTTCAGCTCTACCTCCAGAAGCAACAGCTCGCCCGCCAGCTCCAGGAGTTGACCGAGACATTGCGCCTGAACGAGCTGTTTACCGCGGTGCTGGGCCACGATCTGCGTAATCCGCTCAGCGCCATCCTGAATTCGGCCAACCTCCTCGAGCGCATCTCCAAGGAAGATGTCGTGAAGCAGTCCGCAACTCGTATGGTGAGCAGCGGCAGGCGTATGAGCCGCATGATCGACGACATGTTGGATCTCACCCGTGCACGGCTGGGTGGCGGCATTCCGCTACGGCGGCAGGAGACGGAATTCGCTGTGCTGGTGCAAAGGGTCATTCAGGAGCACCAGGTCGCCTTCCCGACCGGACGATTCGAGACTCGCCTGGAAGGCGATCTGACGGGTAGTTGGGATGCAGACCGGCTTGCACAGGTGACTTCAAACCTCATCGGCAACGCGCTCGAGCACGGCGAAAGCAAGGATCCGATCGAAGTCATCTTGAACGGTACGCGGCCGGACTGGGTCACGCTCACGGTTAGTAACACGGGTGTGATACCGGAAGACGTTCTGCCGCATCTGTTCGACCCCTTCCGCGGGGGCCAGCGGCAGTTAGGTCGCCGTGAGGGCCTGGGACTCGGGCTCTACATCGTGCAACAGATCGTACTCGCCCACGGAGGCCGAGTGGATGTAAAGACCGACGCGCGAAGCACGAGCTTCCTCGTCGAGCTTCCTCGCCGATAGTCTATTTGCCGATGGCCTATTTAGTGGTCGCTCGCGTCTGTAGCGACGCGATTTTTACGCGCCATTCCTTCGGGCCGGTGTTATGTACGGAGGTACCGGTCGAGTCGACCGCCACCGTAACCGGCATGTCCTGCACGTCGAATTCGTAGATCGCCTCCATACCGAGATCCTCGAAGGCGAGGACTTTCGCGCCGCGGATCGCCTTCGAGACCAGGTAAGCCGCGCCACCGACGGCCATCAGGTACGCGGCCTTGTGATTCTTGATCGCTTCGATCGCCACGGGACCGCGCTCCGCTTTGCCGATCATGGCGATGAGACCGGTCTTTGCCAGCATCAGCTCGGTGAACTTGTCCATGCGCGTGGCAGTGGTGGGGCCCGCCGGGCCTACCGCCTCTTCGCGCACCGGATCAACAGGGCCTACGTAGTAGATGACGCGGTTCGCGAAATCGACCGGTAGCTTTTCGCCATTCGCGACCATGTCGGAAATGCGCTTATGCGCGGCGTCGCGTCCCGTCAGCATCTTGCCGGAGAGCAACAGTCGCTGTCCCGGCTGCCACGAGGCGACTTCATCCCTGGTCAGCGTGTTGAGATCCACGCGCCGGCTGCTCGCGGCATCGGCGACCCAATGAACCTTTGGCCAGGCATCCAGTGGCGGTGCTTCGAGTTTCGCGGGACCGTTGCCATCGAGCGAGAAATGCACGTGGCGAGTGGCGGCGCAATTTGGAATGATCGCGACCGGCTTGGATGCGGCGTGAGTGGGCGCCGACAGGATCTTGACGTCCAGAACCGTTGCGAGTCCGCCGAGTCCTTGCGCGCCGATACCGAGCGCGTTGACCTTCTCGAAAAGCTCCACACGCAATTCTTCCAGCCAGCCCTTCGGACCGCGTGCAATGACTTCCTGGATATCGATGGACTCCATCAGCGATTCCTTCGCCATCACCATCGCTTTCTCGGCCGTGCCGCCGATGCCGATGCCGAGCATGCCCGGTGGGCACCATCCCGCGCCCATGGTCGGGACGGTTTTCAATACCCAGTCGACAATCGAGTCCGAGGGCTCGAGCATCACGAACTTCGACTTGTTCTCCGAGCCACCGCCCTTGGCCGCCACCTGCACGTCGACCGTGTCACCCGGCACGATCTCGTAGTGGATGACGGCCGGCGTGTTGTCCTTCGTATTTTTACGCGCGCCTTCGGGCGGATTGACGATCGACGCGCGCAGCACGTTTTCGGGGAAGAGATAGGCCTGGCGCACGCCCTCGTTCACCATATCGCTGACACCGAGCGTGGCTGCACCGGACTTGCTCCCCCAGCGCACGTCCATCCCCACTTTCATGAACACCGTGACAATGCCGGTGTCCTGGCAGATCGGCCGCCGCCCCTCGGCGCACATACGGCTGTTGGTGAGGATCTGGGCGATGGCGTCCTTGGCCGCGGGACTCTGCTCGAGCTCGTAAGCCCGGCCGAGCGAGGTGATGTAATCGAGCGGGTGGTAATAGCTGATGTACTGCAGGGCGTCGGCTACGCTCTGGATGAGATCTTCCTGCTGGATGACGGACATTTCACTCTCTGCGGCGGGCGGCCGCTGGCGGCTTGAGTTGCTGCGCCTATTCTAGCCGAAGGGCGTTCCTGCCGCCGTCGCGGTCCCTCTCCGGCGGCCGGAGCGCCGCCGCTGAGTCCCCCGCCGCCGCCTGCAGCCCTTGCCGCCGGCGCGGCCCTCTATTTTTTCAGCGCCAGTATTTTCCCTACTTCAGAAAGGCCGTGACCTGCTGGATGGTCGCCTTGGGGTTCTCTTCCATGATCCAATGTCCGGAGTTGGGCACGATGCCGCCGGTCACATTGCTGGCGACATACCGCAGATCCTCCAGCTCGGCGGCGCCGAAGGATTTTTCGGCTCCGATCGCGAGCACCGGCAGGGTCAGCTTGCCCACCTTGGCCAGCAGCGCCTTGTTGTCTATGGCGTCCTGGTTGAAGGCGCCGAATTGCTCAAAGGCGTCGTGCATGGCGTGCGGCCGCGCATAAAGGTCGGCGTAGTGCTGGCGCGTTGCCTCATCGATCGACTTCGGATCGGCGGACAATTCGTTGTAGAAGCGGTCGAGGTAAATCCGCTCGCGACCCTGTACGAGCCGCTCTTCGTCCGGGCCCCGGAAGTTGAAATGCCACAGCATGGGAGTGAGGAGGATTTTGTCCCAGTCACCGATGCCCGGCAGCGGCGCGTCGATCACCACCCAGCGGGTGACTCGGGCGGGATACTGTGCGGCCAGTGCATAGCCCACCATGTCGCCGATATCGTGCGTTACCAGGGCTGCCTGCTGCACCTTGAGTGCATCCATGACACCGGCGATGTCAACAGCCTGGTTCTTTTTGGTGTAGCCGGTGTCAGGGTGGTCTGACAGACCCATACCGCGGAGGTCGGGGACGATCACGGTGTGGTCCTTGACGAGCACTGCGGCCAGGGGTGCCCACATGTCTCCAGTGTCACCGAAGCCATGCAAGAGGACGACGGCCGGTCCTTTGCCGCCCACGCGGACATAGAGCCGGGTGCCGTTGGTCGGCACCATCTCGGTGTGGAATGTGGCCGGGTAAGCCTCAATCGCCGCCGTCGCCGCTGTGGCGAATGCAGTGAGCAGAAAAACCGCCACGAGCTCGGCCAATGCGGACGTCGCCAGAGTTAGATGTTTAGGCATCGGATTTCCATTGGTGGAGTCTTTGTTATCGGGGGCCGACTATAGGCTTCCGCGGCCGAGTGGAGCCAGCGGATAATGGCCGAACCGCTTTTCGGAGAAACCGAACAATGCTGAAGCTCGAATACCTTGCGGCTTTCGCCGCAATCGCCGAAACAGGCTCGATGACAGGGGCGGCGGCCCGCTTATCGGTATCGAAGTCGGTCGTGAGCGAGCGGCTCGTGGAGCTGGAGCGCACCCTGGGAGCCCGGTTGGTGGAGCGTACGACACGGCGCCTCGCGCTGACCGAAGACGGTAACGCGTTCTACGAGCGCGCCCGAGGAATTCTGCGTGATGTCGAGGGCGCCGCGACGGAGTTGGCACAGCGGCGCGGGAAGCTCACAGGTCCGCTGCGCATTTCGGCCCCGGTAAGCTTTGGGGCTCTGCATCTCGGTCGGGCGCTGTTCGGCTTTCTCGCCCAACATCCGGAGATCGAGCTGACATTGGAGCTCGACGATCGCTTTGTGAATATGTCGGAGGAGGGGTACGACGCGGTCATCAGGCACGGACCGGTTGACGATCTGCGCGTCATTGTGAAGCGTCTCGCGGTCAGCAGGAGACTGCTCGTCGCCTCGCCTGACTATCTCCGGCGTGCGGGCAAGCCCGCCTCTCTGAGTGACCTGGAACAGCATAAGGGGATTGTGTATAGCGCCCGCGGTGCGAGTGATTGGCGCTTCCGCACAGGCAGGAAATACATGACGGTTCGTCCGCTGATCGCTCTTCGGGTGAACAACGGATTACTGATGCGGGACGCGGCGATTGCGGGGTTGGGGATTGCCTTGCTGCCGACCTTTCTGCTCGGCGCTCCCATGCTGGAGCGCACGTTACGGGTCATCGATGTCGGTGCCGAAGGGGAGGGGGCGACAGTTCACATCGCATACCCGGAACATTTGCGTGCGTCAGGGAAGATTCGTGCTCTCACGGCGTGGCTGCAGGAGGCGTTCGGCGATCCGGCCTCTTGGGATGGTGCAACTCGTTGATGTTTCTTGAGATGGGAATGGGCTGGGTCGTCAAAAAATTGTCATCTGTTCGTTATGTTGCACCAGGGTCATCGCCCTCGCTGTTGACGCGTCGCTTAGCGAGATAGCGGATCGCGACCAGTGCCGCGCTCCAACCTGCGGCAGCGCCGACTCCCAGCGCCCAGCGTGGGCCAAAAGTATCCGCCACCCAACCGACGAGAGGCGCGCCGAGTGGTGTGGTTCCCAACGCAATGGCGAGAAGGATCGCTATCACACGACCGCGCATGGACGGGTCGGTGGAGAGCTGCACGAAGCTGTTGGTGGAGGTGGTGAAGGTCTGTGCGGAAACCCCGATGATGACGAGCGCGAGGCCAAAGAGTCCGTAGCTCGGCATGATCGCGGCCAGTGCGCAGCCGAATCCGAAAGTTGCCGCGCTGGTGAGGAGCACCGTGATGTCCGGTTTCGCCCGCCGGGCGGCGAGTAGGGCGCCGATGACCGATCCGATCGCCAACATCGACGACAGTACTCCGTAGTGGCTCGCGCCGGCGTGGAATGCCGTGACCGCCATGGTTGAAATGAAGATCGCGAAGTTGAGCCCGAACGTGCCAATGAGAAAGAGCATGAACAGCACAGCTTTCAGATCGGGGCGTCGCCACACATAACGGAAGCCTTCGACGAGGCTGCCTCGGGTCTTTGTCGCCCTGGTGCCGCCGCGGTGCAGTTCGCCGACGCGCAGGAACCCTAGCGAGCACAGCACGGCGACAAATGAGACCGCGTTGATCAGGAAGACCCATCCGGTGCCCACTGCTGCAATGAGGATGCCGGCGACCGCCGGCCCGATCGTCCGGGCAATGTTGAATGACGTGGAATTCAGCGCCACGGCGTTCGACAGGTTGGCTTCGCCAACGAGCTCCGAGACGAAGGACTGCCGGGCCGGTGAATCGAACGCTGCGACACATCCGAGCAGAAATGCAAACAGATACACGTGCCACAGTTTAACGATGCCGGTGACGGTCAGAATACCCAGCCCGAGGGCGAGCGCGCCCATCGTCGCCTGCGTGGCGATGACCAGCTTGCGCCGGTCGAGATGGTCGGCTGCGAATCCCGTCAGGGGCAGCAGGAGCAGCTGAGGTCCGAACTGCAGCGACATGACGACGCCCACGGCGGTCGCGTTGTTGTGGGTGAGTTGGGTCAGTACGAGCCAGTCCTGGGCGGTGCGCTGCATCCATGTTCCGACATTGGACGCGAGCGCACCGATAGCCCAGATCCGGTAGTTGAAGGTCCGCAGCGAGCGGAAGGCACCTGTGGTGGGGCCGCTCATCCGGGTGAAGTTACGATTCGACCAGGCGCTTGAGCAGCTCGATGGCTCTCTCGAGCTCCGATTGCTCTTCGGGTGAAAGATTTTTCTGGATGGCTTCGAGCAACCAGTTGTCCCAGGCCATCCGGCCGACCTTGACTCTTTCCTTGCAGGCCGCAGTCAGAGACAAAATGGTCTGCCGGCGATCGTTAGGATCGGGCGCGCCGCTGACGAGCCCCGCCGCTTCCAACGCGGCGATATTCGCGCCCATCGACTGTGGACGCATTCCCTCGGCGCGAGCGAGGCCGGTCACCGTCGTAGGCCCGTCGCTATTCAGCCTGCGCAGCACCGCCATCTGTGATGGCGTGAGGTCGCCCAAATTCGCCTTCTCGCGGAACCGTCGCTTGAACTGGCCGACCAGGACGCGCAGCTCCGTCGCCGCAGCGACTACATTCGTGGTGCGGGGGCGTTGTTTCATGAGGGTACTGTATCAGGTATGAAGCTAAACTACAAAGTTACCTTCATACATGTCCGCGGACACGGAGACGTCGTGAGAAACTGCCGGTGGGCTCAGGTCCGTTGGCCTGCGTCAAGCCCCGCCGGGGGGCCGGTACACGTTGGTACAAATTGCGACAGCTTGATCCCGTGCCTGACGTTAGAATTTGTCAAGGCGACGGACGCCCGATAAATCTGGAAAGAGCGGCAGAGGAACATGCTACATCACGGTGCGACAAGACTAACTGCTGGCGCGCTGGCCGCCATCGTCCTCACTGCCTGCGGTGGCGGTGATAACGGCATGCTGACGGCAGGTCCACCCGGCACACCTCCACCGGGCTCCTACGACCTGCGCACGGCGATGAGCACTCTGGAAAAAGGCGGCCTGAGCGCCGCTGTCAAATTATCCGGCAATGCGATTGTCAATGGCACCGCGACTGCGTTCACGGGCACTGGAGTTTTGACGCTCAGTCCCGGCGCAAACGGCATGTTCAACGGCAAGACGCAGTTGCTGCAAACCGAGACCATCTCCGGGACAGTGTCCGTTGCAGGACAATCGTCGCCTTACTCTTCCACCATCGTGACGGCCTATGACGGCACAACGGGTGCGATTCTGGGCGAGTCGGAGAGCCATGAATTCGATGTTGCCCAGGCGCCCATCCTGATTCCCACGACGGTTGGAGCGGCCGTCGTCCTGGGGACGCTGAGCCGCTATACAGACGACACTCAGAGCGTTGTTCTCGGAACGACGCAGGTGAGCGCCGGGCTCTTGTTGGCGACTGTTGATGGTAAGGGCCCCGAAGTGGTGCAGTTTACGTACAAGGTCTACGATACGAGTCAGGCGCTCGTGGAAACCGACAACTTCAACTACTACCTGAGCGAAGACAACGTTCTGACTTTGTATTCGTATACGGCGCAAAGCGCCTCCGGAACGTTGTCCGTCACGCCCCAGTAACGGGGCGGCTATCTGAAAGGCTGCAACGTTTGCGTCGCTCCCTTGCCGTCGGTCGCGGCCAACTCTGCCGGCGGCGCCGCCTTTTCGACCCAGGCCTCCAGTGCTCCTTGCCAATTCACCTGCGTCGGCGCATCGCCGCCACCACAATGGAGCATGCCAGGTACGACGTACAGCCGGTAGAAGTCGCTAACATCACCGCTCTTGGCGATCAATCGCTCGCGATATTCCAATGAATAGCCGGGCGGGATGCCGGGATCATTCCAACCGTGATAATGGATGAGTTTCCCGCCGTGGGCTTTGAATGCCGACAGGTCGGGGCTATCGGGATCCATGATTGGCGCATAGCGACGCTCACCACGCACGATGTCCGCCTGAGTCACCTTCTTCATGTCGAGCTTGGGATCGTTCATCACCAGGTAGGCCAAATAGTTCCAAGTGAACTTGACTCCGGCCGCGGATTGCGGCTCGTCGGTGCCGGTAAGCCACGCATCCCAACTGCCCTTGACACCCTCGGCGCCCGGTAGCACACCGTAGAGTACGGCGCCGCTCAGCGGATCTTTGCGTTCTGAATAGATGGCTCGAGCCGTGTTGATTTGCGCTTCGGATAAGCAAGAGTCTGTGTCGGCTCCAGTGCACTTGAGCGCCGCAAGATCCACGTGACACTGGCGTGGGTCCTCGAGATAGGCGGCGTTGTTGCCACAGCTTTGCAGCGCGTGGCGTTGTAGCAGCTTCAATTGAGGCGCAGACAAATGCCCTGCGGCCCCGGTCAATTCGGCATAACGCAACGCGCCGCCCGTCAGCAAACGGGTCATCGTATAGGCCGGTGCGCCAGCGACGATGCCGTCGAAATACGTGGGGAAACGCTGCGCCATCATCAGCGCTTCGCGACCACCATCGGAACATCCAACGAAATACGACTTGGCCGGTGCTTTCGATTTCAGCTTGGACAAGATCCGCTTGGAGGCCACTGTCGTCTCGGTGATCGCCCGCCAACCATAATCCTTGACCTTTTCCGGATGATTCAAGGCCCAGCTGGCATCAGTCGAATCGTCGGATCTGTGACCGTCGTCGGTTCCGGCCACGGCGTAACCGAGGGAGAGCACCTGGGCCATCGATCGATAGGGAAGCCTCCCTGCGAAGCCGCCGTTGCCCACCTGTTCGAACTTGCCATTCCAGGCGCTGGCCGACGGAATCCACAGCTCGAAATGAATCTCGGAATCGGCAGTCGGTCTGGATGTTCCCTGAACACGGCAATAGCCGGTTTTTGCCGCTGGGATTTCTTCGCCGGCCGTGGGCGTACTCGCGGAGCCGGCCGGGACCATCTGAGCATTCGTGACGGCCACGTGGTCCAGTTTCATCTGCGTCAACGTTCCGCAGTCCTCGGCGTGGGCGCCCTTGAATAGCAGCAACAGCGTCGTCGTACTCAAAATCAATTGTCTGCGTAACATGAATGCCAGCGCTTCCCCGTAATGAGTGTGGCAATCATCAACCGGATGACCGGGGGGAGTCCAGGGTTCCTGCAACAACAGGAGCAGATTCGCGAGCGAGAAGTCGCAATGCCTGTAAGATCAATGCTCTACGGCCCGCGGGTTAGTCGCCGCGGGTTGACTCGCCGCTAATCGAACAATGTGGGGAGATCTGGTATGCCGGGACCGCAGGGCTTTCTATATGCAGCTCTGACGCTCATCAGCGTTATATCGATCGTGGCGTGGATCCGGACCGTGAAGCGACGCCACTTGCACGAGCGACCCTCCCCGGCGGACCTTGTGATCGGATTCGTGACGAACTTTCTCGACACGCTGGGTATCGGTTCCTACGCTCAAATCACGGCGTTGTTCAAACTACGTGGCAAGCCTGCAGATGAGCTCATCCCGGGGACACTCAATGTAGGCAGTATCGTGCCCGTCCTGGCCTCGGCTTTTCTCTTTATGGCTGCCGTTACCGTGGAACCCGTGTTGCTGGCCTGCATGTTGGCGAGCGCCGCCGGGGGTGCATGGCTCGGCGCCGGAGTGGTAAGTCGAATGCCACGTCGAGGCATTCAGCTGTGCATGGGCATTGCACTGCTGATTGCCGCGTTCGTCTTCGCCATGACAAACCTGGGCGTGTTGCCGCCCGCTGGCACGGCGATGGGCCTGGCTGGCTGGCGCTTTGGTGCGGCTGTCGCCGCCAACTTTGTGTTTGGCGCGCTGATGTGTGTTGGCATTGGAAATTACGCGCCCACCATGGTTCTGCTGGCGCTGCTCGGAATGCATCCGATCGCCGCCTATCCGATCATGATGGGGAGCGACGGTGTGCTGATTCCCGTCGCGAGCCTCGGGTTCTTCAAGTCGGGCCGCTTCGCGCACGGTCCCGCACTCGGTCTCACGCTGGGTGGCATCGTTGGTGTGCTTTGCGCCTTTCCGCTGGTTAAGGCTATCGGGAGTCATCTCACACTGATGCGTTGGCTCGTGATCGCCGTGATCATTTACGCGGCGATCTCGATGTTGCAGTCGGCGCGCCGAACGCGCGCCGTCCTTGGAGCAACCGTTTGAGCGATTCCGTCGCTCAGAACTCGGCTTCTATGCCTGCAAACCACTGCCGGCCGATCGCATCGTAGGAGCTGGGCGCGGTCTCCGTGCCCGTAATCTGCGTTTGCATGCCGGTGGGGAGGAACGGGGGCTTCTTGTCGAACAGATTACGGATGCCACCGTACAGCTTGGTTTTCAATTTGGACTCGACGAAGGAATACCCGAGCTGGAGGTCGTGATACGTGAATTCCGGAACGCTGTTGAACGGCAACTGCTGTGGTGATACCTGGGTCAGGTCGACCTGGTCCTTCATCGGTCCCTGGTAGCGAATCGTCCAACCGACACTCAGGCCGCGCCAGTTGTACTGCGCCTGTAGCGTGGCGCGATTCGCCGGACCGCCGGGCAATTCGACTCCACCTGGCGCTTCGGCGATCTGTCCCTTGTAGTGAATCGTCGGAGCGCCCTGCTGGTTGATCACGTTCAGCTCTTGCAGCCAGTTCCAGTTTAGGGCAAAGCCGAGAGAATCTCCGAGGTATGGCGGCAACTCCATACGGTAGTTTGCCCCGATATCGACACCGGCGGTGAGCAGCGTCGCCGTATTGATGCTCAGCTGATCGATGCGGGTCAGCTTCCCGCTGTTCGGGTCGCGAAAGACGCTGGTGCAGTAGGTCGGGCTGCCGGTCAGCAGGCACTGGTTGAGCAAGGTCGGAATATCGATCGCGCCCACCGCATTGTCGATCTTTATGTTGTAGTAGTCGACGGTCGCCGTAAAGTTGCGCAGAGCCGATGGCGTGAATACCAATCCCGCGGTGTAGGTCTTCGCCGTTTCGGGCTGGAGATGCGGATTGCCGGAATTGAAGCCGGTAATGCTCTGGTAGTCGAGGAAGCCGTATTTGAACCCGCCTGGGCTGTTGATTGCATTAGCAATGGCCGGGATCGCTTTGCAGGCCGCCGCGATTGCGCCGCTCGACGCGGCCGTGATGCCGTCACAGGGATCGTTGACGCCGGTCGGGAAGTTTTGTGCCGCGCCCTGGTAGAGCTCGGACAGGTTGGGCGCGCGCGTGGCTCTTGAATACGCGCCACGGAAGCGCACGTCACTCGTCGGCGCGTAGGTGAGTCGCAGGTTCCAGGTCGTGACGCGACCGACCGTGTTGTAGTCGGAACTGCGCACCGCCGACTCTATTGACAACTCTTTGACGCCGGGCTTGTTCGACACTAGCGGCACAGCTGCCTCGGCGAAGACATCCTTGACCGTGTACGAGCCGAAGGTGTTTGGTAACGCATTTCCGCCATTCAGCCCGGCGTTCGTTAGCGCATCCCACACCTCGCTGCTCTGCTCGGTACGGTGCTCCGCGCCGATGACTGCAATGATGTCGCCGGCCGGCAGCTTGAATAGCGGGCCTTGAGCGACGGCCGAGTACACCTGCTCCTGGATCACTGCCTCGCGATTCTCCAGTGCGTTGATATATGTGGCCGCTGCGGGAGTAATCGAATGCAGGCCGAAGATGTTGATCGGTACACATCCCTGCGCCTGGGCCACTACATCGCGACAGACGACCTTGCCGGTAACGGGGTCGGCGACAGAGTCGAGCGCGTAGCGCAGGTTCAGGACGTTGACCTGGCCGGTGCTCTGCTGGTTGTCGGTCGTGCGGCCGTAGTTGTAGTAAACGTCGTAGGTCCAGGGAGTGCTGAAGATGTCGCCCTTGACGCCGCCCACGACGCGCGCGGTTTGTCGGCGCGCTTCGCTGCTGCGAATGGCCACGTCGACAAGGCGTTTGCGAGCGCCGAGATAGGTGATGCAATCGGCGGTTGTGCCAGTCGAGCAACCGCCGGTAACGGTCGGGTCTGCGTTGTCAGCAGCGATGATTGCCTGCAGCCCCGCCGGGATGTAGGCGTTCGTGACGGGAATACCAATACCCGACCCGCCATACACGTTATCGACGACGCCGGGGTCCGGACCGATGCCGATCGCGAATGGCTCAATCTCGGTGAGGGTGTGAGTCTGACCGTAAGTGAACTCGGTGTAGAGTTGTTGTTTCTCCGCGAATTTATAATTGAGGAGGCCGGAGATCAAGGTGCGATCGGTTGGGACCGTGATACGGCGTACGGCATCGCGATTGTAGCCGAGGCTGTTGGCATAAGGGACGACGGCGCCACTCTTGTTAAAGGTGTATAGGCCATCGTCAACATTACCATTGGAGTCGGCCAGTGTGAAGTTACCCTGCGGGTTGAAGCTCGAGAACGCGCCGATTATGCCGGGACGGGTAATACTGGTGTCTGTTGTCGAGATGGCGCGTTGCGCTGACCGGAGGCCCGAATCCTTGTCGTAGGCGAAGTTGATCATTGCCGAGCCGCGATCTTCCGCGAAACTGCTGCCGGCGGTCAGAGATCCCAGCCGGGTGTCCTCGCCGCCTTCGGTGGCGGCGCCGCCTTGGCCGCGAATACGGACTCCCTCGAAATGGTCCTTGAGGACGAAGTTGACGACGCCGGCGATCGCCTCAGAACCGTATATCGCCGACGCGCCGCCGGTTATGACGTCGACCCGCTCGATAAAGTCGGTTGGGATCATGTTGATGTCGACCACGTTGAGCGCCCCGGCCGTGTAGCCCGACACCATGCGTCGACCGTTTACGAGCACTAGCGTCCGGTTGTCGCCGAGATTGCGCAGGTTGATCGAGTTGATGCCGCCGCCCGAGGTCGAGAAGTTCGAGTTCGAGCCCGATATTGCGGAGATACCGACTTGCGGCAGGTTGCGCAGGACGTCGGCGACATTGAGGTAGCCGCTCGCCTGAATCTCGGGAGCGCCGACGATGGTGATCGGCGTAATCGACTCGAGCTCGGGGCGTGCGATCCGTGAGCCGGTGACGATGACCTCTGCGACCGTTCCGCTGTCTGCGGCATTGTCGGCGGCGAAGGCGGCGGGTGTAAGAATGAAGGCCGCTAGCGTCGCGACAATGAAGCGCGGCGGGGCCTCAATCCTCCAGTGACTGAACATGGCTGACTCCCTATGCAAATTTTTCTAATTCAACGAAACATTAGGATACAACAATCTCCTCACCCCACAACATACGGGAGCGCAACATGTAGAGGATGAGACTAAAGGCGCGGTGCGCAACAACAACCAGGCTGTCGATCGCGGCCCGCGTCATGTATATAGACTCGGACGAGTGACTTGCGCGGAAGTGATTGAAGGTGTTCAGGTCAGGGGGATCCAACGCTATGATTCGTATCGGTACGACACTCACTGCACCCACGGGTGCGCTGTTTCCGGCGATAGGGGTTGCCGCACTCCTTTGGGCGACAGTCCTGGCTGCCGCCCCGGTAGCCCAATCGGCCCGGCCTGCCACGACCGTCATGACGACGGGGCAGAAGCCCCAAAAGGTCACGGAGGTCGAGGGTATTACCGAGTACCGGCTCGCCAACGGCCTGCGGGTCCTGTTGTTCCCGGACCAGTCGAAGCCCACCATCGTTGTCAACGTCACCTATCTCGTCGGCTCGCGCCACGAGAACTATGGTGAGACCGGTATGGCGCACCTGTTGGAGCACCTGATGTTCAAGGGAAGTCCGCATCATTCGGACCTCCCCAAACAGTTCAACGCCCGCGGCGCGCGCTTCAACGGCACCACTTCACTGGATCGGACCAACTACTACGAGCTCTTCCAGGCCAACGATGACAATCTGGACTGGGCCCTCGGCATGGAGGCGGATCGCATGGTCCACTCCTTCATTGCGAAGAAGGATCTCGATACCGAGATGACAGTGGTGCGCAACGAATACGAGCTCGGCGAGAACGGGCCTGTGCCGGTGCTGATCAAGCGTATGCAAAGCATCGCTTACGACTGGCACAACTACGGCCATTCCACGATCGGCAATCGCTCCGACATCGAGAACGTGGAGATCGGAAATCTGCAGAAGTTTTATCGGCTGTACTACCAGCCGGACAACGCCGTGCTCCTGGTAGCCGGCAAGTTCGATGCGGACAAGGCGCTCGAGCTCGTCACCAGGTATTTTGGCGCGATTCCCAGGCCTAACCGCGAGCTGCCGAAACTCTGGACGGTGGAACCGACCCAGGATGGCGAGCGCAGTTTCATGGTACGCCGTGTGGGTGACGTGGAAGTGGTTGCCTTGGGATACAAGGTCCCCTCGGCATTGCATCCGGACATAGCGGCGCTCAGTTTCGCCGCGTTTACCCTGACAGACACGCCCTCAGGCCGCCTGCACAAGGCCCTGGTCGAAACCGGCAAGGCCACACAGGTCGCGGCGGCGCGTTTGAACGGTATCGACGGCAGCCTCCAGATGATCCTGGCGGTCATCAAGAAGGGCGAGCCGGTTGAGCCGGTGGAGGCGGAGATGATCCGGCAGGTGGAGGGGTTGCACGACAATCCTCCCACCGCGCAGGAGATGGAGCGTGCCCGCCTGCGGTTCGCGAACGACGCGGAGCGGACACTGAACGATCACGAAAACATCGGTTTGCGGCTTTCGGAGTTCATCGCGCTCGGCGACTGGCGGATGTTTTTCCTCGCACGTGATCGGGACCAGGCTGTGACGGCCGCCGAAGTGCGGGAGGCAGCCGGCAGGTACTTCAGGCGCGACAACCGCACCGTCGGAGTGTTCCTGCATGACGATAAGCCCGAGCGCGCGGAAATGCCCAAGATGGCAAGCGCCGCGGAAGTGCTCAAGGACTTCAAGCCGAAGGAGGCGACGTCTGTAGCGGAGGCCTTCGATCCCACACCGGACAACATCGACCAGCGCACGAAGCGCCTCGAGATCAACGGCATGAAAGTGGCGCTGCTGCAGAAGAAGAACCGCGGCGAGACGGTGTTCCTGTCAATGGTGCTACCGCGCGGCGATGAGAAGTCATTGTTCGGTCGCCGTGAGACGGCCGTACTGACCGGGCAGATGTTGATGCGCGGTACCAGTCGCTACACGCGTGAGCAACTGCGGGATGAGTTCTCGAAGCTGAAGGTCAATGGAGGCGTCAATGGCCAAGGCGCCACATTCGACACAACGCGGACCAATGTCGCTGCCGCCATCCGTCTAGCTGCGCATGTGTTGCGCGAACCGTCCTTTCCAGAAGCGGAGTTCGCGCAACTGCAGAAGCAGACGATCACCGGTATTGAGTCGCAACTGGGCCTGCCCGCCCCGCAGGCCGGATCGGCCCTGGCGCAACACTTCAATACCTATCCCAAGGGGGACATTCGGTACGCGCCTTCTCTCGAGGAGCAGATGGAGGAGTTCAGGTCAGTTTCGGTGGATGACGTGAAGGGATACTACAAGACCTTTTACAGCGCGGATCGCGCGCAGATCGCAATTGTCGGCGACTTCGATGAGGCGGAGGTGGTGAAGGCAATCACCGAATCATTCGACGGCTGGCACAGCAGTACGCCCTACGCGCGTGTGACACGGAAGTACGAGGATATTGGGCCGATCAATCGTTCGGTCGAGACTCCAGACAAGGAAAATGCGGCGTTAATCGCTCGGCAGAACGTCGACATCAACGAGGATGATGCGGATTACCCGGCGCTGTTCGTGATGAACTATATTCTCGGTGGCAGTGCGGGTTTCGATTCGCGGCTCGTGCACCGCATAAGGGTGCAGGACGGCCTGAGCTACGGCGTCAATTCCGGCCTGAATGCGGGCCTGTTCGATCGCGCCGGGAGTTGGTCGATGACGGCGATCGCCGCGCCGCAGAACATCGCCCGGGTTGAGAGCGACTTGAGAGATGAGCTGGCCAGATTGCTGAAGGACGGGATCACGCCCGAAGAGCTGGCCAAAGCCAAGTCGGGTATCGCTCAGCAACGTGCGCAAGCACGCGCCCAGGACCAGGTTCTCGCGGGGAAGCTGAGATTTGACATCGACGCTGGCCACACCTTCGCGTGGGACAAACAGTTCGAGGCTCACGTGGAGGCGCTGACGCCGGAGGCCGTGCTGGCAGCCGCCCGCAAATACATCGAGCCGGCCAAAATCTCGATCGTGAAGGGCGGCGATTTCGCGAAGATCTCCAAGCCGAACTAGAAGTTGTACGCCATGAAGCCGAGACGCCTCACGTACCTTCGGCCAGCCATCCTGTTGGCCGCGGTCCCGCTCACTCTGGCGGGATGCGAGATTAATTACGGCGTCGGCCGTTCCGCTCGACTGGACACCCTTCCTCCGGCCGATTGCACGGCGCGCGTGCTGCGCGATATGCCGGCCGTCACATCGGTAACCAGAATCGACCTGGTAACGGGTGCCGAACTCACGCAACCAGATCCTCCAGCTAACGGGGGTTCCTATTTGTTCAAATTCCATGGCTCACCGGACAGTCACATCAACGGTTTGGTTGGGTTTGAAAGCAGGCGCGGCCACGTCTATTTCCGGGAGGGGGATGGCCGCATGAATCACCCTCTGCCGCAGATCGAAATAGATGTGATTCGACCCATACTGCGCCAGATCGAAGTGGAGCTGGCGCACCAGTGCGGCGCCACGCAACTTCTCACCGAGACGCGCGAACGTTGCTATCGTGTCGAATGCAAGGCTCTGAGCGAGTGAGGTTATGTAGAATTGCCGGTCAGGCGACTAACTGGGTAACGACCCGGTCGCAGCGACTCAGCTCAGTCTTCAGCTCACCGCTTTCTTCACGAGCGCGCATCGCACGTGAGCAGATACGCCGAGAGGACAGTGCAGCAGATAGCGCGCGGGGCTTCGTGTTTTGCGATACTTCGCCGCTCACGACGCTGTTTTATAGCCTGGACATGTTTGGCCGCGCTGACCCCGAACTTTACTTGGCGGCCCAACGAAGCTACTCGGCTGTCGTGCTCTGTGCCCCGGACTTTCCTTTCGTGCAAGACGGTACCCGGCGCGATGAGACATTTAGGCAGCAACAGCACGCATGGTATGAGGCCCAACTTGCCGCTCGCGGCGTTTGTTATGTGACCGCGCGTGGGTCGATTGCCACTGGCACTCAGTTCGTCCGGCGAGTGCTGGATTGTCGTGGGCCCCTTATCCTTGCGTGCGCATATAACCGCTGAATGAGCCGCCGGGCTCGGCGCGGTGTTGGATTCATTCCCACTCAATAGGTGAATCGTCTGTAACTTCAGTGATTTATCGGCCTACGGGTTACTCACGGGTTGGAAAAATCAGTGCTCTCATCCCGGACTGGGCGCTACCGACCCCGAGCTACCAGTCAGATCGTTCTGAAGCTGCCATTCGAATCTGCGAAGCGGACGTTCGTCAGCCTAACAAATCAGCGTGGAGCCGCTGCAGCCGCGCCAGGACGGGGTCCCATTTCCTCTTCGTTTCCCGGCGAACAAGCCAGTACGTAAATCCGTATACCAAGCCGCAGGAGGCAAAAATAGCCATTCCTGACGCATCCGGAACCAAGCTTTCGGTCCGCGTGTGGTGGCCACCGAGCAACGATATCCCGTTGGCAATCAGCATTGGTAACAGGAACCAGTAGCCCACGCGGTTCATCAGCCTCCGCTGTTTCTCCAGCTTCTCGATCTCCATTTCGATGCGAGAGCGCAATGTCCAATCGTCTGACCGAGTCACGCTGCGGGCGCGAAGCAAGGCAACGCTCATGACCGTCGTCGCGGCGATGAACACCAGGACGCCAAGTCGCGACAGCGAGTCGACGTTCTCCTGGGTTAACCACCCGAAAATCAAGTACAGCAGGGCACCCATTGCGAGGGCGAAAATCATACAGAAATCCCGGAACCGAACCTCCCGATCAATTTTCTTCACGTCACTCATGATCGTTGTCATCGACGGGCCCTCCACTAGGACTGATTGATCAATCTCTTGCTTCCACGCCGCCTTCAAGTCGTCCATTTTCATCGGGTCACCTCGCTCTTTCATTCCACATAGGCGTCGTTGAATTTCTGTTTCATTCGGTTGATGCGCACGTTGATTGCGTTGCCGGTGATGCCGAGGACCCCGCTGATCTCGTCAGCCGTGAGTCCGTCCATGTACATCATCAATATCGATGCATCGACATCGCCAAGCCGCCTCAGGAAATCGGAGAGAATGTCTGTGGGGCTCACGCCTCCGGCCGTTTCCGCAGTTGCCGCTGGCTGAGCGGACATCGCGGCGTGCAAAGTGCGCGCCTTCGCCGCTTCACTCAGATGGGTCATGGCGGCGTTGAGGGCGACCCGATAAATCCAGCTCTCAACCTTGGAGTCGCCCCTAAAACCGGCGTAGCTACGACACAATCGCGTCAGGATGTCCTGAACGAGGTCGTCCACGGCGCCATTCGCCGCAAACCGACGCGCAATCTGACGAATGCGACCACCGTGCTCACGTACCAGGTCCTCGAAGTCCAAAGGTGCATCGCTCGCTTGGTGGTCCATTCCAGGTATTAGTCCACGCAACGGAGCGAAACTTACATGGCGGATGCCATTTCCCCAATTTCGACCTCCGCGGGCGGTGAGTGCCGACCCCTATGCCGGTGATGAACGGCCGGTATCTGGCATGCCCGAGGTAGTTGTTACGAGCACATACGCCCATTCGCGCTATTGAACGAGAACACGCGCCACGCGTGGGGACTGCCGGGGCGCGTGTTCTCCACCGCCGTGCCGCTCGTGTACTCGGCTATGACACTCGCCCAGAACCGTAGACCCTCCTGGTTTCCCTCCGACACGCGGACAATCCAACGAGTGACAAATCGATTCCAGAGAAGGAAGGCTGCTCGCCGGCCCACCCCGGAGTGACGATGCCGACGGAGGACGAAGAACTCGGCGATATCGAAAGCATTGGGATCGTCGGATTCAGGCGAACCACGCGTGACTAGCGCAAAGCCGGCGAGCCGAGTTCCGGCACGAATGAGAAAGGGAAACCGGTTCTCGGGTTCTGACCAATAGAGGGGAAGTTTCTCGTAACCGAAGCGCCCATCGGTCCCCGGCTCCAAAACAAACACGTCGCTGAGATCGTGTGAGTACAACTCCAGAAGGTTTGACAACACCGCTGCATCACTCTGCGTTGCGGGTTCAAGGACAACTTCACAGGGGCTAATCATCTCGACTCATCTCTGCCATGACCGCAGTGTCTGCCTCGTTCCGAGCTCATGCGGGATTCTACACGCCGACCGGCGAGCGGCGGCTCTCGGCCGGCTGAACCCGCTCACGAGAAACGTCGTGCATTCATCCCGTCCACCTCCCTGAGTAATTCTCCCCAGCTTCCCACCCGCAGATCCGCATCTGCTAGCTCCTCGGCTGTCCCGTACCCCCAGAGGACTCCAACGGTCCGCAACCCGTTCACCCGCGCCCCGGAAACATCGCTGCCGCGATCACCGATCATCACCGACTCACCTGGCTCGATACCCTGCTCCACCACGAGCCGCGTCAGCAGCTCGGATTTGCGCGACCCGGCTCCCGATAGTGCCGCGCCATAGACCGCCACGAAGTGGTGCCCCAGCTGGAAGTGCTCGATGATTCGCTGCGCGTACACCTGAGCCTTCGCGGTCGCGACGAACAACCGGTGCCCAGATCCGGCGAGATGCTCGATGCCTTCGGCCGTCCCCGTATATAACTCATTCTCATACAGGCCTACCTCTCCGAAGCGTTCGCGGTAGATCGCCACCGCGCGTTCGATGAGCGCCGGATCTGAAATTGCAAGAAGCTCCTCGAACACTTGGCGCAGCGGCGGCCCGATGTACCGGCGCAATTGGGTCCGCTCAGGTGCCGGAAAGCCCATCCGCTCGAGGGCGTACACAATGCATCGGGAGATCCCGAGTTCTGGGTCGGTGAGAGTTCCATCGAGATCGAAAACGAGGTTCATCAAGCCAACCGCCTGGTTCCTAGCCTCCGGCTCATTCTATCGCCAGTGAATGGCGGCTCGGTTTTTGAGGCGACGGGCCGCGTGAACCATAGGCCCTCTTCAAGCCCACTACAGAAATCGCGATCCACACCCCAACCACTGCGATTCCAATCAAGGTGTCCATCTAACGCCTCCTTTATCTACTTGATGCGGATACATAAGACGGCTTACAGATAGAGCGTGCCTCGGCGGACAGTCGAACGGAATGTACGCGTACGACCGGCTCCGTCGCACTGTACCGGTCTGACCCCGGTACAGTGCGGCTGCTAGTGGCAAGTCAGGACCCTGGCTGGTGTGAGATAACTATGCGGCTGGCGGCGTCGGCAACCAAACACACTCTATGACCTTCGATTTCCAGTGGGACGGAAAGTGCGCCACAGGTCACAACGATTCTGGCCTCTCGATATAATCGTTCCAATGAACACTACGTCAGGTACCAGGCCAACGCCCCGCCGGTTCTCGCCGCTCGTTGTAGGCTGCTTGGCGGCTACGTGGCTGATCTGGGGATCCACTTATCTGGCGATCCGCTTCGCTCTAGCGGGCTTTGCTCCGTATTTCTTGATGGCCACTCGTTTTGTCTGCGCCGGCGCGCTGTTGATGGGCTGGCAAATGGCCCGCGGCGCGGTGCTACCGAACGCCATCGAGTGGCGCAACGCGCTGCTCGTCGGCACGTTGATGCTCGGCGGTGGCATGGGCGGGGTGGCCTTTGCCGAACAGACCATTGCGTCTGGCCTGGTTGTTGCCTTCATTGCTGTGATTCCCCTGCTTCTGGTCTTGATCAATGTCGCCTTCGGCGTATATCCACGCCGTAGTGAATTACTCGCGGTCGCGGTGGGTCTCGCGGGGGTTCTCATGCTCACTCAAGGGTCGGGCATTCGCAGCTCTCCTGGCGGCCTCCTGGCGATAGGGCTTGGTACCACCAGCTGGGCCCTCGGCAGTGTTTTGAGCCAGCGGCGTTTCCCGCTCGCGACGGGTGCTACGGGATTTGCGAGCGAAATGCTGTGCGGGGGTCTCGTGCTGTTCGTCATGTCGGCGCTGCGCAGTGAATCCTGGCATTTGTCGCTGGTGCTCAGCGCATGGCTGGCTTGGGCGTATCTCGTGGTTCTGGGCAGCCTCATCGCGTTCAACGCCTACATGTTGCTGCTGTCTCGGACTTCGGCGAGCCTCGCTGCTAGTTATTCCTTGGTAAATCCGGTGGTCGCGCTCTGCCTCGGCGTGACGCTGGGCGGAGAAGTCGTGTCGACCTGGGAATGGCTCGCCTCGGGTGTGGTTATGGTTGGCATCGTGTTGCTCTTAAACGATCAGCGCACAAGCAAGGCGCCAGTTCCGCCTGGATTGAAGGCATCAGACACGTGAGGCCCGCGCCCAACGATATGGGCGACTTGCGGTTGCCGTGCGAAAATCCGGAATTGTGAACTGGTCGGTCGAGCCTACCGGCTGCTCATGGCCCGTTAGTCGTACGGCAGAGGGGTTATCTTCCCTTATCAGACCTCCGCAAGCTCGATCACCGTGGTTTCCTCCAAGTTTGCCCAGTCGTAGATTTGGTGTAAGCCACCTCGAAATGGCGCAGTTGAAAAGGTAACCGTGGCCTTCTTCATCCGAACCTTCGAGTCAACACCCTCGACGGTGGCTCCGGCATACAGCTCCGTCATCCGCAGATCGCCAGGTGAATTCCTTCTCGCAGCGATGGCTAATGCCCTCCGCAGCTTCATTTCATATTGACGCGCCTTTCGAGCAATCCCCGGAGACGATGGGTCGACAGTCGGCCAAAGGGTCTTCATGGGGCCCCTAGATCGCTGTGCTCGGAAATGTCCTCCCGCGATATCCTTTCCGTCAATCGATAGCTGCTTTCCACGTGAGAAATTGCCGGCTTTCAGGCGGCCAACGCTAGTGACGCGTCGGTGGTTCGAGCACACGAGCTGTTACCGTAGTCGGTATCTGGTGAATCCTCGCCTTCAGAAAAGGGAGCACGAGGTACTACCCCTGCCAGCCGCTGTCAGACTCCTGACAGGTTTTGGAAGATCGTCCCAATTCGGACGATCGTCCAAAAGTTGTCAGCGTCCTGACAGCGCCGCCAGAGAGATACCTCATACTGTCTGTCGTTCGCCCGGACTCGCGCACGATTGGCCGCACTTAGCGCATCGCTGAAGCTGCGGACTTCAGCCATTGCGCTCCTCGCAATCCGCCGCGAACGGCCGCATTGCCGTAGCCCATCGACGCCGGCAGCGGCCGCTCCTGGCTGGCTGCGGTAGTTCGGCCACCTGGTACTTTCGACCCCTCACAGACAGATCATCTGCTCCAAAGCAGACGATCAGAACAACGGGAGCGGACATTCCTGCCGTCCTTCACCGAGGACTTCTGATGGTAGTACGCCCGGAGGAGGGGCTAGCCGCCCCTCGGCGATCGCGTCGCGCAGCTGACCGAACACGGCCTGCGCGGCGTCGCGCGCCCCCCTTCGTCGGTCGGCTGAACTGGGGTTCGAAGATCGGATCCATTCCGGCGCGCTTCAAGATGAGTGGCCCAGCAAATTTTACCTAAGTGGCCCTTTAGTGGAAGGGCCGCCTCTGAGTAAATCCTGGCGTCCCGAGGCGCGCTCGCCGCCTCCCTTCGCGTTCAAAGGCCACCGATGATCCAAAAATTCCGCCAGCGCCTCCACCTACTTGTTGTAGCCACGGTCCTCCTTCTGGCGCCGATCGCGGCGCTAGCCCAGAGCCCGCCATCCGCTCCGCCGCCGCCCCGCGACGGAAGCCGCGATTTCGATTCCGAGGTCGGTACGTGGACGATCCACACCAAGCGCCTGATGCACCCGCTCGCGCACGCGAACGACTGGGTGACGTATGACGGCACCAAGACCGTCACATCCACCCGGGGCGGAAAAGCCAATGTCGCCGAGGTGAAAGAGGACGGCGCCGCAGGACATCTGCACTTCATCGCGCTCAGGCTCTACGACTCGAACGCGCAGCAATGGAGCCTCAACTTCATGAGTGCGGGCAACGGGACATTCGGGATCCCGCTCTATGGCGAACTGCGCGATGGCGGCATCGAGTTCGAAGGCCCCGACACTTTGAACGGGCGCAGCATTCTCGTGCGCTTCATCTCGCGAGAGCAGGACGCGGATCATGCCTCGTCCGAGCAGTATTTCTCCGATGACGGGGGCCGCACGTGGGAGCTGAACTGGGTCAACAATTACACACGCACGAAAGGCCAGGCACAATGATGCGCATTACACTCGCTCTGGCGATATTTGTCACCGCGCCGGCCTTCGCGCGGGCCGCGCCACTCGCACCGCTTAACGATGGCATTCACGATTTCGATTTCGCGGTCGGCACGTTCCACACCCACATTCGCCGTGTGCCCGATCCCTTCGCGGAGCCGACGAAGTGGGTCACCTATGATGGGATAAAGATCACCCGGAAAATCCTGGATGGTTACGCCGACGTCGAAACGATCGAGGCCGATGGGCCAAGCCATCTTCAGGTGCTGAACCTGTTCTTCTATGACAAGACGACTCACCAGTGGAATCTCTATTTCCCGCAGGGCGGAGCGGTCGGTGCGCCGGCAATCGGCGAATTCCATGATGGCGTGGGCACGTTCATGGGGCAGGATTCTTACAAGGGACGCACCATGCTGGTGCGCCAGGTATGGTCACCGACCGGGCCCGACAGCTACCGCTTCGAACAGTCCTTCTCCGCCGATTTCGGGAAGACCTGGGTATCGAATTTCATGGCCGACCTGACGCGTCAGAAATCATAACCAACATGAAGAAGGTGACCTCTCTTGTCGCCCTGCTTGCGACAGTCTCCGTGGCACCGGCTCACGCGGAACGGGACGGACAGCATGATTTCGATTTTGAGATCGGCACCTGGAAGACCCATCTGTCTCGCCTCGTTCATCCCCTCTCGGGGTCCAAGACCTGGGTCGTCTATGACGGCACGACAGTCGTTCGAAAGATCTGGAACGGCCGCGCAAATCTGGTGGAGCTCGAAGTCCGCGGACCCGCCGGGCAGATCGAGGCGCTATCGCTGCGGCTCTACGATCCCGAAGCGCACCAGTGGAGTCTGAATTTCGCGAACAGCAAGATCGGGGCGATCTCGCCGCCACCAACGATCGGCGCATTCCGGAACGGCCGCGGCGAATTCTACGATTCCGAGGCTTTCAACGGAAAACCGATTCGCGTCCGCTTCACGATCTCGAACTTCACCGCGAACTCATGCCATTTCGAGCAGGCGTATTCGGACGACGGAGGAAAATCATGGGAGACCAACTGGATCGCGACAGACACGCGGATAAAGGGCGCGCAGGTTCAGCCATGACGCTTTCGACTCTGAAGATCGCGGTCCGTTTCCGTCAGGGCAGTTGACCCGGCGTGCGAAGCGCGAGGCGACGACACTCTCGCACAAGGTGAGACTGGTCAGCATAGCCCGCCGCCGCGGCCCGGCGCGCCGCTGTACCAGGATCGAGGCCATGCCCGGAACTGAGGTAGCGCTGAAACCGCAGAATGCGGTCGAGTGTCTTTGGCCCGTAACCAAATGCGTCTTCAAAGCGCCGGCGCAGGGTGCGCTCGCTAAGACCGAGTTCAGCCATAAGCCGGGGCACCACATATTGCTCTGGCGCCGGCCCCTCGGCGAGCAGCCGGTACGCCATCGTCATCTCTGCGTTCGGCAGGGGCTTCGATGCTGCCCATTGGCTCAGCATGCCTTCAAGAGCATCAATCAGAGGATCTGGGCCGAGCGCCGTCGTCAGCATGTCGGCCTCGCGGCCGGCTCGTCCCCAAACATCCTCCAGCCACACCCTTTGGCCGCAAAACTCCGACGCTGCGGCGCTCAACCACGCCGAGGCGCTTCCGGGCTGGAATCGAAAGCCAACCACGACCGCTCCGGCCGGAAGCTGCTCGGTCATTGGCTGGCGGTCCGGCCCGGCCACGCGCCACCGTCCGGCAACCCACTGCAGGTCAATGGCGCCGTCCGGAATAACTACGAACGGAGCTCCACCGGACTGCGACAGCCGGTTTACCCAGACGCACGAGAAGTGGTCCCGCAACGGGTGGCTGACACCATGTTCGCTATACGTTCCCGCCTGCCGAGCAAGCATCGGTCCTCCGTTCTCTCCGCCGGCCGGAAACTCTCGCCGATTGGGCACCAGTTGGCCGTTTTGATCAAGACCAGCCCGGGGGCTCCCAATAAGAATATTGGATGTAGCGCGGATCAGCGGCTGGGCAATCCCGAACGCACCTTTCGTGGTGGAGGATAACGGGTTGTTGCGGCGCGAAGATCGGATCACTCGAAAGCAACTCACACCAATGATGAGCTCATTGTTGGTGGCCTTTGCGTGGCCGAGTTGCTCCGCCGCTGCACCTGTTCGCACAAAATCGAATTCTTCAAGAGCGGAGAACAGCATGAAGCCGCGCATCACGATGCTCACGCTTGGCGTCGACGACCTGGAACGAGCCGTCCAATTCTATCGGGACGGTCTGGGCTTTCCGACCGAAGGCATTGTGGGGAAGGAATTCGAGCACGGTGCCGTCGCCTTCTTCGATCTGCAGTCCGGGCTGAAGCTTGCCGTCTTCCCGCGGGGCGACCTTGCGATCGACGCCGGGATCGCGAGGTCTGACAGAAGTCCCACCGAATTCAGCATTGGCCACAACGTCCGCTCCACTGAGGAAGTCGATGCCATTATGAAGCAGGCCGAGGCCGCCGGCGCCGACATCATCAAACCGGCTCGAAAGACGTTCTGGGGCGGCTACGCGGGCTATTTCCAGGACCCCGACGGCCACATGTGGGAAGTCGCCTGGAACCCGGCACTCCTTCCCGACGACTGACAGATGCAACCACTATCCAGCGGGTGCACACAGGCGTCGCTCCTTGGAAATTAACCGAAGCGGCCGTGTCGGCGCAGACGCCGATCGCTCGTCTTATGATCACAACAATGGAGAGCGATATGGCGAAGAAGATCGTGGTGACGGAATATATTTCCCTGGACGGTGTGATTGAGGATCCCGTCGGAATGGAAAACTCAGGTCTTGGCAACTGGACGGGACCATTCAGCCGCGGTCCCGAAGGCGACAGGTTCAAGCAAAAAGAACTGTTCGCCGCCGACGCGTTGATCTTCGGGCGCGCGACCTATGAGGCCTTCGCGGCGGCTTGGCCTCACATCAAGGATGAGTCCGGCTATGCCGACCGCATAAACACGCTGCCCAAGTACATGGCATCGAGCACGCTGAAGAGCGCGAGTTGGGGCCAAACAACGATCTGGAACGGCGATCTGGCCGCAGCGGCGAAAGCCCTGAGGGCCGAAGGCGATGGCGAAATTCTGATCTTCGGCAGCGCATCGATCGTTCATCAACTGGCCCCTCACAGCCTCGTCGATGAATATCGGTTGATGATTTATCCGACGATTCTGGGCGCGGGAAAGCGACTGTTTCCGGACGGCGCCAAATCACAGCTGTCGCTCGCCGAGTGCCAGCAATTCGGCGGCGGCATTGTCATGACGCGCTACGCAGCCGTCTAGCGGAAAGCCTGCCGGAGCGTATTCACTCCCAATGCTGTGCTCGACGATACGGTAACGGGCGGGCTCAGGAGAAAAGATCCTGATCTCGCACGACGCCATTTCTACCATTCTTCTTGATATCGAAGCCCGCCCGGAGGAAGGAAACGCAGATCTGCCGGCCATTCACGATGCTTTCTTCACATCGGGCGACGGGGCCCGCATCCATTACCTCGTTGCCGGCCGCATGACTGATAAACCGCCGATCGTGTTCATTCCGGGCTGCAAGCAGCGCACTGAATCATTCCCACTCTATCGTCGCAGGCGGCTTCCCAGAGATGTCGTAGACGACACGGGAGATGCCGGCGACTTCGTTCACGATGCGTAGCGAAACGTGCGCGAGGAATTCGTAGGGGAGCTTGGCCCAGTGGGCCGTCATGAAATCGATTGTTTCGACTGCACGTAGTGCCACGACGTAATCGTAGCGGCGGCCGTCGCCCATGACGCCGACGGAGCGTACGGGGAGGAACACGGCGAACGCCTGGCTCGTGCGATCGTACAGGTCGTGCTTGCGGAGCTCGTCGATGAAGATGGCGTCGGCGCGGCGGAGGAGGTCGGCGAATTCCTTGCGGACTTCGCCGAGGATGCGGACGCCGAGGCCGGGGCCCGGGAAGGGATGGCGGTAGACCATCTCGCGGGGCAGACCCAACTCGACACCGAGTTGACGTACTTCGTCCTTGAAAAGCTCGCGCAACGGCTCGACGAGCTTCAGATTCATCTTCTCGGGAAGCCCACCGACATTATGGTGGGATTTGATCACGTGAGCCTTGCCCGTGCGGCTGCCCGCGGACTCGATGACGTCCGGATAGATCGTGCCTTGCGCAAGGAACTGCACGCCGCTGATCTTTTTTGCTTCCTCGTCGAAGACCTCAACAAACAATCGCCCAATGATCTTGCGCTTCGCTTCCGGGTCCGAGACGCCTGCGAGCGCCGAGAGGAAGCGAGCCTCGGCGTCGACACGAATGACTCGCACTCCAAGGTGCTCGGCAAACGTGCTCATGACCTGGTTGCCTTCATTCAACCGCAGCAAGCCATGATCGACAAAGACGCACACGAGCTGGCTTCCGATCGCGCGGTGGAGGAGGGCGGCGACCACCGATGAGTCGACGCCGCCTGAGAGCCCCAACAGTACTTTGCCGGTGCCGACCTGCTCGCGGACGCGTCCGATCGCATCCTCGATGATGTTGCCGACGCTCCAGAGTGCGTCGCTGCCAGCGATCTCGCGCACGAACCGCTCCAACAGTCGGCTTCCCTGTGTCGTGTGCGTGACTTCGGGATGAAACTGCACGCCGTAGAAGCGGCGGCTTTCGTCGCTCATGGCAGCGAAAGGAATGGTGCCGCTCGAAGCTGTGGCGACGAACCCGGCGGGCAGAGCGTCAACCCGGTCACCGTGGCTCATCCAGACATCGAGCACGGAACGGCCGTTCGCGTTGCGGCGGTCCTGGATGTCGTCCAACAGCCTGCACGCCCCCGTCACGGTGACCTCGGCGTAGCCGAACTCACGCTCCGTGGACGCCGCGACGCGGCCACCGAGTTGCTGCGCCATGGTCTGCATGCCGTAGCAAATGCCCAGGACCGGCACGCCTAGCGTGAAGACAACGGGGGGCGCCTTAGGCGGCTGCTCATCCGTGACGGATTCGGGGCCACCCGAGAGGATCACGCCACGCGGCTTGAACGCGAGAACTTCTTCGTCGGTGATATCCCAGGGATGAATCTCGCAATACACACCGAACTCACGCACGCGTCGCGCGATGAGTTGCGTGTACTGCGCACCGAAGTCGAGGATCAGGATGCGGTGGGCGTGGATATCCGCATGAGAGACTGTCGAAGGGGTCGGTCGTGCAACACTCGCCATCGTTCACGACACCCGGTAGTTGGGCGCCTCTTTCGTGATGCTGACGTCGTGGACGTGACTCTCACGGATGCCGGCATTCGTAATTCGAACAAACACCGGGCGCGTGCGCATTTCAGTGATGTTCGCGCTTCCCGTATACCCCATCGCCGCCCGCAGGCCGCCCGCGAGCTGGTGGACGATCGATACGACGCTGCCCTTGTAGGGCACGCGACCTTCAACACCCTCCGGCACGAGCTTCTCGAGCTCGGTGGCCGCGTCCTGGAAGTAGCGGTCGGCCGAGCCGTGGCGCTCCGCCATCGCTCCCAACGAGCCCATGCCACGATAAGACTTATACGAAGCGCCCTGGTAGAGCTCGACCTCGCCGGGTGACTCTTCGGTACCGGCGAAAAGACTGCCGATCATCACCGCGTGCGCACCGGCGACGATGGCCTTCGCGACATCACCGGAGAACCGAATACCGCCGTCCGAGATGACGGGAACATCAGTGTCGCGCAGGGCGTCAGCGACATTCGAGACCGCCGAGATCTGCGGCACGCCAACACCCGCCACGATACGAGTCGTGCAGATGGAGCCAGGGCCGATGCCGACCTTTACAGCGTCCGCGCCCGCGTCCACGAGCGCGCGTGCGGCTTCAACGGTGGCGATATTTCCAGCGATGACCTGCTGGTCCCCCCACTTCGCTTTGATCCGCTCGACCATCGAGATGACGCCGAGTGAGTGTCCGTGCGCGGTGTCGACTACGATGAGATCTACGCCGGATTCACGGAGCGCAGCGACGCGGTCCATGGTGTCAGGTGTCGTTCCAACGGCGGCACCTACGCGAAGCCGGCCGCCGTCGTCCTTCGCAGCGCGCGGGAATTCCGTCGCTTTCTGGAAGTCTTTCACCGTGATCATGCCGACGAGCTCGTGATCACCGTTTATGACGAGCACTTTTTCGATGCGGTGCTTGTGAAGGAGGGCGAGTACCTCTTCCTTCGGCGCGTTCTCGCGCACCGTAATGAGTCGCTCTTTAGGTGTCATGACCGAGGACACCGGCGCATCGAGCTTCTCTTCGAAGCGCAAATCGCGATGCGTGACGATGCCGACCGCCTTGCGTCCGACGACCACGGGGACGCCGGAAATGCCGCGCGAGCGCGTGACGTCCAAGACCTCGCGGATCGTCATGTTAGGAGAGACCGTGATCGGGTCCTTGATGACGCCGCTCTCGAACTTCTTAACGCGACCGACCTCGAGGGCTTGCGCCTCGATGGTCATACTCTTGTGGATGATGCCGATGCCGCCTTCCTGCGCGATGGTGATCGCGAGGCGCGCTTCGGTGACAGTGTCCATTGCCGCTGAAAGAAGCGGCAGGTTCAACCGGATCTTGCGTGTGACACGCGTGGAGAGGTCGACCTCGCGTGGCAGAATTTCCGAGTAGGCCGGAACCAGGAGGACATCGTCGAAGGTCAGAGCTTCTTCGAGGATTCGCATGACCGCCCATGACCGCCGACAGCTAGTTATGGGGTGGCCGGGAGGCGGCCAACGTGAACCAGGTGCAGGCCGGTGCCGTGTGGATAAGGCGCGCGATTGTACGGTGTAACCGCGCTCCGGTAAACCTCATGCCGCTCGGCACGAATTGGGCTATGGTTGTTCTTATGTCTTCCAGCGTCCAGGCCGGCGCCGAAACCGGGCGCAACGTCTTCACCGTCTCCCGCCTGAACCGGGAAGTGCGCATGCTTCTCGAGCGGGGGCTCGGGGTCGTGTGGGTGGAGGGCGAGCTGTCGAATTTCTCGCAGCCCTCGTCCGGACACTGGTATTTCTCGCTCAAAGATCGCGACGCCCAGGTGCGGTGCGCGATGTTCCGGCTCAAGAACTCGGTACTCGGCTTCACGCCGAAGGCAGGGCAGCAGGTGCTCGCCCGCGGCCGCATCGGCCTTTACGAGCCTCGAGGCGACTACCAGCTCATCGTCGAGCACATGGAAGAGGCGGGCGTCGGCGCCCTGAAGCGGGAGTTCGAACGCCTGAAGGTGAAGCTCGCCGCCGAGGGTCTGTTCGCCCTCGAGCGGAAGCGAAGCCTCCCTCGTTTCCCTCGACGAATCGGGGTGGTGACGTCCCCGTCCGGGGCCGCCATTCGCGATGTGCTGCATATTCTCGCACGCCGGTTTCCGCCAGCGTCGGTGCTCGTATATCCGACGCCGGTGCAGGGAGCGGCTTCCGTCCCGGCGATCGTTGAAGCATTGCAGACGGCTTCCGTGCGGGCGGAGTGCGACGTGCTGATAGTCGCGCGCGGCGGCGGTTCGATCGAGGACTTGTGGTCGTTTAACGATGAGCGCGTGGCACGCGCCATCTGCGCGTCTTCGATCCCGGTTGTATCGGGAATCGGACATGAGATCGACTTTACGATCGCGGACTTTGTCGCGGATGCGCGCGCCCCAACCCCGTCGGGGGCCGCTGAGCTCGTCGCGCCCGATCGCAACGCGTGTTTAGAGGCGCTTGCCCGAACGTCGGAACGCATGAGTGCCTGCATTCGTCGGGAGCTCCGCTCGGTTAAGGCGCGTCTCGACGGCGCGCTGCTTAGATTGAAGCTCGTCCATCCAGGCGTGCGACTTTCGCAGCAAGCGCAGAAGCTCGATGAGCTGGAGCAACGGCTGGCGGGTGCACTGGGTCGCGAGATGCGGACGATAGCGACGCGGATGAACAGCACGGTGCAGCGCTTGAGGCTCGTGCATCCGGGAGTGCGGCTCGAACAGCAGGTGCGGAGGCTCGATGACCTCGGGTTGCGGCTCGAGAAGTCCGTAAACGCGACCATCCAGAGTGACCGCAGCCGGTTGGGCGATTTGCGCACCCGACTCGTGCAGCACTCGCCTGATCAGCTCGTACGCGAGTTTCGACTGCGCCACGAGTCATTCGACTCGCGCTTGCGTCACGCATGGAAGGAGTACGCCTCGCGCCAAGAGCATCGGCTGAGTCTGGCGGTGAAGACGTTAGATACGGCGAGTCCGCTAGCTACGTTCGCACGCGGTTTCGCAATGGTTACGCGCCCTGACGGCACGCTAGTGCGAGATGCGGCCTCGGTAAGTATTGGCGACGAGATCGAGGCGCGCCTCGCGCAGGGAAAGCTGAAAGCGCGTGTGACGGGAAAGGAGTGAAGGGCGCGTGAGATCGGTGGCGATTGGCGGGATGGGTCGGCGAAGCAGTGCGGTCGTGCCGCGCGACGCGGCGGTGACGCGTAGCGGGGCGGCGATGCGTAGCAAGGCGGTGGCGCGTGGCCAGACAGTGACGCGTGGCGAGGCGGTGGCGACGCGTGTGGGCGCGATTGCGCGTGCGTGCATTGTTGCTTTGGCTCTCATCGCTTTCCGCCCGAGCTTCGCCGCGACCACCGTATCGCTGCCCCAATCCTCTCTCGTCCCAGGCGGCATTTTCATTCTCCCCATCGAAAGCACCTCCACCGAAGCCCCCGTAGTCACCCTCGATGGTCAGCGCGCCATGGTCCTACGCTCAAACGCTCACTGGGTTGCCCTGGTCGGTCTCCCTCTGTCCGAGAAGCCAGGACACCTGACAGTCCACGTACGCGATGGCGCGACACCCGAAAAAACAGTGGGATTCGACATCACGGACAAACACTACGTCACGCAGTCCCTGAAGGTCGCCCCTGGCAAGGTCGATCTCTCCAAAGAAGATGAGGAGCGCGTGAACCGGGAAATCCCACACATCAAAGCGACCGTCGCCACCTTCTCGGATACACCACCAGTGACTTTGCGGCTGCGTCAGCCGATACCGGGCGTACGGTCGAGCTCGTATGGAATGCGCCGCATCTTCAACAACGAACCGCGCTCGCCGCACACAGGAATGGACATCGCGGCTCCTACAGGTACTCCCGTGAAAGCGCCAGCGGCAGGGCGCGTCATCGACACCGGCGATTATTTCTTCAACGGCAACACCGTTTTCATCGATCATGGTGAAGGGCTGATCACCATGTATTGCCACCTTAGTGCGATCGACGTGAAACCAGGGCAGAGTGTCACCACGGGCGAGGTCATTGGGAAAGTAGGCGCAACAGGTCGCGTGACCGGCCCGCATCTGCACTTTGGAGTGGCGCTCAACGCGACCTTCGTAGATCCAGCGCTGTTCCTGCCCCCGCCGGCGGCGCACGGTGGCGGTGCAGACAAACACGCTAAGTAGTCACATGGCCGTTGCCACAGACCGCTATGCCCCCGCGAACTGACATTGACTTCATGCGCCTGGCCCTCGAGCACGCCGCCGCGGCGCAAGCGAATGGCGAGGTACCCGTCGGCGCGGTGTTGGTTCGTTGCGATGACGTCATCGCAACCGGCGTCAACCGCCCCATCGCGGCTCATGATCCAACCGCGCACGCAGAAATAGAAGCGCTCAGAGCCGGCGGACAAGCGCTCAACAGCTACCGCCTAACAGACACGACGCTCTACGTGACATTAGAGCCCTGCGTAATGTGCGCGTCGGCGATCGTACACGCGCGAGTAAGGAGGTTGGTGTTTGGAGCGTGGGACCCACGCGCCGGCGCAGCCGGAAGCATTGTGGACGTGTTCGCGCTGCAAGGCCTCAACCATCGCGTAGACGTCTTCGGCGGTGTCCTGATGGAGGAATGCAGCGCGCAGCTGAAACACTTCTTCGGCGAGAAACGCGGCTAGATCTGCGTGCGAGGCGTCGCTGCCCGTGCCGAAGCTCGCGCGACGGCGGGCCCCTCAGCCGCGCCTAACCCCCCGTAGCAAAAAACCCCGTCTCCACCCGAGTCCCCTGACTCGCCACGCCTTCGCCAGGCTGCCACTCGAGCAGCGTCAAATACCGCTGCACGCGATCAACGAACTGCACCGGTTCCCAGCCACGAGCATAGCCGTGCCGAACTTTCCCGAACCAACGCTCCTCAGCCAATCGTGGCAACTCGTCGCGGACATCAGCCCACGAGTCCGGGTTCTTGCCATCCATCTGCGCCAGGATCCGCGCATCCTCGACATGCCCGAACCCCACGTTATAGGCCGCAATCGTAAACCACGTACGATCCGGCTCCGGAATCCTGTCGGGGACTTTCCCACGCACCTCCGCGAGATACCGGGCGCCGGCGAAAATGCTCTGCTGCGGGTTCGTGCGATCCTTGATTCCCATGGCATCGGCGGTGTCCGAGGTCAACATCATGACCCCGAGGGCGCCGCTATTGGACTGCGCGATCGGGTTCCACTTGGATTCCTGGTATCCCACCGCGGCCAGCAGCCGCCAGTCGATACCGGACTCCTCCGATGCCTGTTCGAACAGGGGCCGGAACCGGGGCAACCGGTCCGCCAGGTTCGTCTGGAATTCGCGTGACTCTTCGTAAGCGAAGGAGCGTATCTCGCCCGTCGCCTGCTGGATGACCCTTACCATCCGGCCCGATTCGCGCATCTGCCGGAAGAAGACATTCACGCCTTCGAGCAGGTCGCTGGCGCCGCGGCGCACGATCCATTGCACGGGACGATCCGCCGGCAAGGAGAAGCCTACGTGCACGTCCGGGTAGAGGTGATGCGCGAACGAGAACTCGCGAGCGTCGATGATCGCGTAGTCGGCGTTTCCCGAGTCGACGTCTTCGAGCGGGTCCGCGTTCGTCGGGGCTGTCTCGACCCACTTCAGAGTCGGTGCGACGGTCTTCTGCAGGTGCTCCAGGATCCGCTCCTGCGGACTCCCGGCGCGGACGGCCAGTTTGGCGTTTTCGAGCTGCAGTGTGCTACGTGGCTTGGCGCTCTCGCGTTGATACACCACGAGCTGCGGAATACGGGAGTACGGCTCCGCGGCGACGCCTGCATGGCGCCACTCCGCAGTCGCGGTCAACTGCGCGGCGGCGATGTCGGCGCGTCCGGAAGCCAACGCGGCCTGCATGGCGCGCTCATTAGCCACCGGGTACATGGAAAGGGTTACGCCCAGTTTTGCGGCGAACGAGCGAGCGAGCTCGAATTCGAGGCCTTCGGTTCCCTGCGACCCGAGGTAGTAGCACGTCGGCAGGTTCAGCGTGACCACCCGAAGCTCGTGGCGGGCGCGGATCTGCTCGAGCGCCGGGGGCGCCGGTGTGCAGCTCGCCAGAAGCACCGCTGCAGCGGTCAGTCCGGCAAGCCGCGCCGCCTGTGGCACGGCGAGCGATCGAGGCCTTCGGGCTCCTCTACGCATCTTTTGCAAACCTCCCCTCCTGTCACCAGCTTCCGCTAGAATACCACCCCCGCAAAATGGGGCGGCCGAACGCGCCGTTGGCAGATCAAATCTGCCCTAAATTGTTCCGCCGGAGAGGTACCGAAGTGGTCATAACGGCGCCGACTCGAAATCGGATGGTCGGGTAATTCCGGCACGTGGGTTCGAATCCCACCCTCTCCGCCAATCTTAACTGATTGAATCTTAAGCTCGTGTGAGCAATTTAGCCCGGGCGCTGCCCGCAGATTGGCTGTCGCGTGGGTGCGCCGATGGGCAGCTCCCAGCGGCGGCATTCATCCTGAAGCGTGGCCGTTGTCCCACCAGCGCGTCAATGTATGCGCGAGACGACAAGCGCCAGAGTGGTGGAGGTTACGCGCCTCCCCCCCGCGGCGGCGGCCTCGCGACTTATGTCGGATTGCGACCCAGGCCGCGGAACACCCTGGCTCCGTTGACCATAATCTGACACATGACAAACCTTGCAGAGCTGATGCTGAATCTCCCCGGCGGAGGCCAGCGCAAGTTTCTCTTCCGCGCCAACAGTGTTGGCGACGCCGGTGTCGTCGACCAGATTTTTCGGGCCGCGGACTACCAGATCCATCCGGATGCCCGCTTCCAAAGCCTGGCGCGCTACGTCGCTGCCCAGGCGGCC
The DNA here is from genome assembly GCA_028293725.1 of Gammaproteobacteria bacterium. The sequence continues at coordinate 3,173 of JAQGOE010000129.1, read as the reverse complement.
GGCGGCAAGCGGCCGCTGGTCATCGATGCCGGAGCGAACATCGGGGCGAGCTCGGTGTACTTCGCGCTGCAGTACTCGTCCGGTCGCGTCGTGGCCGTCGAGCCGGAGAAGGGTAACGCGGAGCTGTTGAGACGTAACACCGAAGGGCTCGACATCGTGGTGCGGGAAGCGGCCGTGGGTGCTGAGGCCGGCACCGCCTTCTTGAGCGATCCGGGACACAGCGACTGGGGATTCCGCGTCGGCGAGAGCGGTGCGGTGCCCGTCGCCGTGGTGAGTGTCCCCGAGATATTGGCAGAGGCCGACGCGGTGCAACTCTTCCCCCTGATCTGCAAGATCGACATCGAAGGCGGCGAGGCGTCGCTGTTCGCAAAGAACACCGAGTGGGTCGATCGCTTCGCCCTGATCATCATTGAGCTGCACGACTGGTTGTTTCCCGGAGAGGGAAATTCCCAGAATTTCCGGCGCGCGCTCGGCAGCTACGACTTCGATTTCCTGTATCGCGGTGAAAACGTCTTTGCCTTCAACAACCGCCTGCTGGCGGACGTGCCGAGGGTCCTCAAAACCGCCGCCCCGGCCCTGCTCCGCAAGGACCCGTCAGTCATCTGCACGCCGGATCTGGGCATGGGAGAGAGCGTCCGCTCGATTCTGCGCCTGATCAGCCCCATGGACGTGGTCGGCGGCACCCTGGTGCGCAAGGGATGTCAGAACGACGGCGGTTACATCATGCTCGACAGCGGGTTGCACGGTGCCGTCGCCTACTCGCTGGGAATTGCCGGCGATGTGTCCTGGGATCTGGAGATGGCCGACCTCGGCTGTCAGATCTATCAGTACGATCACACCATCGAGGCGGTGCCGGTGAGCCATCCGGCCTTTCACTGGTTTCGCATCGGCATTGCGGCCCAGGATAGCCCCGACGGTGTGATGTGCACGCTGGATACCCTCATTCAACGCAATGGTCACTTAGGCCGCAACGACCTCGTGTTGAAAATGGATATCGAAGGCGCGGAGTGGGACCTGTTCGAGGCGATGCCGGACAGCACGCTGCGCCAGTTCTCGCAGATCGTTATGGAGATGCATCACTTCGCGGGAGCGGGCGGCCATCCTTCCGGTCCCCTGTTTTACAAGAAGTTCGAAGCCATTCTGCGCAAGCTCGATGCCACGCACCAGGTCGTCCACGTCCATGCCAACAACAACGGCGGCCTGGGCATCATCGGCGGCGCCATCATTTACGATCTGCTCGAGCTCACTTACGTGCGGCGCTCGGATCACCAGTTCGAGGAGTGCCGGCGCGTCTTCCCCACGCCCATCGACATGCCTAACGTTACCTCGGCGCCGGACTACTACCTCGGACCCCTGGGAGCACTGCGGGCGGCGCGCTGATGGGGTTGCGCGTCTGCTTCACCAACTTCTGGCCTGGAGCGTTTTCCGCCGCGAACAACGCGGCCTTTCTGCCATACGTGTTTGGTGAGGCCTTCGGTGAGATCGAGATCGTCGCAGACGTCGCGTCCGCCGAGGTCGTGGTAGCCTCGCTTTTCGGTAACCAACCGGTCCCGGCCGAGAAAACCATCCAGTTCATCGGCGAGAACGTCCGGCCCGACTTCCTGCGTCACCGCTTCGCGTTGTCATTCGACTATGACACCTACGGCGGCCGTAACTTCCGGCTGCCACTGTGGTGGTGGCGTCTCGATTGGCCCGGCTTCAATGAGCGTTGGCGCCAACGTCCACAACCTACCGGTGCCCTGACACACGGCTACGAGGAGCTCATTCCGATCGATGCGTTGCTGCGTCCGCGTCCGGCGCCGCAGGCGCGCCCGGACGGCTTCTGCGTGCTGGTGGCCGCCAACCCCGAGGCGCTGCGCATCAACATGTTCATGGCGCTGCAGGCCGCGGGACCGGTGACCGGCTATGGCCACATGTTCAACAATCCACTGCACCGTTCGAAATTCGAGGTGCTGAGCCAGTTCCGTTTCTGTCTGTGCCCGGAGAACTCGCTCTACCCCGGCTACCATACCGAGAAGCTGCTCGACGCCTGGTTCGGCGGTTGTGTACCGCTCTATAACGGGGATCGGCTGTTGGGCCGGGATTTCAACCCGTCCGCCCTGGTGAACTACCAGGACTTTCTCGACATGGATTGGTTTGTCGACCATACGCGCCGGCTCGAAGCCAGTCGCGAGGCCTACGAGGCGATTCGCTCACAGCCGTTGCTGTCGCGCCGGCCCTCGCTCGAGCCGCTCATCGCTTTCCTGCGATCTGCGGTAGAGCAGATCAGAAGCTCGCTAGCCAGAGGCTGAGTCTCAAGCGCGAGCCTACTGCGTGTTACGGCTTGCGGATGGCGTAGATTTCCATCTGCGCCATGGCCCGGTCGCCAATGGCGAAGTCCGCGATCTCGAAGCCAGTGTCGCGCAACAGGGCCACGAGCTGCTCGCGGTTGAAGTTGTGAAGGCGCTCGAGGTCCGTCCAGTAGGGATTGACCTTCTCCACCTCCATGACCCGCCAGCTCGAGGCGGCCATGTCGGCGGTGCTGACGACCAACACGCCGCCCGGACGCAACACCTGCGCCGCTTTGCCCAGCGCCTCGCGCGGAAAGGGAAGTTGCTCCAGAACATCCATCATCGACAGCACGTCTGGCGTGACTTCGAATCTCAGCGGTACGAAGTCGTGATGCAGCGTGTTGAAACCCAGGCCCTGGATCTGCGTCACAGCCGCAGCGTGCGTCTCCAGTCCGATCGCGGCGATGCCACTGTCGGTCGCCGTCATGATCAGGGTGCCGTCGCCGCACCCTACATCCACCCAGATGGGCCGGGTTTCCCTGTTGAGCACAGTACGATAACCACCCAGCAAACCCACAACCTTGTCTACCACGGGTGCCCAGGCCCCACGCCGCGCCTGCAACTTTGCCGAGGTTTGCGCGAGCGCGTCCGCCGGCTCATTGCGCCGTAACTCGGTCAGTCCAGTTTCGGTCCAGTAACTCTGGTTATGCACGTGCCCGCAAGATGCGCAGCGTAGCCACGTGATGGTGGGAGGCAGTGGCTCGTGCCACAGCGGGTGATTCGCGCAGTTGGCAAACCCCAGTGTCACGCTGGTGCCCGCGCACAAAGGGCAGCCCGAGTAGGCTTTCTGAAGCCCGGAGACCCGTCCGAGGAATTTCGGGGTGTTGGCCTGCCCCGGTGTGT
>JAQGOE010000234.1 GCA_028293725.1 Gammaproteobacteria bacterium | reverse complement strand
AGCTTCGGACGGACACACAGACTTTCACGGACTACATCGACGCACGCCGCAACCGCCATGAGGAATGGTTCAAGGTGCCGGCGGGGCATGTTGATGTTTGCAATGTGCCGATACCGGTGCGGGTGCGGGTGGTCGCGGCTCCGGCGCACTGAACTGAGTTGAAGTGTCGGCATCGCGGGCAAGGGGCAACGGGGCCCGGATGAGCCTAGGCACGGCTTGGCGCACTGAGCCCATGTCACTGCCGCGTCGCGATTTGGGTGGGCCCGCGCGGTGCCTTTCGATCCGACGCCTCAGTGAGGCGGTCTCGCGGGGGGTCTCGCCATCGGGGCGCCGCGCTGTTCCATCCGTCTCATCCGCATCTCGCGGCTGTGATCTAACATCTGCTGACGCTGTGCGGGGGTGGCGTTGTGCCATCGCTCGCGCAGCATCTGGCGCTGGCCGGGCGGCAACTGTTGGAACCTATGGTAGTTCTGGCGCACGGCCGACTGTTGATTGGGCGGCAGTGACTGAAATTTCTGCCAGCGCTCGCGCAACGCCTCGCGCTGTTCCGGGGGTAGGGCGTGCCACTGATTGAAACGCTGGCGCGCCAGGCCCTTCTCGTCTGGCGTCATCCCGAGCCAACGCTGACTGCCGCGTGAGAGCGCCTGCTGCCTTTCCGGCGGCAAAGTGCTCCACTGATTGCCGAAGCGCGCAAGGAGTTTCTGCTGGTCCGGCGACAGACTCGACCACTGCACAGGCGCGGCGGGCGCACTCGCCGCCGGCGGGGGAGCTGACGGCGGAGGCGCAACCGGCTCCTGCTGCGCGAACACGGGCGCCGCGCTTGCAAGTAGCAGTGCGATTAACACAGAGCGTTGTCTGTTATTCATCTTGTTTCGCCCCTGGCGCGCTCGGCTTCGGTGCAGGCGTGGCGGGTTTCGCCGCGATGACCGTTGGATTGGCCGGTTTGGCCACCTTGCCGATGTCTGTCTGCGAAAGAAATTCGATCCACGAGCCGTCGTCCGCCTGCACCGTATCCGACGAGGGGTCGACACTGCCCAGAAATTCCAGCAGCTCGTCGTCGAGCGCGGGAGGGCTGGGCTTGCGAGGAGGATCGTCGGCGAGCACGGCACCGGAGCCGGCCGCGAGTACCGCGAAGGCCAACACCAGCCGGGAGCACCGGTTCAACATCAGGTGTCCGTCTCGCTGCCACCCGCCTCCGTCTGTTCCGCCGCCCATTCGTAGAACGAGCCGGAGCCGTCTCCGTCCTGCACTAGGTCGAGCCCTTCGCCGTCCGCCAGAAGATCCAAGTCCACCGAGTGCGCGCTGTCGGCCACGATGGGCGGCTCAATCTGCGGCCCGCGATGCCAGAGAATCATGGTCACAAGGACCGCCGCCGCCGCGGCACCCGCGGTCGGAACCAGCGTAAAGAAACGCGAGAAAAGCGGACGGCGTCGTGCTGACGCTGCTTCAACCGCTGCCTGGCGTGCCTGGTTGAGGCGTGAGCGGACGCGGCCGTCGATGCGCAGTACGCTTTCCTCAAGCGCTTGGCGCGAGAGCCGCTCGAAGTCCGTCAGCTGTTCACCACCCTGCCCGCTCATACCAATTCCCCGAGTTGCTCCCGCAGCGCCTGAAGCGCGCGAAAATAATGTGTTTTTACGCTGCCTTCGGAGCAGCCCATCGCAATTGCGGTCTCCGCGACGTCCATACCTTCGAGCGTGCGCAGCATGAATACCTGCTGCTGCCGCCGAGGGAGGTCAGCGAGGGCCCTTTCCAACGCATCCATGGCCTCTGCCAATTCGAGCTTCTTCACCGGGGACGGATCCGGACTCGGCGCCTGCGCGATCGGGTCTGGCTCGTCCTCCTCTTCGTCGCCGCGGAATGGCATCCAGGCGATGACACGACCGCGCACGGTTCGCCGGCGCTGCATGTCACGAATGCGATTCTCTAGTATGCGATAGAAGAGCGGCTTCCACTCCTCCGCCGGCTTATCCGCATAGGCACGGGCCAGCTGCAGCATCGCATCCTGCACGGCGTCCAGGGCGTCATCCTCATGTCGGAGCGCAGCTTGGGCGATTTTGAATGCCTTGAGCTCGACGCCGGCCAGAAACTGGTTCAGCGCACGGGAACGGGCATTGTTAGACGATTCCGACAGTTCCACGTCGCCGTGTGATGCAACCGGCATGCTATAAGGCGACGCGAATGTAGCAAACTCCGACATGCCCCGTATAACGCGCATGCTCGTACGCGGGTTGACTGGAGCCGCGGCAGCGGTAACGTCCCCAGCGGGGACTCGCCTTCACACGCGTAACCCTTTGATTTTATTGAGACCATGACCCCGGCCTGCGTTTTCCGTGTGGCGCTCGACACGCCGCTCAAGCGCTTGTTCGACTATTTGCCGCCCGAATCGACCCTTTGGAGTGCGCCGATCGAGCCGGGGATGCGGGTGCGGGTGCCGTTTGGTCGGCAGAAGCTGATTGGAATCGTGATGGAGGCGGCCGATTCCTCGGACGTTCCACCTGAGCGGTTGAAGCCGATCCTCGAGGTGCTCGACCCCCGGCCGGTGCTCGATGCCTCCGCGCTCGCCCTGCTGCGGTGGGCTGCGGAGTACTACCACCACCCCATCGGGGAGGTGCTGTCTACGGCGTTGCCGAAGGCGATGCGGATGGGGGCGGCTGCCGAGGCGCACGAAGAGCGGTGGAGCGTGACGCCGGATGGGCGAGAGGCGTGGACGCGGGGGGAGCCTCGGCGGGCGCCTAAGCAGAGGGAGTTGTTGGGGTTTTTGGTGGCCGGTGGGGCGGCGGCGCATGTGGGCGAGTCCTCGCTCATGCGCGAGAGCGGCGCGACGTTCGTGAGTAAGGAGCCTTCCGCGCAGGCGAGCGATGGTGCTTTGGCATCGGCGCGTGGGGAGCCTTTCGCGTCAGCGAGCGATGGCGCTTCGGCATCGGCGCGTGGGGAGCCCTCCGCGTCAGCGGGCGATGGTGCTTCGGCATCGGCGCGTGGGGAGCCTTTCGCGTCGGCGGGTGTCGGCGTTTCGGCGGTAGTGCTGGATGAGGCGCTGCCTAACTGGCGCGACGCTGCGCGATCGCTGGCGACGCGCGGGTGGGTTCTCTCGGCGGAGGTTGCACTGGCTGGCGGCGAGGCGCGGTTTGCCGTCCGAACTGCGGGCCCCGATCTTCGCGAGGAGCAGCGCGTTGCCGTAGACGCCGTCGGGGCGGCCTTGGGACACTTCGGCGCCTTCGTCCTTCATGGCGTCACCGGTAGCGGCAAGACCGAGGTTTACCTGCGGCTAGTGGAGCGAGTCCTCCAACAGGGACGCCGCGCCCTGGTGTTGGTGCCCGAGATTGGCCTTACGCCGCAGCTCGTCGGTCGATTTCGCGACCGCTTCGACACGCCCATGGCCGTGTTGCACTCCGCGCTGACCGACAGCGAGCGACTGACGGCGTGGCGCCAGGCGTTTAGCGGCCACGCGCGAATTATGCTGGGTACGCGCTCGGCCGTCTTCGCACCGGTTCCCGACCTCGGAATCATCATCGTCGACGAGGAACACGACTCCTCGTTCAAACAACACGAGGGTGGCTTTCGCTACTCCGCACGCGACCTGGCGGTAGTGCGAGCTCAGCGAGCTGACGTACCGGTGCTACTCGGCTCGGCCACCCCCGCGCTCGAATCCCTGCAGAATGTGGCTGGGGGTCGCTACGTCCGCCTCGCGTTACCCTATAGGGCTGCGAAGGCGGAACCTCCACGCATGTCGCTGGTAGACCTTCGCTCTAACGCCGGGCACGCAGGCGTATCAACACCCGCTATTCAGGCAATCGAACGGCATCTCCGCGACGACGGCCAAGTGCTGGTGTTCCTGAATCGGCGTGGCTATGCGCCTACTCTGCTGTGCACGGCATGCGGTTGGATCGCCCCCTGTCGAGAGTGCGATGCCCGATTAACCGTCCACCTTTCCGCCGGGCGGCTCCGATGCCACCACTGTGGATTCGACACGGAATTACCCTCACGTTGCCCGCAGTGCGGGTTTGCCGTGAAACCGGTGGGCCAAGGTACTGAACGTATCGAAGAATCGCTAGCCAGCCTTTTTCCAGGCGTAGCACTGGCGCGGCTGGATCGGGACGTCGTACGTCGGCGCGGCGACATGGAGGAGGTCATGCGCCGCATGTCATCCGGCGAAGCACGCATTCTGGTCGGGACACAAATGGTAACGAAGGGCCACGACTTCCCGAACGTGACACTCGTGGTCGTACTCAACGCCGATCAAGGATTGTTCAGCACCGACTTCCGCGCACCGGAGCGGCTTGCCCAAACCATAGTACAGGTCGCTGGACGCGCGGGCCGCGGCACCAAGCCCGGCGAAGTGTTGATACAAACCGAGTTTCCGGGCCATCCACTGCTCCTGAGTCTGCTGTCGGAAGGGTATGACGGGTTCGCGCGCACGGCCCTCACAGAGAGGGAGCAAGCTTCGTGGCCGCCGTTCAGCCGGCTTGCCGCAGTCCGTGACTCCGCAAAGACCGCGGAGAGCGCGCTCGAGTTTCTGACAGAGGCTCGCAAGCTCGCGGGCACCCCTCCGCGAGGCCTGAAATTGTTGGGACCAGTGCCCGCCGCAATGTCAAAACGCGCGGGCCGCTATCACGCGCAACTTCTCATCGAGGGCGCGGACCGCTCCAGCCTGCACCACTTTTTGGATTCGTGGCTTCCTGCAGTAGAGCAACTGCAGAGCGCCCGACGCGTCCGATGGGCACTGGATGTCGACCCTATCGAGTTGTTTTGATGAGCTGAATGACGCCGGTTACGGATGGGCTGCCGCGAGGTGAGCGTCCCGAAACTCGCGCAGGACTGCGTTCATGCGCGTTTGGTAGCCATCACCTTGTGCTTTGAACCATTCCAACACATCGACGTCGACGCGCAACGCGATCTGTTGCTTACGCGGCGGCACCGGCAGCCCGCGGTGCGCGACCGCCCGCGCCCAATCTTGCGGCAGCGTACGAGGCGCATCTTTGGTAAATCGCACGTCACCATCGGGCATCGACTTCAGCCGTGCCCAATCTGTCTTGCCTTTAGGGGCGCTTGGAGTAGCGCCAGTGCCACGCTTGCTCTTCATGTTTCACCGCTTTACGAGCCGAAATAACATGGGGTACGTCGTCACCGCCACGAGGTGCCCAGACGACAAACAGCGGCACTCCTTGGAAAAGGCCCACGCTCTGAAATCGGACTTCCCCGTAAGCCTCACGCACGTCTTCCATCGTGAGCAGCTCACCGTCGAAGAATCCATCCAGATCGTCCAAGTCGACGCCGTGATCGGCCAGGTTCCTGAGACGCTTGTGCTCGTCCCAGGTGATCATGGGGTACACTGTATATACAGTTGCATATGCACGCAAGCGATTGGGGTGATGCGCAGGGGGTGGGGGGTTTGCATCGGCTCAGCGTGCCTCGCCGAGGCATGAAATGGCAGGCCCCATTGCTGCCGTAAATGCCTGATTAGTCGATGTATTTGGCCGACTTCGAGACAATTTCGAGCGTGCCGCGTGGGGATCAGCTAGCGGTCCCCGAGTACCAGAAGCCCGGCGTCGGCGGGCTAGGACCCTGACGCCGGCGTACTAGGCGGTGGCTGCTGAAGCTAGGTACCGCCTCCAGCTACCGAGTGCGGTGATATCGGTCGCAGCCGCGGTGGCGTAGGACTCGCATAGGAAGCCGGGTACCTGCTCGCCGCTTTCCAACTCGACTCGGCCGATGCCGAGAGGAGTTGGAATACCCGCTATGAAGGAGCCGAAATGGGATGCTGGGACTGACCAGACTTCGACTTCGATACAGGCGCCATCGCTGGCGACTCGCACGAGGCCGGGGCGATAGGGTGGCCCACCGGGTAGGGCGTAGAACTTGTACTGGGGGGCTGTACGAGTGCGGCTCACGAGAGTGGCGTTCCGGCTCGTGAGCTGTTGGTTGAGGGGCAAGCCTTCCATGTGGGCGCCACAGACGGCGACGGAGATACGGTCTTCATGGGTACTCGGCGCAGCAGCGGGGGTACCGGGCGTGGCGGCGGCGCCTGGCGTGGTCGATAGCGGGATGGCAACAGATAAAGCGCCCAGCGGAACATCCGCGGCGCGATGGAGGCGATCCGCGAGGGCCAGCAACCGCGCGTCGGTGCCGGAACGGCCTACGAGCGTCACTCCGAAGGGCAGCCCGTCGCCACGGAAACCGGCGGGCACGGCCACGGCGGCGAGATCGAGCAGGTTGACGAAGTTGGTGTAGTAACCGAGATTGGAGTTGAGGCGGATGGGTTCAGATTCCACCTCGTCGATGCGATAGATTGTTCCCGCCGTGGGCGTGACCAACACATCCATCGACGTCCAGGCCCGCTCTGCGGCGCGTCGCAACTCCATCAGACGGTATTGCGCGCGAAAGGCGTCCGCCGCTGTCGCATTACTGCCGCCGGAGATGATTTGTCGCGTCACTGGGTGCAGGGAGTTCGGGTGGTGCTCAAGGAAGTCGCCGACGGCGCAGTAGCGCTCGGCGACCCACGGCCCCTCGTACAAAAGTCGCGCGGTGGCTAGAAACGGCTCGAAATCGATCTCTACGCGCCGGCCGCCAAGCGATTCCAGGCGGGCTACCGCTTCGGAGAAGAGGCGCGCGTACTCGGCGTCGCCGAAGAACTCCAACTGCGACGTACGGGGGACGCCAAAGCGGAAAGCAGAGCCGGATGGCGCGAGTGAGGCCATCGAGCCTCCGATCACCGCGTCGACCCTGCCCGCTGCCCCCTCGAGAGACGCCTTGGCAAACCCACTTTCCGCGAAAGCGGCGCGCGCATCCGGGGCTAACGTCCCCCGCGCATCGGTTATCCGCGCGTCCATCACCCTGGAGTAGGAATCCTCCGGATCAAACACAGCCGCGACGTCGTACACCCGCGCGGCATCACCCGCCGTCAGCGCAAAAATCGACACACAATCCAGCGAACGGCAGGCCGGTACCACGCCGCTCGTGCTCAGGGCGCCGCAGGTCGCCTTGAGTCCGACAATGTTATTGAACGCTGCCGGAACTCGCCCGGATCCGGCCGTATCCGTCCCCAAGGAGAAACTAACCAAGCCCATGGCAACCGCCACAGCAGACCCTGAACTCGACCCACCAGAAATATATTCGGGGTCAAAGCTGTTACGCCCAGCCCCATAAGGCGAGCGCGTACCGACGAGACCCGTTGCGAACTGATCGAGGTTTGTTTTGCCGACCGGAATCGCTCCGGCCTCGATGAGCTTGGCAACTACAAACGCTGATCGCGAGGCAATGTACGCATAGTCTGGGCAACCCGCCGTGGTCGGCACGCCCTCGAGATCGATGTTGTCTTTGATCGCGAACGGCACGCCGTACAACGGCAACGAATCCGGATCGCGCGCGGCGAGCGCCGTCGCATACCGCAAAACTCGCTCGCGCGGCAGAATTGTTATCCATGCCCGCCTGTCGGGCGCCCGCGCAATATCAGCTAACACGCGCTCAACGACATCAGCCGGGGAGAAATGACGGGCGCGGTATCCATCGAGAAGCGAGGCGATCAGCAACGTGTTGGGTAGTGGCATACAGGTTCCCGAAGTCAACGAGGTCGCAGGACCAGCAGCGTCTCACCGGCCGAGACGGCCTTGCCGCGTGCGCAGCGGACTTCCACAATCTCCCCGGTTTCGTCGGCGCAGATGGGGATTTCCATCTTCATCGCCTCGACGACCACGAGCTCGTCGCCGGCTCGAACTCGAGCCCCGGGCTCGACACTGATATTCCACACACTGCCGGCGACTGGCGAGCTGACGGCGACGCAACCCTCAGGTAAGGCCGCCACATCCAGACTATCCAATGCCGGCGCCTCATCCGGCGCATTGCCCGGAGTCTCGCGGCTGGCAGTCTCGTTCCAGCGCTCCCGTTCCGCCTCGAAGGCCGCCTGTTGACGCGCCTTGAACTGCGCGATCGACGCCGCCTTCTCCTGCAAAAATGCGCGGTAATCTCTCAAGCGCAAAGTCGAGTCCTGCACCTCCAGGCGGAATCGTCCGTAAGGAAAATCCTCGCGCATCTGCGCCAGCTCCGCGGCGCTGACCGGATAGAAGCGGATCTGGTCGAAGAAACGCAGTAGCCATTGCTTGCCGTCGCGGAAATCAACCGTGTGCCGATGGCGGTTCCACATCTGCACCGTGCGCCCGACAAACTGGTAGCCCCCGGGACCTTCCATGCCGTAGACACACAGGTACGCTCCTCCGATACCCACCGCATTCTCCGGCGTCCAGGTGCGCGCAGGGTTGTATTTCGTCGTCACGAGACGGTGGCGTGGATCAAGTGGCGTCGCCACCGGCGCGCCAAGATAAACGTCGCCGAGTCCCATGACGAGATAACTCGCCTCAAACACGATGCGCTTGACGTCCTCGATCGAATCGAGCCCGTTGATCCGACGGATGAATTCGATGTTGCTCGGACACCAGGGGGCGTCCGGGCGCACGGATTGCATGTACTTGTCGATTGCCAGCCGAGTGGCCGGATCATCCCACGACAAGGGCAGATGCACGATGCGACTCGGCACTTCCAGCTTATCGACCGATGGCAACTCTTCCTCGGCGCGCAACAGCAGATTCCGCAGCGCCGACTGCGACAGGGTGCGGCTGTCGTAGTGGATCTGCAGGGAGCGGATGCCGGGAGTCAGATCGATGATACCCGGCTGTTGGTGCCGGCTGAGCCACTCCATGAGAGCATGCACACGAAAGCGCAGCTCGAGATCGAGAACCGGCGCGCCATACTCAACGAGCAGGTAGTCCTCACCGGAGTGGCGGTAAGACACCGCGACCCGGCCCTCATCCTCGCGCCGCTGCAACACCGGTGATGCATGCGACGAAATCCTATGAAACCGGATAGTATCGCCGGGCCGCAACTGCCCCATCTTCCACAGGTCGGAGCAAGTGATGACCGCCGGACACACGAAGCCTCCGAGGCTGGGCCCGTCGGGACCGAGAATGACGGGCATATCCCCGGTGTAGTCGATCGCTCCAATGGCGTAGGCGTTGTCGTGAATGTTGGAGGGGTGAAGCCCCGCTTCGCCACCGTCGGTTCGTGCCCATTGCGGCTTGGGACCAATGAGCCGAACTCCGGTGCGGCTCGAGTTGTAGTGCACTTCCCAGTCTGTGGAGAAGAAGGTATCGATGTCTTCTTCCGTAAAAAAGTCGGGCGCGCCGTGAGGTCCGTACGTCACCGCGATGTTCCAGTGCTCGCCGTATATCGGGACCTCGGCGCTCGCCAGATGAACACAACCATCGAGAGTCGGCGTCGACTGCGTAAGCCTCAATACATCGCCTTTGCGCAAGGCTCGCCCGACGTGGCCGCCAAACTGGCCGAGGGTGAACGTCGAACGGCTGCCGAGATACTCCGGCACGTCAAAGCCGCCCTTCACGGCGAGATAGGCCCTCTGCCCGGGTCCGTCGATACTACCGAGCGTCAGCACACTCCCCGCCTTGACGAGGACCGGCTCCCAGAACCGAACGTGCTGGCCCTCGAGTGTGGCCGTCATCGTCGCGCCGGTCAGTGCAATCACACTATCGACGCCGAATTGCAACATCGGCCCTTTTCCCGTGAGCTCCAGCCCCGCGGCGCTCTTCGGATTGCCCACGATGCGATTGGCGAGCCGGAATGCCAGGTCATCCATCGGCCCCGAAGGCGGGACACCCACATTCCAGAATCCGAGCCGTCCGGGAGAATCCTGTACGGTCGCCTGAGTACCCGCGCGGAGAACCTCAACCGACAGCGGCCGGAATTCCACTCCGGCCAGAAACCGCGTGAACTGCCGCCCTTCCCGAAAGACATCGGTGTCCAGGACTGCTCGCAGGTATTCGAGGTTGGTCTCAACTCCGTACACGCTGCTGGCGTCCAAGGCAACGCGCAGTTCCCGTAACGCCAGCTCACGCGTCGGCCCGTGCGCAATGATTTTCGCGAGCAACGGATCGTAGAACGACGAAACTTCCGTGCCGGTCTCGATCCAACCATCCACGCGCACACTTTCCGGCAGGACCACGTGCGATAGCGGCCCGCTCGAAGGCCTGAAGTTGCGACTCGGATCCTCGGCATAGAGGCGGACCTGGATGGCGTGGCCGCGCGGCTCGTAGCGATACGCGCCGAGATCAGGAGGCTCCCCGGCGGCGACCCGGATCATCCACTCGACGAGATCGATACCCGAGACTTCCTCGGTGACACCGTGCTCGACCTGCAACCTGGTGTTGACTTCGAGAAAGTAAAACTGCTCAGTTGGAATGTCGTAAACAAACTCGACCGTTCCCGCGGAGCGATAGCGTACGGCGCGGCCCAGCCGTACCGCAGCTTCATAGAGGCGCTCGCGCGTCTCCCACGTGAGGCCGGGCGCGGGGGTCTCCTCGACGACTTTCTGATTGCGTCGCTGCATCGAGCAATCGCGCTCGCCCAGGGCAATGACATTTCCGTTGCCATCGCCGAATAGCTGCACCTCGATGTGCCGCGCCTGCTCGATGTATTTCTCGAGAAAGAGCCCGCCGTCGCTGAAGTTGCTGCGCGCAAGCCGCTCTACCGAGGCATAGGCACCGGACAGGTCGGATTCGTTCCGGCATAACTGCATACCGATGCCACCGCCACCGGCGGTGCTCTTGAGCATGACGGGATAGCCTATGCGCGCAGCCTCGGCGTGCGCCTCCGTGAGATCTTTCAAGAGACCGCTGCCGGGAAGCAGAGGCAACGCCTGCTCCTGCGCCAACGCCCGGGCACGATGCTTCAACCCGAAGTCCCGCATCTGGTCGGGTGTTGGCCCAATGAACGTGATCCCCGCCGCCTCGCACGCCTGCGCAAAGCCCGCATTCTCACTGAGAAAGCCATATCCGGGATGGATCGCCGCGGCGCCCGTGGCCCGTGCCGCTGCTATGAGCTTGTCCTGGCGAAGATAACTCTCCGCGGCGGTTGCCCCTCCGAGGCTGACTGACTCGTCGGCCCCCGAGACGTGCAGGGAGTGCTTATCGACATCGGAGTAAACAGCCACGGCGCCAATGCGCATACGACGCAAAGTGCGCTGGATGCGGCACGCGATGGCGCCACGATTTGCAATGAGGACTCTTTTGAACATCCGCGATCCTCTTGAGCCGGTTGCGCCGGGTCGTCCCGGCCTTGTTGGGAGAGGATCTGCGGGTCGTCCCGCAGCCGGGAATGCCTGCTAGGAGGTCTGGCCCCTGGCCGGGTTCCAAACCATGAGACGAATGGGCGTCGGGTTATAAGCGTTGCAAGGGTTATTGAGCTGTGGGCAATTCGAAATGAGCACCACAACGTCCATCGCAGCGCGCATTTCGACGTAGCGCCCGGGCGCCGAAATACCATCCGCGAAGGTGAGCTGTCCGGCCGGCGTGACCGGCACATTCATGAAGAAATTGATGTTGCTCGGAAGATCCCGTTTGGTGATGGCGAAATCCGAGCGCGCCAGCGCCGTCAGGAAGTTATCCCGGCAGCTATGCATGTGACGCTTCTCGATCGCGTAACGCACGGTGTTACTTTCAGCCGAGCAGGCACCTCCGAGCGTGTCGTGCCGGCCGCAGGTGTCGGCAACTATGTCGAGCATCACGTTGCCGCGGTTCGACATCAAGCGGGTGCCGCTCGTCAAGTACAGATTCGCCTGCGCGCGCATGGTGTTTGAAGCGCTGTAGCGCTCTTCGGAATCGGCGGCGTTATAGAACAGGGTATCGACCGCCTGGTTGCCTTCGAGGTCCAGAATGCGGAAAACCTCGCCCTTGCGGACGGTACCCATCCACGGCTCACCCGCGGGTACGACCTCATTCAACACGGCAACCGCGGGATCGAGCGTACTTTCCACCATCTTCGCCGTCATGATGGGTACAACATCTCTGTGTTGCGGAAGCCGCGCTCATTTTCCGGGCAGCGCATGCGGCAGGGATCTTCTTTTGACACCGGAGCGCTGGCGAAGGCGGCAAGCCGTACATATCGCGGGCGATAGGCGAGCTCGGGATCCAGGGGATGCTGACAGGTGGAGAATGCGACGAGGGAATGCATCTCGAACCGCAGATCGACATAACTACCGGGCTTGGAAGCGCCCGGCTGGAAATGCATTTTACCGTCTTCACCTACGGTCACTTTGCTGAAGAAATTAACGTTCTCGACGATGTCGCGTTTGCCGAGGCCGTATTTTCCCAGTTCGCCGAGCAGCCCGTCATAACCGTTCTTGTAGAAGTCGTTGCGCTGTTCCTGGAAGCGCGTCCGGCCGTACTTGTCCGCGACCATCGCGGCATTCGAAACCCCGGCCAGCGTGTCGTGCCAGCCGCTGGTGTCCTCGGTAATGGAGCAAAGGATGCGCCCCATGTCGGAGTAGCAGACATACCCTTTCGTGAGATACGCGGTGTGTTGCGCCTTGAGCGTGTCGGCCATGTTATATCGCTCGAGACGATCCTCGTAGTTGTAGAACAGCGCAGCGACGTTCGCTCCGCCATCCACGTCTGTCAGTCGCAGCGTGGTCCCGCGTCGAAGCACTCCGGACCAGTGACTTCCGTCGCGCAGATGTTCTTCCCAAAGCGGCGCACCCGTCATTCGGGTCTCACAATCGTCATCGCGTACTCCCCATCGGTCGAACCTGTCGGTGCAAAGCGTATACCAAGCCAATTACACAGAGTTAGCCCCCGAAACGCTCCAGAACAGGGCGCGATTCGCGGCGGGCGCCTCAAAACGGGGCGGCGACGGGCACAAAACCGGTACTTAGGGCGTATCCGGCAGCGGCATACGCCTTGCATCCCGTTAGTGCAAAGTGCATCTAGGGTTCCGGCTCGCGCGGCGCGCTGCTCGCGTGAGTGTCTGGTCCGAGAGAGGCAGTCCCGTGTCAGCGGACATGGGATACACGGCGGGACAAAAGCCCGGGAGATCGTAAAGGCGCGCCCGCGCGCATCCGATCCCCGTCGGGTGCGTCTGGGCGGGCCTGTTGAATCGGACCCGACGACAGCACCCAGGAAAACGAAATGCCCGTAACGTTAGCCAAGCTCGCCAGAACGCTCACCACTCTGATCGTCTGCGCCGCCGCCCTCCTCGCTCAGACCACACTGGCCAACAAGGCCGGCGCGGCCGAAAAGAAGAACTTCAAGGTTGCCTGGACCATCTACGTCGGCTGGATGCCGTGGGATTACGCGAACCAGAGCGGCATTCTCAAGAAGTGGGCCGACAAATACGGCATCACCATCCAACTCACGCAAATCAACGATTACGTCGAGTCGATCAATCAGTACACAGCAGGGGGCTTCGACGCCTGCACCATGACAAACATGGATGCGCTGACGATCCCCGCGGCGGGTGGCGTGGACTCCACCGCGCTCATTGTCGGTGACTTCTCCAATGGCAACGATGGCATCGTCCTGAAGGGCAAGGGAAAGACGCTCGCCGACATCAAGGGACAGTCGATCAATCTCGTGCAGCTCTCGGTATCGCATTACCTGCTGGTGCGGGGACTCGAAACAGTCGGGCTGCGAGAGCGCGACATCAAGGTCATCAACACCTCGGATGCCGACATCGTCGGCGCCTTCGCCGCACCGGGAACGACCGCGACCGTCGCCTGGAAACCCCAGCTCGCGCAGATCGTGTCGACGCCGAACACCACGGAAGTATTCGATTCCACCAAAATTCCCGGCGAGATCATGGATCTGATGGTGGCGAACTCGGCGACACTGAAAGCCAATCCGAATTTCGGCAAGGCGCTCATCGGCGCCTGGTACGAAACCATGACCGTGGTATTTGGCAAGGATCCGCGCACGCCCGCGGCCCTAGCGGCCATGGCGAAGGCGTCGGGAACGACTGTGGTTGGCTTCAACAGTCAGCTGGCCACGACCAAAATTTTCAACATGCCGGCGGATGCCGTGGCGTTCACCTCCAGCCCGAACCTGCTGAAGACCATGGACCTGGTACGCACCTTCTCCTTCAATCACGGCCTGCTCGGCCAGGGCGCACGCTCACCGGACGTGGTCGGGATGGAGTTTCCCGGCGGGAAAACGCTGGGCAATCCCAAGAATCTCAAACTGCACTTCGATCCCACCTACATGCAGCTTGCCGCAGACGGCAAACTTTAGGCGCTGCCAGGAGCCTGTGTGAGTAATGCTCGCCTACTGCGACCGCTTCAACTCGGCATCCCTGCCGGAAGAGACGCATGCCGAGACTAGTGAATCGGCATCCGGGCCGAGGGGCTGGCTGGCTGCTCGGGGTGGTGCCATTCATTGCGCTCCTCTGCATTTATCTCGTGGGCTCGCACATTCGTACGGCGGCGAATCCCGACGACAAATTGCTGCCAACTCCCGCCACGATCGCGTCGACCATGCACAGCTACGCGTTCGAGGAAGACGTCCGCAGCGGGGAGGTGTTGTTTTGGGTCGATACCGTCGCCAGTCTGAAGCGGATCCTCATCGCCCTCGTACTGTCTGCGACGATCGGACTCGTCATGGGTCTCGCGATCGGCGCCGTCCCGGTTGTGAGAGCGGCCCTGGCGCCGTTCGTTGGAGCGGTGGCGATGATTCCACCTCTGGCGGTGCTGCCCATCCTGTTCATTCTGTTGGGACTGGGCGAGGTGGCAAAAATTACGCTGATCACCATTGGCCTCGCGCCTTGCATCGTTCGAGATCTGGCGTTGCGCGCGGGCGAACTGCCGACTGAGCAACTCATCAAGGCGCAAACGCTCGGCGCCTCGTCCTGGCAACTCGTTATTCGGGTCATTCTCCCGCAGATGTGGCCTCGACTCATCGACTCGCTGCGCCTGTCGATGGGATCGGCGTGGCTGTTTCTCATTGCCGCGGAGGCCATTGCGTCGGAAGAGGGCCTCGGCTACCGGATTTTTCTGGTGCGCCGTTACCTGGCGATGGATGTCATTCTGCCGTACGTCGTCTGGATCACGCTGCTGGCGTTTTTGATGGATTGGGCGCTGAAGATATTGCGCTCACGGGCGTTCCCGTGGACCGAGATGAGTCGCTGAAATATGGCGCGGGTTACCGTCAAAGGCCTTTGGAAACGGTACGGCGATACGGTCGTGCTGGAAAACATCAACCTCGACTTCGGTGACCACGAGTTTGTCACGATTGTCGGCGCGTCCGGCTGCGGGAAAACAACCTTCCTGCGCATACTGTTGGGGATGGAGCAGCCCACGCGCGGCAAGCTTCTGATCGACGGCAGCCCGGTGCCGCCCGAGCCGGGACCGGATCGAGGCATCGTGTTTCAGCGCTACTCGCTGTTTCCGCACCTGACGGTGCTGGCAAATCTGATCCTGGGACTGGAGCTGCGGCGATCGCGGCTGCTCGGCCGGCTCTTCGGGGCGCGGCGGCGGGAGGCCATCGTTCGGGCCGAGGGCATCCTGGAGAAGGTGGGGCTCACGGGAGCGCGCGACAAATACCCCGCGCAGCTGTCCGGCGGCATGCAGCAGCGACTCTCAATCGCCCAGTCGGTGATCTGCGAGCCTCGCATCCTGCTCCTGGATGAGCCGTTCGGGGCGCTCGACCCCGGAATCACCGCGGATATGCACAAGCTGATCCTCGACCTCTGGTCGGCGAATGCCATGACTATTTTCATGGTCACGCACGACCTCAAGGAAGGGTTCGAACTGGGGACGCGGCTGCTGGTGTTCGACAAGGTGCGGCAGGATCCGCAAGCCCCTGAAGCGTATGGGGCGAAGGTGACGTACGACATTCCGCTGCGACGGGCGAAGAACCGAGCGCAGCAGCAGGCGGCGGTGAAGCCTGACGAGACCGTTCCGGCAGCTGGCATGGCGGCGGGAGCGGCGTAGGCAAAGCCCCTCTCGGCGGGGCCGCGAGCAGTGATCCGCGGGGACGAATTAACGCCGCCAAGTCGGGGCGTCTAAATCGCGTCTCAGGCGGCCGTGGGCAGCGATCCGCAAGGGCGAATTGGCGCCGCCAAGTCGGGGGCAGCCGGTTCGGGTAAACTCCGCCGCCTTCCATCGTCGGATCCAACCCCTTGAAGCAGCAACTCGAACAGCTCGTGCTGGCCGCCCTGAACCATCTTCCCGCGGGCCTGCTCCCTGAAGCGCCCTCCGCGAGCATGGTCGTCGTGGACCGCACGAAGGACACCCAGCATGGGGACTTCGCCACGAACATTGCCATGCGCCTTGCCAAGGCCGCGCGGCGCAATCCGCGCGAGCTGGCGCAGGCGATCGTGGCTGCCTTGCCAGCAAACACGCTCGTAGCCCGTACCGAGATTGCCGGGGCCGGCTTCATCAATTTCTTTCTGACGAACGACGCGTACGCCCGAGAGCTGGCGTCGGTCCATGAGCTGCGCGAGCAGTACGGACGCAGTAACCTCGGCGGAGGCGAGCGGGTCATGGTTGAGTTCGTCTCCGCAAACCCTACCGGTCCGCTCCACGTCGGACATGGGCGGCAGGCGGCTTACGGCGCCACACTGTCGGACATCCTGAGTGCGGTTGGTTTCAACGTGGCCCGCGAGTACTACATCAACGACGCCGGGCGTCAGATGGACATTCTCGCGGTAAGCACCTGGCTGCGGTATCTCGAGATCTGTGGTGAAGAGTTGCCGTTCCCCGCCAATGGCTATCGCGGCGACTACGTAAGGCCGTTGGCGCAGAAGCTACATGCGAAGGTCGGTGAGAAGTTGCGACATCCGGCCGGAGCGGTGTTGTTGAAACTCCCGGACGACGCGCCGATCGGAGATAAAGAAGTCTATATCGACGCCCTCATGGACCGTGCCCGCGAGTTGATTGGCGCGGACGGGTTTCGCGAAGTGTTGGAGCTCTCGCTAGCCGAGATGCTCGCCGATATCCGTGAAGACCTCGGGCAGTTCGGCGTCGTGTTCGATCGGTGGTATTCGGAGCGAGCGCTGAGCGACAGCGGGGCGATCGACCGCTCGCTCGCGCGATTGGAAACCCAGGGTCGACTCTATAAGCAGGAGGGCGCCACCTGGTTCCGAGCCACTGAATTCGGCGACGAGAAGGACCGCGTGGTCGTGCGCGAAAACGGACAGAAGACCTACTTCGCGTCGGACATCGCTTATCACCTCGAAAAACGCGAGTTGGGGTTCTCACGCCTCATTGATGTGCTCGGCGCGGACCACCACGGCTACATAGCGCGAGTGCGCGCGGGCCTCATTGCAATGGGTGAGCCGGGCGAATGCCTCGAAGTCAACCTCATCCAATTCGTGAGCCTGTTTCGCGGCGGCGAAAAGATCGCAATGGGCAAGCGGGAAGCGCAGTTCGTCACCCTGCGGCAACTTCGCGAGGAAGTCGGTAACGACGCCTGCCGTTTCTTCTATCTCATGCGCAGCCATGACCAGCCGCTCGACTTCGACCTCGAGCTCGCAAAGTCACGTAGCAACGAGAACCCGGTGTACTACATCCAGTACGCCCATGCCCGTGTCGCGAGCGTCATGAAGCAGCTCGCCGCTCGGGAGCTCACCTTCGACCGCGCGGAAGGACTCGCGAACGCCAGTCTGCTCGTCGGCAGCCATGAGCAGGCGGTGCTCAACGAGATGGCACGGTATCCGGAGGCTCTCGAGCAGTCGGCGGTGAACCGGGCGCCCCATACACTGGTTCATTACCTGCGCGACCTTGCGAATACACTGCACACGTACTACAACGCAGAGCAGTTCATCGTTACGGATGCCAAACTGCGTAACGCGCGGCTGGCGCTCGTACTCGGTGTGCAACAGGTTCTGCGCAACGGCCTGACATTGCTGGGCGTCTCGGCGCCCGAGAGCATGTGAGCTCTTTCAGTCACTTATGACCAGACAGACGCATCGCGACTACAAGACGAGCCAACGCCGGGCGATGGACTTCGGGCGACTGCGTGAGTTCGGTTTCGGTGCTTTGGCTGGAGTAGTGGTGGCCAGCGTCGTATTTGTCTATGTGGGGGGCAAACGGTCGGCGGCTCACGACTCTGCCGAGGTCCCTCACCCCGATCCGCATCGCGTCGCGCCGACGGACACGGAGGCGGCCGCGGGCACCGGGCAGGCCGCCGCGAAGTATGACTTCTACCAGATGCTGCCGAACTTCGAAGTCGTCGTGCCCGAGAAGGAGAAGGACGTTAAACGCGACCTTCCGGCCACCGCGAAAATCGAGCGCCCGGGTGTGTACGTGCTGCAAGCCGGCTCATATCGCAACGAATCAGACGCCGATCGCGTGCGCGAACAACTCTCGAAAGAAGGGATCGACGCGAAAGTGCAGCGTGTGGCGGTCGACACCGACGTCTGGCATCGCGTGCGTATCGGGCCTATCACCAAGCTAGAGGAGCTCAATAAGCTCCGCAAGCAGCTTCAGGCTGCCGATGTCGACGCCATAGTCATCAGGGTAGGCGACTAACCCCACGCTTCATCTGCTGGGCTGCCCAAATACGCAGTGAATCATGGTGCATTTTTCGCCTACCCTTTCGAAGTTCAAACCCGGGCCGGCGCGGATCTGGCGAATGATTTCGCCAGTCAAAAGCGTAGGCATCCCCGCCGCACCCCTGGACGCCGCGATTGCGCCTTCAGGCCATAAGTTGAGCCACCGCACGAACGACATCGAATGCACGATCAAGTTCGAATCGGCTGAAGTCCTGATGCCGCAATACCGGTTTCAGTTGGGCATCAAGCTGCTGACGCAGTGCCAGGAAGCGTGAATCGGAAACGTCTAGGGGCCCGTTGTCTGGGATAGCGACCTTCGCTCTGATCAATCCAAGAAGGTCCGACTGCAGTGGATCCACGCCAAGATTCCGAGTTGCGTGGTCAATGTCATAGAAGTCTCGAATGGCGACGTCTCGTCGTGTCAACGCAGCTCGAAACTTCTCCGCCATTGCCTCGTTATGCGACATACAGAGCAGCCGAACCAGCTGGATCATCTCCCCGCCGCGAACCGCAGCGTCCGCGCGTCCGCGGTCTCTGTCGGAGTGAGAAGAGGCTCCCGCAATCCGACCTCGACCTTGATCGTCTCGCGATTTGCGGCGAGCAGTGAATCATACCCAACAGTTGCGGCATATTGCGTGGAGCCATTCGCTCCGGAAACCGGTTCAACTATTGTGAACGGATGCGTCCTTGCTGGTATTGCTCCAATCGCAGCTTTGAAGGCGTCTGCAGCCCGGCTCCGAGTCGAGCGTGCGGACTCGGTCGACATCGAAATCGAGAAGTCGAGATCTTCACTCAACCGATAAAACCCCGCATGAACCTTCGCCAGGCAGGTTCCACCCTTGAAAACGAGAGCTGCGTCGCTCTCACGGAGGTGCTGCAGGACGAGCGTGCAGAAATAGTCTTTCTCGATAAGCCTTGAAATGAACCCGGTCTCCGCCGCCGTAAAGCGCAGAGCCTCGCGAAAGAGAGCGACGTCCTCGTGTAACGCAATCGGCAGTGGACTAGCCGCGTTCATTCAAAACAACTCCCCATCTGGGGTTAGCCGTCCCCCGCTTCGGTTGCGTCGGAATCCACGGAATCATACTCGTTGACGAGGGCAAAGCACGTTCGAGCTTGCGCAACAATGAGGTTTCGATGGACTCCATTTCCAGCAAAGCGGCAACTCGCCGGATTGTTCCAATGTCGCCGTACTCAAGAGTAACTTCTACTAGCTCGCGCGGCGTGATGCGGTTCGTGGCGAGCTCACGTCGAATCCAATCGTAGGCACGAGGCAGCGTGTTGAACCGTGACCAGTCATACACTGCATCGACCAGGGCGCGCGTACGTGACGAATACACGGCGACCACACCGTCGTCGTCGTCGTCGGGAGTTGGCACTTGCTCAATCGCGCCGAGCCGTTCACTGGCAACCTTGATCAGGGTGAACGATATAGAACCAACGGCCCGATCCCCGGATATTCGATTGTTGTAGGCATAGATCCGAGTCGGGACTTGCTCATCGAATCCGTAGCGGTTGAATGCGTTGGGGCCACAGATCTGATAGCGGCCACTGCGGTCCTCAATCAGCGTATTGAGTGCAAAGACCTCGTCCGGGCTCCAAGATCCACCTACAGGCAAGCGAGATGGAACGAGGTATAGGCCGCGACGCACTCGGGCTATGAGGCGACCACGGGCCAAGCGCTGAAGCAGTTCCTCTTCCTGGCTGGGCGTAATTCCCATCGGCGCGAGCAATTCTCCCGTACGCACCGTGCGTTGACCGCGCAGCTGCATAAGGGAGAAGAACAGGGTTTCCAGAGGCCCGAGAGATCTCTTCATTCTTGTATCCTATTTCTCGTTACCCGTTTGCGAAACGGGTAAGCAAAAATAGTGTACAAGCGGGCTTAAGGAAGTGAGCGACGCATTTGCCGATTATTTGCCAGTTGAGGATCAGGCCCTAGATCCAAAATAAAACAACCGTTTGATTTTAAAGGAAAACTTTGATGGGACGGGAGGGACCCGAACCCTCACTGCAATCGCCGCTCGATCTTCTGCAGTCCCGCGATCGCGCAGGCCTCGTCCTTCTCGCTGCCTTTGGCGCCGCCAACTCCGATCGCGCCGATTACGTCATCACCGACTTTCAAAAGCACCCCACCCGCACGGCTGTTGTAATTAGCGTTGGCTGCCACCTTCTCGGCCAATGCCGTGTCGGTCTTGATCTTCTCGCCCAACTCGCTCGTCGCGGTGGTGAACGCCAAAGCAGTAAGGGCCTTGTTGGTGCTCGACGCGACGCCGCGTGTCGAAGCGCCGTCAGTGGCCAGCACGACCTTCAAAACGCCGGCGGAGTCGACCACGGTGACGCCGATCTTTTGATCGAGCCCCTTACAGGTGTCGAGGGCCTTCTGCGCCGCCTCGAGTGCAAGCTTCAACGAAGGACCGCGCGCTGCTGGGGGCTGGGGGGCCCCCGTCGCGGCGGCTGAATTCGGGCCCGCGCCCGCAGCACCAGTCGCCTGGCCAAATGAAGCGGACGCCAGAGGTACCAGGACGCACACCGCCACCCAAACACTAGTCGTCTTACCCACTGAATGATCTCCCATGATTTGCCCAGCCGCCCGTCGCCGCTCAAGGATCGCGCGCAGCCGCGCGCCCACAGCACCTCTCGCGCTCACTAAAGTTTCGCGTGCAACTCCACACCAACCCACCGCGGCTCACCCATCCCGTCGTACCCGATCGACCCGTTGGCGTTGACGTTGACGCTCGTCGTGTACTGCTTGTCGAAGACGTTGCGCCCAACGAAATCGAGCTCGAAGCGCTTGCTCGGCGAGACGATCCCAATACCGGCGTCGGTCAGGCCGTAAGCGCCTTGGATACCGTACCGCGACAGGTTGTTATCGAAGTCCTGCTGGCTGCGGTACACATTGGCCGCCCAGAAGTGCGCCTCGTAGCCGCTGACAATCGTCTGGTGAAAGTCGACTTCGACGGTCGAGGTGAATCGGGGCGCGCCGACGATCTGACGGCCGGTGTTGTCGCACGTGGTGGTACTGGACTTGACGTTGAGCTCGTTCGGGCACGTCGCCTGGCTCCAGTCCTGGTAGACGGCGTGGTTGTACACCACGCCATAATTGAAACTCACCCACCGGGCCGGCAGATACGTGCCCTCTACTTCCACACCACGAGCGATGATCTCGGGAATGTTGCCCAGGATGGCCTGGTAGTACAGTGTGCCGTTATTCTTTAGCGCCGTAGTCGCAGGATCGAACACTTCGGTGGTCTGCTGATAGTTGCGCACCCGCGTCTGGAAGAGATTCGCGTCGATCTGCAGCGTGTCATGCAAAAGCTGACTCTTGATGCCGAGCTCGTAGTCGAGGGTTTTCTCCGGCGCCACGTTCGCTCGCGCACCGCTGCTCGTAAACTGCACCGAGCCGGATTTCTGGCCGGCCGCGGCCGACGCATACAGCATCGTGCGGTCGGTTATCTTATAAGTCGGACTGAAGAGCCAGGACGTCGCTAACGCATGGATCGGCGTTCCGGTTACCGTCGGATATATCGTGCCAATGGTCGTCGTGCGGATATTGTTCGCCGAAGCGATCTGCAGCGGCGTGGCGCCCAGACTTTGCCCCAGGGTGGTGAGGCTGTTGAGGGGCGTGCCGTTGACGAAGTCCGCCGCCGCCCCCGAGGTGCTGCTCTTGTCCTCGTAAGTCTCGCGAACACCGAAAGTCAGCGTGCCGCGGTCGGTGAAGTGCCAGTTGGCCTGGCCGAATGCCGCATAGCTCTTGGTGTCCGGCGCGATCTTGTTCGTGACGTAGACGTTGTGCAGCGACGCCTGTAGCAGTTGCTGGCCCGCGGCCGTGTTGGACAACTCGTTGTAATCGCCGTTTCCGGAGGAGAAAGCACCGGAGTCCAGGCCATAGAGCGTCCGGCTGGTCGATTGATTCCAGAAGTGCAGGAAGTACAGGCCCGCCTGGTAGTCGAATGCCTCATTGACGGTCTGAGTCACCCGAAACTCGTGCGACTCCTGGCCCGTGGTGAGATGCGTACCCCCCCAACCGGTATCGAATTGCGTCTGCTGGGAATCGTTCTTGGCATCGAAATCGTAGCTGCGCCAGCCGCTGATCAGGGTCAGCGCCAAGTCGCTACTCAGCTTCCAGTTCAAAGTCGCGCTGACACCCTGGTTGCGCGTCAGAACCGGGAGGTTGTGGTAAAGGTTCTCCTGATCCCAGGAGCCCACGATGGGTTGATACCCGCCGAAGTAACTCCGCTGGAATATGCTGGTATAGGTGTTTGTACCCGTGTTCTGCTGCGTCACCTGGGCTGCGGTGGTCGGCACTCCGGTACCACCGACCGTGGTAACGCGCGGCGTACTTGCCGCATTGTTGTAGTTGGTCAGAACCTCTATGACGGGTTTCGTGTTACTGCGCTCGTTGGATTCAGCGTAGTCGGCGTTGATGAGAGCCGAGAAACCCTCAAACGGGGTGAACAGGAATTGCACACGCCCGCCGGCCCGATTCTTCTCGTTCGTAGTTCCGCCGTCGGAGCCGGTATTGGTGATAAAGCCGTTTTCTTTATCGAAAAATGAGGAAACACGATACGCGAGCACACCGTCGATAATGCCGTCGGTGAAAGACCCGTTAGCGAGGCGGGCGTTGCGCTCGCCTACGGCGAAATTTGCGGCTCCTTGTGGCGTGAATGCCGGCGCCTGAGTGACGAAGCTCACTGCACCGACGGTAGTGTTCTTTCCCAACAGAGTGCCCTGAGGTCCGCGCAACACCTCGACCCGATCGAGATCGGTGAAGTCCTGATAGGTCATGCCAGGGTGAGTCAGGTAGATACCGTCGACGAGCACGCCGACGGAGGCCTCGAGAGCGTCGTTACCGGCAGACTTACCGAGACCGCGAAGCGCTATTCCCGTGCGCCTCGAGTTGGGTGTAGTCGCCTGGAGCCCCGGGGCCTTCTGTGTCAGATCCTGGATGCTGACCGTGCCGTCGCGGGTTAGCGCGTCGGACTGGATGACGGAGATGGGAATGGGAACGTCTTGAGAGGATTCCTCGCGATTACGCGAGGTGACAATGACCTCACTGATGCCCTCGTCGCTTCCCGAGGCATCGGGTGCGGCGTCAGCGGCCGCGCCGGACTCTGCAGTCGCACTAGCGCCAACGCCCGCCTCCGCGGCAGCAGGGGCACCCGACGCAGCGACCGCGCTCCCCGACGGCAACGCGCACGCCAGCCCGCCGCCGCCCAGGACTACAACACCCAAAATCCCCCAACGCCGGCTCCGGATATTCATCGATGCTCAGTTCAACAATTGAAACGAGCACGACTCAAAGCACGGCTTATGCCAACCGCCACAGCACGCCCACGGGGCGCCGGGAAACGACGTTAGCTCACGGAATTACTTGGGAATTAAGTTGCGCGAGGTGCCGCCAGCAGCGCAGGGGTCGTTGCTACCCGCGGCGCCCGCTGTTGCTGGAGCAACACCAATCGGGCGGATTGCCTCCACCGGAACACCGCGGCGCGGGGTGCGGGATGTGGGCTGCGCGCGGTACGGGACGCGGGGCGTGGGATGCACGGCGCGCGGAGCGCGGTTATAAATTGTGACCGCGTGCCCCGCCCTACCCCGAAAGCTTCTCCGCCTTCGAAGCACGACTCGACCGAATATTCTGTGTCGCGAGCATCCGCTCGAGTTCCACGGCCGGTACCGGACGCGAATGCAGATAGCCCTGCGAGTAGTCGCACCGCAGCCGGCGGAGCAACTCGAGTTGTCCGAGCGTTTCCACGCCCTCGGCGACGACCGCGAGATTAAACGCGGAGGCGAGCCCGACGATGCTGGACACCAGCGTCACGCTCGCACGATCGCTGGGGAGCCCACTGATGAACGAGCGATCGATCTTCAGGATATCCACAGGCAACTTCGAAAGCAGGCCGAGTGAAGAATAGCCCGTACCGAAGTCATCGATGGCGATTCGCATCCCCGCGGCCCGCAGCTCGCGCAGCTTGCGGCTCGCGCCCTCCATGTCATGCAGCAGGCCGGTCTCGGTAATCTCGAGATCCACCCCGAAGCCGCCCGAATCACACTCAGCGGTCGCGGCTAGAACGTGATCGACGAACGTACGCCGCCGCACCTGCTGTACCGATACGTTCACGGCGACACGCACCGGGCCGAGCCCGAGAGCCTGCCAACGCCGGCAATCCCGGACGGCTTCGTGAAGTGCCCACTCGCCGACCGGAACGATCATTCCAGACGTCTCCAACACAGGCAGAAAAAGAGCCGGGTGCATCAGTCCCTCGCTGGGGTCATGCCAGCGAAGCAGCGCTTCCACGCTTTCGATGCGCCCGGTCGCAACGTTGATCTGCGGTTGGTAGTGAAGGACAAACTGTTTTTCGTCGAGGGCGATGCGCAGCTTGTGCTCGAGCGCCAGTCGCTCGGCGATGTCGCTGTGCATCTGGATCTGGTAGTGAAGATACTGCTCGCCGGATTCCTTGGCCTGCTTGAGAGCCGCTTCGGCTCGCTGTGTCAGAGTGCTCGCATCCTCACCATCGAAGGGATAGTGAGCGAGCCCGGACTTGAATGAAGTCCGTATCGCACGCCCCTCGATGTTAAATACATCGTGGAATACGGTGGACTCGAGCAGCGTCGTCACGTTCTCGGCGGAGACCTCCATCGCCGACGGCAACATCACGAAGGTGCCCCCACCGAGGTAGCCAAGCCGCTCATCATCTTCGACATGATGCTTGAGCCGCTCTGCAACGCGCTGCAACAGCAGGTCGCCGACATGCCGGCCAAAGCTGTCGTTGACGTTGCTGAGATTCATCACGTCGAAAGCAACTACCGTTGGTGCGCTTTCGGGCCCGACACGATTCTGCAGCAGTTTATCGAGCCGCTCACAGAACAACCCGCGCTTCGCGAGTCCCGTGAGAGGGTCGTAATAGGCCAGATACTGGACCGCCGTCTCTTTCTGCCGGTACTGCAACGCGAACGACAGGTTGGCGGTCATGTCCTGAAGGAGCCGCAATTCCTCGTCGCTGAGCAGATCACTCTCACGAGAGGCGAGCGACACAACGCCAATCCGGGCCCCGTCCACAGTGAGCGGCAGCGCCACCACTGAATGGAAACCCAGCTCGAGCAACTGGAGACGGCCGGTGACCGGCGGCTCCGATTGAGTGAGATCCGTGCTGATAGTGATCTCGCCCGTGCGCAACGCGCGTCCGATCAGGCTCGTATCCGGCTCGGTTCCGTCACCGATCGGAAAATCCATCTTCTCGAGATAGTCGGCTGCCATTCCGAGGCGATACCAGGGCTGCGCATGCCGTCCGTCCGGCGCCACCAGGGAGACCATGGCGTGCTCGTAGCCACCGACCTGCAGAGCCAGGCGGCAAGCCTCTCGCAACAAATCCTCGCGGTCGCGGATTCGCAGCACGGCCGCGTTGATGCCGCTTTGCATATGTAACATGCGGGTGAGTCGCACGATGCGGTCCCGCTGTTGGTCATGGAGGCGCTGTTCTGTTTCACGGGCCTGCCGTTCGGCCGTGCGTTGACGCGCACGATCGCCCACGTCGCGCATAGCGCCCACTACGGCGGGGACGAGACGTGACGGGTTGGATTTCAGCACGTAGTCAACCGCGCCCCGGCGCAGTGCTTCGATCGCGTGCTCCTCTCCCTGTGTCCCTGAGAGAAAGATGAAGGGGACTTCCGGCAATTCCCGCCGGGCGATCTCCAGCGCGGTGAGCCCGTTGAATCGTGTCAGCTCGAGATCCGCCAGGATGAGTTGCGGCGGCAGGCGCCGCAGAGCCGCCCGAAAGTCTCTTTCAGTAGCAACTTGTAGATGTGTACAGGGAATGCCGCCCAGAACGAGACGACGCGCGGCAAACTCCGCTGCCGCAGCCACATCTTCGACGATCAGTACTCGCAGGCCGTCCGACACCGGAACCCCTATTGGCCTTCCCAACCCAGGCCTTCGCAACCGGGTCCACCGCTCACGGGGGTGGGCCGAAGTTGTTGCCGCTCCATCGCATCCGTCAGGCATGGCAAGAAACTTGTCCCTGACATCATACAAGAGCGGCGCTGCTTGGCCACCTGTGGGAACTCCTCCACGGGCTAAAGCCACACCGGCCGCGACGCAGGCGGCAGGCGAATCGACGTATTACGGCTTGAGCTGCGGCAGTTCCGCTGAGCCAAGAGAATCCAGGTCACCCGTTAGGGTTGTGCTTTCCCTGTGACACTGCCGGCATATAGGGAAATATCTCACCGGGACGAAAAAAAATTCGCTCCCGGTGTGGGAGGCCGCTCAGTCCTCGCTGATGCTGCGGAAATCGACCCCCAGCGAGCGCAGTTTGCGATAAAGATGGGTGCGCTCCATCCCGACGCGCTTGGCCAGTTGGCCGACTTTACCATTGCACAATAACAGCTGCTGCTGCAGGTAGGCGCGCTCGAATTGCTCGCGGGCCTCCCGCAGAGGCAACGCCAGCAGGTCTTGTTTTACCAGGGGCTCCCCCGGGGGTGCCTGCACGGAGAGCTCGCGCTCGATCTCCTCCAGGCGAATCTCCTCCGGTCCCTTCTGTATGAGCAGACGATGCACGAGAGTTTTCAACTCGCGGACATTGTCCGGCCAGGGATAGTTGCGCAGCCGATTTTGCGCCGCCACGCTGAACCGCCGGAAAGGAAGTGCTTCGGAATCCACTACCCGATCAACATAGTGTCGCAGCAGCTCCGGGACATCTTCGGCATAGTCGCGTAGCGGCGGCGTCCTGACGATCAACATGTTGAGATGCGCCAGCAGGTCCCGGCGAAATCCCTCGGGCCCCGCCCGGTTCTCGATCCCGGGCTGCGCTGATGACAGCACCCGGCCTCGGAACTCGATCTGCTCGGTACCACCGAGCCGCGTGAAGCGTCCCGACTCGAGCACGCCGACGATGAGCCGCTGCACGGACGGCGGCAGATCCTCGATCTCGTGAATAAACAGTGTGCCGTCGGCAACTTCCTCCAACACGCCGGCGCGGCCCGCGCCGGCCTCCTCACGACCAAACAGCCGGTTCTCGGCGTCGACTTCCCGCAGGCTGCTGGCGACCAACGTTACGAACGGCGCTGCCGCCCGCGGACTGCGCTCGTGGAGATAACGCGCAAAGGCCTCGCGACCGGACCCAGGCTCCCCGATCAGGAGCACGGAAGAAGGATTGCCCGCGACCTGCTGCAGCTCGGCACGCAGCTGCTGCATGATCTTGCTCTTTCCAATGGGCGCCAACAGTTGTGGCGCAAACATCTTTCCCGACCCGCGACGACGCTTACCGGCATCGAGTGCCCGCTCGACCGTGCGCAGCAGCTTTGCGAGTGACAACGGCTTTTCAACAAAATCGAATGCGCCCAGACGGGTCGCCTCGACGGCTGTTTCGACGGTGCCATGACCGGACATCATCACTACCGGGCAGCCATCGGTAGTCGAGGCCGACCACTCACGCAACAGGCTTATCCCATCGACATCCGGCATCCAGATATCGAGTAGCACGAGGTCGGGACTCTGGCGAGCCCGCGAAGCGCGGGCTTGCACCGCGTTGGCGGCAACATCCACCTCGTAACCCTCTTCGGAGAGTATCTCCTTCAAGAGGCCGCGGATGTCCGCCTCGTCGTCGACCACCAGAATGTGTGGACCGCTCATGCTCTCTCCCTCCGCAACTGCTCTCTGCGTTCGCGCGCGCCCCCCGTGGCGGACCGTGTACTGTCCTTCACTGGAAGCACGACGCGCACGCGTGCTCCACCTTCCGATCGATTATCTGCGTCGATCCGGCCGCCATGCTCCTCGACGATCTTCTTCACTATCGCCAGCCCGAGGCCGGTGCCTTTGGGCTTGCTCGTAACATAGGGATCGAATACCCGGCCAAGAAGCTCGCGCTGGAAACCGGGGCCATTGTCACACACGGTGACGACGGCGTAGGCGGCATCGCCGCCGCTCTCCAGTCGGGTGGTGATCTCGAGCGTCGGCGTTCCGACTCCATCGAGTGCTTCCAGCGCATTGGTCACCAGGTTGTTGAGAATCTGTCGTACCCGGCCGCGGTCCGCCTCGATGGCCTCGAGCTTCTCGTCGAGCGCGAGGTGGATCGCCGCGCGCGGGTCCTGGGAGCGATACAGGTCCGCCACATCCGTCACCAGCTGGTTCAGGCTGAAACGCGTGATGCGCATTTCAGGGGCCCGTGCGTATTCGCTGAACGCGTTGACCATCTGCTGCATGGTCTCGACTTGCTGCACGATGGTGTGCGTCGCCCGATCGAGGATCTCCGCGTCGGCAGGTTTCATAGTCGGGAGCAAGCGTCGCCGTAACCGTTCGGCAGACAACTGGATAGGCGTCAGGGGGTTCTTGATCTCATGAGCGAGCCGCCGCGCCACTTCGCCCCACGCCGCGTCACGCTGCGCCTGCAGAAGCGCAGTGATGTCATCGAACACGATGACATAACCCATATCACTGTCCTCGCCGGGCAGCGGCGTGCAGGCACACATCAAGGTACGGCGGCCCGCCTGACTGTCGAGGTCGAGCTGCTCGCGCCACTCTTCCCGACCGCCGGCGAAACGGACCGCGATTGCCGCAACAAACTGTCCGAGCCGCTCGTTGCTCGCCGCCAGCTCCGGTAAGGAGCGGCCGGTGGCGGCCGACAGATCCGTGCCCAGGATGGACCCGGCGGCATGATTCGCCATGCGCACCGTCAACATCCGATCCACGGCGACAACACCTGTCGACAAGCGCGCGAGAATGATCGCCAGCCGCTCGCGCTCGCGCTCCACCGCCTGCTGGCTGTGCGTAGCCTCCTCGCGCGCACGTCGCAGGCGTTTCGTCATGTCGTTAAAGGAGTGCACGAGAAAGCCCATCTCATCCCGTGACGGCAGTGGCAGCCGCGTTCCAAAATCGCCCTTGCCCACTGCACGGGTTCCCGCGATGAGATCCTGCACCGGACGCACCAGACGTTGCGCCGAAAAGATGGCGCCGTAAATGGCGGCCAGCATCGCCAGCAGCAGTACCAATGTCAGAGTGAGCCGGAAGCTGTATTTGAGCGGCTCGCGCATCGCCGCCAGATCGCCGTACTGCGAATATGAGCGCTGCACGGCCTCGGTGAGCGCGGAGAGTTGCGCTGGCACAGCGTAGATGGCCACGACGTAGCGACTTTCAGTGCTGGCGCGAGTGGCGCTAGTGCTAGTGGTGGAATCGCTGACGGCAGCCGCCGTCCTGATGAGGTATTTTCCGCTCGAATCCGAATCATCCAGACTGACGTAAGGCCGCAGTTGGCCGACCTGCCTGACGAGATCCGACGGCGGCCGCGACGGCAAAGTCTCGAGCGGGTTTTCGAGGCTCGCCGCGATGATGCGCTCGTGCTCGCCAAAGAGGACGATCTCCAACGCTTCCGAGGCGTGCCGCTCGTCGTCGAGCCGCGTCTGCACATCCTCCGGAGCGGTCTTGGCGAGCAGGCGCGCCAGAGACTCAGTTCTCTCGGAATACTCACGCATGCGCA
Source organism: Gammaproteobacteria bacterium (assembly GCA_028293725.1). The sequence goes on along the minus strand of JAQGOE010000234.1, from coordinate 91,514 downwards.
GGCTGAGAGCCGCGCGCGACAACACGAGTGCGTCATTCAACCCCTGTTTCACCTCGACCTGGAACCAGCTATCGATGCCACGGTTCAGGAACTCGAGCGAGGAGAGATACACGATGAGCAGCGGTGCGACGACGAGAGCGCCGAAAATCATTACCGTGCGCGCGGTGAGGCGCGAACCCGGCACATGGTCACGATAGTCACGGAAGAGCTGCCACAGCTTGCGCGCCAACAGGATCACCAGCGCGATCACACCGATGACGTTCAGAATCAGCACCGCCGGCTGCAGGCGGCCGAACTCCGCGGAGTTCTGCACACTCTTCAACAACAGCAGGAGCGCGCCGGCACCGATAGCGGTCCAGAGAATGAGCAGCGCGGCGCTGCTCGGGCGCAGGCGCCTTTTAGTCTCCTCGTTGTTGTTCACACCGGAAGTGACCATGAATACCACTCGCTCACGCGGTGCCAATCGCCGGCCCAGAACATCAGCGCCCGCAACGAGGCGGGTAACTTCCCACGACGGACCCCCGCGCGAACGCTGATGACGTAGTTGCCGCCGTTGAGTAGCGGCTCCACGAGAATAGGCCACCCATCGATCTTGCCAAGATAGGCGAGAGCCTCCTCGAGTGTTGGGAAAGTCTGCTGCTCATCGCTCTTCACGTCGCGAACGACATAACGGTCGCTTACGGCGTGATACGCCAGTTCCCGTCTCAGAGTCAGCTCCACGATGCTCGCGTTGAACCAGAACCGTCGCTCCCGATCGACCCGCGTATCCAGATCAAACGTCAGGGTGACCCCATCGCGCAAGGCGTCTCTGATTGCAGGATTCACCGGGTACTCGACACGGGCATGCAACAGGAAAACGCCGTTATCGATATTTACGTAGGCGGAGCGGACCTCGAGCACTCCGTCGAGCGCATCCGCGAAAGCCAATGCGCTCCACGCAGCAAGGATCAGGGAACCCCAAGCCAGTACGAGCCAGCGGAGCTGCCTCCCGGGCGGTTCGCGTGTTGGATAGCCGCGTAGCATGAATGCAACGAGAGACCGTGCGATGGTACTGGGACTAATGATAAACGCTTAGATTCAGATCGTTGTCTTTTCGACACAAGCATAATAGAACCCATCGGTTCCCGCCTCAGGTCCCGGCAGGAGCTGCACCCCTGTGCGCCGTTCGACGGCCCCGGGCGCAAGGACCTCGGTAGCCAGGGCTATAGCGCGCGCGGTGGACTCGGTCTCCAGAAACCGCTCGACGACCCCCTGGTTCTCGTCTGGAAGCACGGAACAGGTGGAATAAAGCAGCCGTCCGCCCACGGCCAACATTCCGAAAACGGCTCGGAGAATCTCGAGCTGGGCTGCTGCAAGGACCTGGATGTCGTCAGTCCGCCGGAGCAGCTTGATGTCCGGATGCCGACGGATGACCCCGGTGGAGGAGCACGGCGCGTCCAGGAGGATGCGGTCGAACGGCTTCCCATCCCAGAAACTGGCGGGCTGCCGGATGTCCGCCACGGCCAGCCGGGCGCTTCGGTTCAGGCGCCGCAGATTTTCCTCGATACGCCCAACTCTTTGCGCATCGATGTCGACCGCTACGAGCTCCGCCAGGCCAGTGGTGTGCTCCAGTAAGTGGCCCGTCTTACCGCCGGGAGCGGCACAAGCATCCAGTACACGCATTCCCGGCTGCGCTGCCAGTAACGGAGCCGCGAGCTGCGCGCCGGCGTCTTGAATTGAAACGCGGCCTTCGTGGAAGCCTGGCAGGGCGGACACCGCAACAGGCTGGTCGAGACGCACGGCGGTTTGCGTCCAATCAACCGCTTTTGCCACAACACCGGCAGCCGCCAGATCTGCCAGATATTGCTGTCGCTCCTGACGGGACAGGTCAAGACGCAACACCATGGGGGGATGCGCGTTGTTGGCTTCGAGAATGTCCACGCAGATCTGCGATGGCCACGCGTCCGAGAGACGCTTTACGAGCCACGGCGGGTGTGCCGTGCGGCCCGCCAGCTGCGTATCGACGCGGGCGAAAAGAGCGGCGCGTTCGCTCACAAACCGACGCAAGACCGCGTTCACAAGTCCAGTGGCACGCTCCTCTTTAAGCATGCGCGCCGCATCCACCGCGGCATGCACCGTCGCCTGCGGGGCGTTGCGCGAATACTCAACTTGGTGAGCGCTCGCCACGAGAAGCGCGTGCAGCGGGTCGACCAGTCCCTTGGGCTTTGTCAGAAGCATTTCGATCGCGGGCGCCAGCCGCAGGTACCAGCGCACGCTGCCAAGCGTGATGGCGCGGATTGCCGCGCGCTGTGGTGAGGACTCGAAGGGTGCCAAAGCGACATCCGACGACCGTCCCTCAACTACGATAGAGACGATGGCGCGAGCCGCGTCGGCTAGCGCGGGCGCGCCGGGCGCCCATGGGGTTCTAACCAAGGCGGCGGCCCGTCAGCTGAATTCCACGAGCGAAATCGGCGGCAGGTACCACGCGTCGGCCGGGGCGTTGCACCTGGCGTAGTGCGAGCTGGCCGCGCCCGCATTGAACAATCAGGGCATTGTCACGAACTGCAACGATCGTGCCGGGATCCCCAGTGGATTCGCTGCCATCTACGGCAGAACTGCTGCTGCCATCACCCTCTGCCTTGGCCTCGAACACCCTCAACTGCTCCCCCTCCAAGCGGGTCTCGGCAACAGGCCAGGGATTGAACGCGCGCACCTGCCTCTCGATCTCGAGGGCTCCGCGCGTCCAGTCGATGTGCGCCTCGGCCTTATCGATCTTTGCCGCATAGGTGACGCCCTCGGCCGGTTGCGCAGTCGGCCGCAAGGTCCCGGCGGCGTGCCCCTCGAGCGCCTCCAAAAGAGCCGCGCCTCCCAGTGTGGCGAGTCGATCGTGCAGTGAGCCGCCCGTTGCGTCGGCCGCGATGAGAACCTCTTTTTTGAGCAGCATCGGCCCGGTGTCCAGCCCCGCATCCATGAGCATGATGGTCACGCCGGTTCGGGCATCGCCGGCCAGAATCGCCCTTTGGATCGGGGCGGCTCCGCGCCAGCGAGGTAGTAGAGAAGCGTGGATATTGAGGCAGCCCAAGCGCGGAATCGCGAGAGCCGCCGGAGGCAGAATTAGTCCGTAGGCGACCACGATCAGCACATCGGGACGCCACGCCGCGAACTCCGCTCGACCCGCCTCGTCCTTCAGGGTCAGCGGCTGGGACACAGTGATTCCACGGGCCAGAGCAGCAGCTTTGACCGGGCTGGAGGCAATCTGACGTCCCCGCCCCTTGGGGCGATCCGGCTGGGTCAGAACGCCTACGACGTCGTAGCCCGCGCTTAGCAGCGCCTCGAGCGGCGGCACGGAAAAATCGGGAGTTCCCGCAAAGGCGATGCGCAACCCGCTCACGAGCCGAGCCGCGCGGAATTCGGACAGCGGCGGGGGGTGTGGTCGAGCGAAGGCAGACGGTGCCCGGGCGCGGTCAGTTCGCGCGCCGAGCGCTGCCGGCGCCCTCACGCGCCCGCGCAGCCCGATCCTTACGCTCCTTCTCGAGCTTCTTGCGAATCCGCTCGCGCTTCAGGTCCGAGAGGTAGTCGACGAACAGCTTCCCTTCGAGGTGATCCATCTCGTGCTGAATGCACACGGCCAGAACGTCGTCATAGTCGCGTTCGAAGACTTCGCCGTTCCGATCTTGCGCACGGACACGCACCTTCGCAGCGCGCTTCACGTCAGCGAAATTGTCGGGGACCGAAAGACAACCCTCTTCGGAGTTCTCCTCGCCCTCCCGCGACAGGATCTCGGGATTGATGAAAACCAGTGGCTGATCGCGGTCCTTCGACACGTCGATCACGATGACGCGCTTGTGCACATCCACCTGTGTAGCGGCCAGGCCAATGCCCGGGGCGGCATACATCGTCTCGAACATGTCGTCGACGAGCCGTCCAATCTCGGCGTCGAACTGGGTCACCGGCTGGGCACGGGTGCGCAGGCGCGGATCGGGGTATTCGAGGATGGTTCTCAGGGCCATGATCTGAATTTCCGGTTAGCAATAGTTAAGACTGCGCCGCAGCCTGCGCGGCCCGGTCCAAATGTTCTGAATACGCTCTAAATCAGCGTCTGTCTCTATCTTCAGACGCCGGCGGTGCTCTCGTGATCCACCGCACAAAGTTGACATTAAATCGTGTGCCACCGACGTCTGTGCCAGTATAACAACTTGACCGGGAGGCATACCGGTGTGCCGGTCATGGGGCAGGCTTGGGGGTGCGTGCCCATCCCCGCCTCGTGTGATTGAGGAGTGGAGCATGGTCTCGAATCAAGTACTTGGAGCTCGTCTGACCGGACTAACGGTTACCGCGGGCCTGCTGGTCTTATCCGTCGCCCTTTCCGGGTGCTCCTCGCGGCACTCCCGCGAAGGTGAGCCGGTCGAGGCACCCATCGCCAGCACGCAATCCAGCGTTCCGGCCGAGCGAAACACATCGGAGCTGACCGCCACCGAAGCGGCCATCCTGGCGGCACCCGCCAACGAGGTGACCTCCACCGCCCCGCCTCCGGGCGCGGGGATCATCAATCCCAGCGCTCCCAAGAGCTACGTCGTAAAGCGTGGTGACACCCTCTGGGGCATCGCCTCGATGTTCCTGCGTGATCCCTGGTTATGGCCAGAGGTCTGGTATATCAACCCCCAGGTCGCCAACCCGCATCTCATCTATCCCGGCGATACCCTCGCCCTGGCTTACGGTGCCGATGGCCGCCCGCAGATCCGCCTGGAGCAGGGTGGCGCGGCGCGCCTGGATCCCCGGTTGCGTAGCGATCCCATCGACGGGGCCATCCCGACCATTCCCTACACCACGATCGCGGCGTTTCTGTCGCGGCCGAGCATCCTGACCGCAGACCAGGTGAAGCACGCGCCTTACGTGCTCGCCTTCCGTGACGATCACGAGGTCGCCGGGCAGAACAATGAGATTTACGTTAAGAACCTCAATGGTCCCGACCGCGCGCGCTACAGCGTCATACACGTCGGCGAGCCGTTGCGCGATCCTGATGACGGCAAGGTCGTCGGTTACGAGGGCATCTACACCGGTACGGCGTTGGTCTCGAAGCCCGGCGAGGTCACGAAGGCCGTCCTGATCGACACTGCGCGCGAAACCCTTCGCGGCGACAAGGTCATGCCGACGGACACGGACGTACCGTTGAACTTCCTTCCCAGCGCGCCCCGCACCAACATACGCGGCCGCATCCTCCTCGTGGTGGACGGTACCGACCTCATCGGCCAATACCAAGTCGTCGCCATCAACCGCGGTCTGCGGGACGGCATCGGCAACGGTACGGTGCTCGCGATCGACAGAGTAGGGGACAGCGTGCGCGACACCTGGGGAAACGGTTCGAGCTTTACCCGCAAGTCCGAGAGTTTCACCTCATTCGCGAAGCACGTGAAGCTGCCGGATGAGCGGACCGGCACTATGCTGGTGTTCAGGACATTCGACCGCGTGAGCTACGCGCTCATCCTCGGTGCCACCGACACCATCAGACTCAACGACATCGTTCACAACCCGTAACGCCGCACCTCAACACCGTTCTCCTCTAAAGAAACGCCCGCGGTGCCTTGCGCACTGCGGGCGTTTGTTTTTACGCATTTACCTCAATTTCACCCAGGCGCCAGGCACGCGACACTCCTCTATGCTGACGGGCATGGAGATGGCGACAAAAATCCGTGCGATGTTTGCAAGAGCACCGGGTCTGACGGCAGAGCACGTGCGCGCGCTATTCGCCGCCATCGGCGACGAAACCGCCCCCAACTATCCCGCGCACGTGCTGCGGCAAGTTGGTATACCGCCCGCCGCCCGTGCCTTTCTGACCTCGCCCGACGAAGCGGAGCTGGTCTGCGATCTGCGCTGGATCGACGCCAGTGGCGCGAAGCTCCTCCTGTGCACCGATACAGCTTATCCGCCGCTATTGGCGCAAACCGCCGGCGCACCGCCGGTGTTATTTGTTCTGGGCTCTGTAGAGGCATTGCACTCGCCCCAGCTCGCGATAGTTGGGTCGCGCCACCCCACCGCCGCGGGACGCAAGGCGGCGCGAGATTTCGCAGCCTGCTTCGCGCGCGCCGGACTGACGATCACGAGCGGGCTCGCCGTGGGCGTGGACGCGGCAAGCCACGAGGGCGCGCTCCTGGTTGACGGCGTGACTGTCGCGGTGCTCGGCACCGGTTTAGATGCGGTCTACCCTTCTGAGAACACCCGGCTCGCGGCTCGTATCTGCGAGAAAGGGGCGCTCGTGTCCGAGTTCCCGCCTCGTACGCGACCCTCGAAGCGCAACTTCCCACGACGCAATCGCATCATCAGCGGGCTTTCACACGGCACTTTGGTCGTGGAGGCGACGTGCCGCAGCGGCTCACTCATCACGGCACGATGGGCAGCCGAACAGGGGCGCGACGTATTCGCAATACCGGGTTCTATACATAGTCCGCTCTCGCGTGGCTGTCATAAGCTCATACGCGACGGCGCGAAGCTCGTGGAGGCGGCTGACGACGTTCTCTCCGAGCTGCAAATACCCTTGTTCGGACAAAGGGTTATGCCAGCGGCGCACAGTCGGGGGCGCGCCGCCCCATTGGACAAGGAGTATGAAATGCTGTTAGATGCGCTCGGCTTCGAACCTGCAACCATCGATGTTCTGGTCGAGCGCACGGGCCTGCCGGGCGGATCGATAGCCTCGATGTTGCTGATTCTCGAGCTCGATGGCTGCGTGGCAGCTCTCCCGGGCGGTCGTTATGACCGCATACCTGAATGATGACCGGCAGCGTTCTCGACATCCTGATTTACGTTTTTGACCGCTACATGCTCGACGAGGTACCCGAAGTGCCTGAACGCGAGCATCTCGTGCGGGACCTTGAACGTGCCGGCTTCGCGCAGGCGAATGTCGAGCGCGCGCTCGACTGGCTCGCCGATCTGGCTTGCGAGCGTGATCGCCCGCCCTTGCCTTTGTCCACGAAGGACAAAGAAAGGGGGCCGACGGTGCGGATTTTTTCCGACGGCGAGCTCGTGCGGCTGTCGACCGAGTGTCGTGGGTTTCTGTTCACGCTCGAGCGTATGGGCATCCTGTCGCCGCAACAGCGTGAGATCGTCATCGAGCGCATGTTGGCGTTGGACGCCGACGAGCTCGACACGGAACAGCTGAAGTGGGTCGTGCTCATGGTGTTGTCGAGTCAGCCCGGACAGGAGTTGGCGTTCGAGCGGCTCGAGGATCTGGTATCCGATGCGCGTCCTAACGTCCCGCACTGAAACCGTGCGGCGGACACATCCGGCACAGGTCCGCGGTCCGTCCGCGGTTTTTCGTTTTTGGCGTACGGGGCGTACGGTCAGGGATATTCAGTAAGCAATGGCAGACAACCTGGTCATAGTCGAATCGCCAGCCAAGGCGAAGACCATCAAGAAATACCTTGGCAAGGACTTCGAAGTGCTCGCCTCATACGGGCACGTCCGCGACCTCGTGCCCAAGGAAGGCGCCGTCGATCCCGAGCATGGCTACGCCATGAAATACCAGGTGCTCGAGAAAAACGAACGTCACGTCGAAGCCATCGCGCGCACGCTGCGCAAAGCGAAATCGCTTTACCTCGCAACCGACCCCGATCGCGAGGGCGAGGCCATCGCCTGGCATTTGAGAGAAATATTGGATTCGCGCGGCGACCTGAAGGGCAAAGAGGTCCATCGCGTCGTGTTCTACGAGATCACACGCAACGCCGTTCGCGAGGCAGTAGCACAACCGCGCGGGCTCTCGCTCGATCTCGTTAACGCACAGCAGGCGCGGCGCGCGTTGGATTATCTCGTCGGTTTCAACCTCTCCCCGCTCCTATGGAAGAAGGTGCGTCAGGGCCTTTCCGCCGGACGGGTGCAGAGTCCCGCGCTACGCATGATCTGCGAGCGCGAAGCTGAGATTCTCGCGTTCATTCCCCAGGAGTATTGGAGTCTCGACGGCGAGGGCTCGCATACAGCGCAGACCTTCCCGCTCAAACTCGTTGAATACCGCGGCCAGAAAGTGGAGCAATTCAGCTTCACCAACGAGACCCAGGCGCGCGAGGTCGAGCGGACCATACAGGCCGCCGCGCACGGCGAAGCGCCCGCCGACGGCCCCGGCCAACTTCGCGTCACCACCATCGACCGGAAACAGCGTCGCCGCAATCCGGCGCCGCCGTTCACCACCTCGACATTGCAACAGGAAGCGGCGCGCAAACTCGGTTTCAACGCGCGGCGAACCATGCGCCTGGCGCAACAGTTGTATGAAGGTCTCGACATAGGTGGTGACGAAGGTAGCGTCGGCCTAATCACCTACATGCGTACGGACTCGGTGTCGCTCGCGGCCGAGGCGGTCCAGGAGATTCGCGAGGTCGCGACCAGGTTATACGGCAAGGCTGAAGTCGCCGACGAGCCGCGTATCTACAAAACGAAGTCGAAGAATGCGCAGGAAGCGCATGAAGCCATCCGTCCGACCTCCGCCGCGATTACGCCTGCCAGCATCGAGGGGAAGATCGAGGACGATCACTTCCGACTGTATTCCCTCATCTGGAAGCGCGCTGTCGCCTCGCAGATGAATCATGCGGTCTTCGACACCGTCGCCGTCGACATGCTCGCCGGCCCAGATGGGCCCGACCGGCACATGCTTCGCGCGAATGGCTCCACCCTCGTGAAGCCGGGCTATATTTCGGTATACCAGGAAGGTATCGACGACGCGAAAGCGGACGACAGCGATCACGTGTTGCCACCGATGACCGAGGGTGACACCGTCGATCTGCTGGCGATGCACGCCGAACAACATTTCACCGAGCCTCCGCCACGCTACTCCGAAGCTTCGCTCGTGAAAGCCCTCGAAGAGCATGGGATCGGCAGGCCCTCCACCTACGCCACCATCATCTCGACCCTGCAGGATCGGGAGTATGTCGAGATGGATGCCCGCCGCTTCATTCCCACCGACATCGGCAAGATCGTGGGCCGCTTCCTGACAGAACATTTCCACCGTTACGTCGAGTACGGTTTCACGGCGGCGATGGAAGACGAGCTCGATGCCGTCTCGCGCGGCGAAGAAGAGTGGACCGTACCGCTCGACAAGTTCTGGAAGCCCTTCATCGACCAGGTCGAATCGATCGAGAAGAATGTGACGCGCGAGCAGGTCGCGCAGGCACGTGAGTTGGGCAAAGACGCCGCGACGGGTAAGCCGGTCACGGTGCGCATGGGCCGCTTCGGACCCTTCGTACAGATCGGAACGAAGGACGACGAGGAAAAGCCGCGCTTCGCCGGATTGCGCCCGGGCCAGAAGATGGACACGATCAACCTCGCGGACGCGATGGATCTGTTCCAACTCCCCCGCACCCTGGGAGTAACCGCCGACGGCGAGACGATGGTGACCAACGTCGGACGCTTTGGGCCGTATATCAAGTACGGCAGCAAGTACGTCTCGCTGAAAGAAGACGACCCGTATACGGTCACCCACGAGCGCGGGCTCGAAGTCATCCGCCTCAAACAGGAAGCGGATGCGAACCGACTCATCCTGGATTTCCCGGACGACGGCATCCAGGTGTTGAATGGCCGCTACGGGCCCTACATCACCGACAAGAAAAAGAACGCCAAGATCCCGAAGGATCGCGAACCCAAGTCGCTCACGCTCGAGGAATGCAAGGCACTGATCGCGGCGGCGCCGGAGCGCGGCGGCGGCAGGTTCGGGCGCTTCGGGCGTGGCAAGAAAGGGAAAGGCGCCGCGGCAGCGCCTGCGGCCGATGCAGCGGCCGCCGCTGAGGGCGGTAAGAGCGCGGGCAAAAAGAAGAAAGCGGCGAACGGAGCCGGCGCGGCTACGGGCAGCCAGGCGGCCGCCAAAGGCGCGGGCACGGCTGCAAAAAGCACAGGCGCGAAGGCCGGTAAGGCCTCGGACAAGGGCGCGGCCAAAACCGGCGCCAACGCAACACACACCACCCCGGCATCGCAGGGTGCGGCGGCTTCAACTGCTGCGCCCCGCGCGACGGCGAGGGCGACGGCAAAGAAAGCAGCCGCGCACGACGGACACAAGGCTGCGCCAACGGCGGCAAAGGCCAAGGCCACCGCGAAACAGGGCGCCGCTACGAACGCACCAGCCACCGGCAAGGGTTCCGGCAGCGGCCCACGCGGCGTGAAATAACAGTGGTGTGAAATAACTGAAGTACCGACACTCTTTTCACGCAGGTAACTTCGCTGACGTCCACAAACACGTCACGCTGCTGACCCTGTTGAATGCGCTGCAGCGGAAAGAGAAGGGCTTCTTCTATCTCGAGACCCACGCGGGACGCGGCGCCTACGATCTGTCTCAGGGCGGAACTGAGGCCGAAGGTGGCGTGTCGCGCTTTTCCGCCACGACAAATAATTCCGAAGAGCTGCAGCGATTCGCCGCACGGCTCGACGAGTATCGTGCACAGCAAGGCAGCCGGCGCGCGTACCCCGGCTCCCCGCTGCTCGCTGCGAGCGAGCTGCGGCCGCAGGATCGCGCGGTGCTGGTTGAGCTGGTGCCCGCCGAAGCGCGGGCGTTGGAACTCGCGGTCGCTGACAACTCACACCTTCGCGTCGAGCAGGGCGACGGTTTTGACCGGCTCCGTGCATGGCTACCCCCGGCGGAACGCCGCGGCCTCACCTTCATCGACCCGCCTTACGAGGAAACGAGCCGCGATTTCGAACGTGTCACGGGAGCCGTCTTAGAGGCTCTCCGCCGGTTCTCGACGGGGATCATTGCCGCCTGGTATCCGGTCAAGGAGGAGCGTGATATCGCCGCGTGGCAGGCAGGGCTGGCACGGGTTCTCGAGGGGCCGGCCTACCGATGCGAGACCCTCGTGGCCGAGTTATGGTTATATCCACGCGATTCCCGCGTGGGACTTAACGGATCGGGGATGCTGATTGTGAACCCGCCGTATCTTCTAGCCGAGCGCATGCGTGTATGGTTGCCGGAACTGCAGGCGCAGCTCGATGCCGGACAGGCGGGCGGCACGAGCATCCGGGTTCTGACGCCCGCGTAAGAGACGTTCCCGCCCCCTGAGCACGGACAAATGACCGCCAGCGCAGCAGAAACGACGGACCAATACGGAGTAGTGGGACATCCGGTCGCCCATAGCTGGTCGCCGTTCATCCATGGCCTGTTCAGCCGTGAGACCGGCCAGGCGATGACCTACCGGCTGTATGACTTCGCGCCGGACGCTTTTCACGAACGGGTGCGTGAGTTTTTCAGACAGGGCGGCCGGGGACTCAACATCACCCTGCCGCACAAGATCGCCGCGGTGGACGTCGCCGACGACCTCACCGCGCGGGCCGCGCACGCTGCGGCGGTAAATACCTTCGCGGTCCGAAACGATGGCACCATCCTCGGTGACAACACCGACGGCACCGGTCTCGTCCGCGACCTCTGCGATAACCAGGGAATTGTCATCACCCACCGCCGCATCCTCATGATCGGCGCCGGGGGAGCGGCACGAGGTGTCCTGGCGCCGCTACTCGCACTCTCACCCGCCGAGATCACGATCGCGAACCGGACCTCGGAGCGGGCCGAAGCACTCGCCAAGGCCTTTGCAAAACTCGGTAAGACCCAGGGTGTTGGTTTCCGCTACATCGCGGGCGGCGCCTACGATCTCATCATCAATGCGACCTCCGCGAGCCTGAGCGGCGACATTCCGGCGATTCCGCCAGCGGTGGTCGGACCCGACACGGTCTGCTATGACATGGCCTACGGAAAAACGGACACGCCCTTCGTCCGCTGGGCTCTCAAGTTGGGGAGCGCGCGCGCCTTGCAGGGATGGGGCATGTTGGTCGAGCAGGCGGCGGAGTCGTTCCGCATCTGGCGCGGGGTGCGCCCGGCGACCGCACCGGTACTCGAGGCTCTCAAGGAGCGCGCCGCGCTGCCGAGTATGACCGCGCAGTGAAGTGACCGCGCGATAGCGCAGCGTTACCGCATCGTTACGAGCTCTTCCGCCACGGTGGGATGGATCGCGACCGTATCGTCGAAGTCTTTCTTGGTGGCTCCCATGCGCACGGCGACTGCAAAGCCCTGCAGCATCTCATCCGCGCCATCACCCACGATGTGCACCCCAACGACACGCTCCTCAGGCCCCACGGTGACGAGTTTCATGTCACATCGCGGTTTCCCGGAAGTCATCGCGTAGTACATAGGAACGAAGCTCGAGGTGAACACCTTGACGGCGGCGTCACCATACTGCTCACGCGCCGCCGCCTCCGTCATTCCCACCGTGCCGATCGGCGGATGCCCGAACACGACCGTGGGAATGTTGTTGTAATCGAGATATCGATCGGTCATGCCGCCGAAGACCCGATCGGATAACCGCCGGCCAGCCGCAATCGCAACAGGAGTGAGCTGCGCGCGCCCTGTTATATCGCCGACCGCGTAAATGTTCTCCGCGCTGGTGACCTGGTACTTGTCAGTGGTGATGTATCCGTACGAGTCGAGCTCGACGCCGGCCTTCTCGAGTCCGAGCTCGTCCGCCACCGGTCCGCGGCCGATCGCCCAGATGACGGTGTCGACGGGCTGCAGGCGCCGCCCGTCGCGAACAGTCAGCTCGAGCGCTCCGTCCGCGTTACGCGCGAGCGCCTCCGGCCATGCACTCGTGACGACATCAACACCCTCGTCACGGAAGATCTTCAGGGTCGCCTGCCCGATCATGGTGTCGAAGCCCTTCAGACAGCTCTCGGTCCGCAGAACGAGCGTCGTTTTCGACCCGAGCGCGGCGAGAATCCCGGCGACCTCGATCGCGATGTAGCCGCTGCCGACGACCGCGACCCGCCGCGGCCGATCCCCGAGCTCGAAAAATCCGTCGGAGGTAATCCCGAGCTCCGCGCCGGGAATGGCGGGAACGAGCGGCCGGCTGCCCGTCGCAATCAGGATATGTTTCGCGTGGAGGCTGCGATCCGCCGCATGCACTGTATGAGCGTCCAGAAGGCGTCCATGCCCGCGGACGAGCTCGACTTTGTACTTCGAGAGCAGGCTCTCGTGGATGCCGTTCAGGCGCAGGACATAGCCGTCCCGCTTTTCTTTCATCAGCGGCCAGTCGTGCCCGTCGCTGGTCACCCGGAACCCGTATTCGGGGGCATCGTGCAGTCCCGCGGCCAGATCGGCGGCGTTCCACATCACTTTCTTCGGGACACAGCCGACGTTCACGCAGGCACCGCCCAGCCGGCCCGATTCGACGAGAGCCACGCGGGCACCGTATTCTGCCGCGCGCTTGGCAGCCGCGAGGCCACCACTACCGCCGCCGATTACCACCAGGTCGTATTGGTCGGACATATCACCTAAGACTTCCAATAGCGCATTTCGGCCCTCATGGTACATGGGGACGTGGGGGGCGGAACTCCATAGAATGGGGTCCTCCCACGGAACGAGACATCCATGGAAAATCCTCTGCTGGGGCACGAGCCTCTCCCCCCTTTCGCGCTGATTCGCCCTGAGCACGTCGAACCCGGCGTGCGCGAGCTTCTCGAGCGCAGCCGAGCCCGCATCGAGCAACTGGCGGCACTGGGCAAACCGACCTTCGCTACGGTCATCGAGCCGTTGGAAGAACTGCAACACCAGGTCTCGCGGACGTGGTCGCCGGTGAGCCATCTGAACGCGGTGCTGAATTCCGATGCGCTGCGGGCTGGCTACAACGCCTGTCTCCCACTGCTGTCCGCGTACCAGACCGATCTCGCGCAGAGCGAGTCGCTCTACCGGGCGTATCGAACGATCGCCGAGGAAGAAGGGGCCGCGCTCGCTCCCGTGCAGAAGCAGGTCATCGAGCACGCCCTGCGCGAGTTCCGGCTCGCCGGAGTGGGACTGCCGGTGGAGCGTAAAGAACGCTTCAAGACGGTGATGCTGGAGCTCACCCAACTGCAGGCAAAGTTCGAAGAGAACGTGCTCGACGCCACCAACGGATGGACGTATCACGTCGCGGATAGCAGCGAGTTGCGGGGCCTGAACGAGATGCTGATCGAGCAGGCCCGGAAACGCGCTCACGAAAAGCGCGTCGAGGGATGGGTGCTCACCCTCGACCAGCCGACGTATGTCGCTGTGGTTACCGACGCGGAATCCGCCACTTTGCGGCGCGCTTTCTACGAAGCCTGGACGACACGCGCCTCGGATAAAGGGCCGAACGCCGGCCGCTGGGATAATTCCGAGGTCATGGACAACATTCTGCGTCTGCGCCACGAGGCCGCCCGGCTGCTCGATTTCCGCAGCTACGCGGACTACGCGCTGTCGACGCGAATGGCGCGCACCGTCGAGGAAGTCATCGAATTCCTTCATGAGCTCGCGCGCGCGGCGCGGCCCGCGGCATTGCGAGAATTCGCAGAGCTCGAAGCCTTCGCCGGACATCCGCTGTCCGCCTGGGATGTGGGCTTCTATGCGGAGCGGCTGCAGCGCACGCGCTACAACGTCTCGCAGGAAGAGCTGCGCCCGTATTTCCCGCTGCCGAAAGTGCTGACCGGACTGTTTGAAGTTGCGGAACGCCTGTTTGGTGTCCACATCCGGGAACGGCAGAACGCTCCGGTATGGCACTCGGACGTGCGCTTCTTCGAAATTGAAAGTGGCACGGGGCAGGCCATCGGCAGCTTCTATCTCGATGCTTACGCGCGACCCAACAAACGCAGCGGCGCGTGGATGGATGAATGCGTCGGCCGCAAGCGCCTCGACTCAGGATCGGCCCTGCCGGTCGCGTACCTGGTCTGTAACTTCCTGCCGCCGGGCACGAACCGCCCGGCGCTGCTGACACACGACGACGTGCTGACGTTGTTTCACGAGTTCGGCCACGGACTGCATCACATGCTGACCCGGGTCGACTATCCGAGCATCGCCGGCATCAACGGCGTCGCCTGGGATGCAGTGGAACTGCCGAGCCAGTTCCTGGAAAACTACGCCTGGCATCCCGACGTACTGCGGCAGATCTCCGGGCACTTTCAGACCGGCGCCTCCCTGCCCGTGGAAACGCAATCCAAACTCATCGCTACGCGCAGCTTCCATGCGGGCTTGCAGACTATGCGGCAACTCGAGTTCGCGCTGTTCGATTTCCGGATGCACTCGGAATACTCGCCGGAGCGCGGCGCACGGATCATGGAGATCCTCAATGAGGTGCGCCGCGAAGTGGCCATCGTGCCCGTCCCCGAGTGGAACCGCTTTCCCAACAGCTTCGGACACATTTTTGCCGGCGGTTACGCAGCCGGCTACTACAGCTATAAGTGGGCGGAGGTCCTGGCGGCCGACGCTTTCTCGGCCTTCGAGGAAACGGGTGTGTTCGACCGTACGACCGCGCAGCGCTTTCTCGATACCATTCTCACGCGCGGCGGCAGTCGGGACGCACTCGAAGCCTTCATCGAATTTCGCGGACGCCGACCGGACGTCCGCGCGTTGTTGAAACAGCACGGCATCGACGCGTGAAGTACCGGCGAGCGCTGTTGTTGCTGCCGGCGCTGGTGGCGGCATCCGCAATTCATGCGGAGACCCTGTACGTCATTGAGCAACTCGTGGTGAACGTGAACAGCGCGCCGGATGCAACCGGAGAGCGCATAGCCAACATCAAGAGCGGCGACGCGGTGGAGGTCCTCGACCGGCAGGGCGATCAGATCCAGGTGCACCTGGCGAACGGCACGGAAGGTTGGGTGCGGAAGTCGTATCTGTCGGCTGAAGAGCCTGCGCGTATGCGCCTCGGCGAGCGAACCGCCGAAGTTGAAAAGCTCAAACAGGATGTAACGCGGCTCGAGGCAGAGTTGGCGGCGGCGAAGACGGCGTCCCATGCGAAACCGGGTGGCGCGCAAACCAACACCGCGGCCGCCGGACCGGCGCCGCCACCCGCGGCTGCGCCGACCGCGGCCGAATCGGGTGCGGCCGAGCAGCCGGCGCACGAGCCACCCTACTTCATGACACCGCCCGACTCGCCGGCCCGGCCGGTGTGGCATTGGGCCCTCGGCTCGTTCGTGGTCGCACTGGGACTGGGTTTCGCGCTCGGCTGGCAGATGCTCGATCGACGCATCCGTCGCAAGTACGGCGGCCTGCGCATTTACTAGGTCCGCGCCCGTAGGGTCCGCTCGCGTAGTTGCACTGCACTAAGTCTTTGACTTAGCGGTTTGACATAGCGTCGTCAAGCGACGCTTGCGCAGCATCAATGCGGACATTGCAGCACTCGCTCGAAACTGTGCGCCGCTTCGCTGCTCCTCCCAGCCGTACTGCCTAAACTGCCTAGGATCGAAGATTCGACCCAGGGGACGGCTGTCGAAGCCGCGCACCAGCACCGATAATGAAAAGCGTCCGCCGTAGCGATTTCGACGTGACCAATACCGTGCAGGTGAGCGTACCCGCAGCGGTTCTCGACGCTGTCGAAGCGCTCTATCGGCCCCTCTGGCCTGAACTTAAGTTCGGCCCCCTCGCCCAGGCCTTCGAGCACTTCGAGCGCCTGTTCGCGGGCGAAGTCCCCGGCTATTTCGGCGTCGATACCGTCTACCACGATCGCCAGCACACATTAGACATTACGCTGGCGCTCGCGCGCCTCATCGTGGGGCATGAGCGGATGCAGCCTGAAGCGGCTCGCCTCGGCAGCGAGCGCGCCATCGTCGGGCTCATCGTCGGCCTCTTTCACGACGTCGGCTACCTGCGGCGTACCGATGACCACGAGTCGCGCAATGGCGCGGAATTCACCCGCACGCACGTCTCGCGCGGCGCGCGGTTTCTGGAGGAGTACCTGCCGGTGCTGGGCCTGAGTGCCTGGGTACCGATTACCTCCCAGATCATCCATTTCACGGGCTATGAAGTGCCCTTCCCGCAGATCGAAGCCAAGGTCTCAGACCGGCGCGACGTCATGCTGGGTCACCTTCTCGGCACGGCCGACATGGTCGCCCAGATCGCCGATCGCTGTTACCTGGAGAAATGCCGCGACCGGCTCTACGCTGAATTCGTGCTCGGAGGAGTCGCTCTGCCCGTCGCCGCCAACGGCGGCCGGCAGGTGAAGTACGCGTCCGGCCTCGATTTGCTGCGGCAGACCCCCGAGTTCGTCGCCGAAGTGCGCGCCAAGCGCCTCGATGGCGAGTTCCACGCCGCCTACCGCTTCCTCGAGGCCCTCTACGGCGGTCGCAACCCCTACATGGAAGCGATCGACCGGAACATGGAGTACCTGCGGCAGATCCTGCGCAGCGAGAACTGGCGTCTGCTGCGGCGCAGTCCGCCGATTTTCGCCGCCTCCGCCGACCCGATGTCCACCATGCGTGGACTGATGCTCGGCTATATCAAGCGCGTCTGGTCAGGGCAGTCCGGCGAGGCCAAGATGGCCGCCAAAGGAAAGTGATTCGCGCGGAAACGCTGATTTAACCGTTGTAGGCGGGGGTTTTGCCGCCAATTGGCATCCCATTCAGGTAGCGTTCCCGGTCGAACGGCGGTTAATATCGTCCCCGAAATATTACGGGGATACGGGCAAGCCTTTCCGACCGGCGAAGCCCTAGATAAATGACTGCCGTCAGTCTCAAGCTCAAGTACGCCAGCGCGGCTTTCGTCGCCGTCTTGGTTGCCATGGCCGCCGTCACCGTACTGCTGGTCTGGCAGCACGACACCGACACGCGCCACCTCGGCGCTATGGCGGAAGACACTGCGCGTGAGGGTGTGGACGTGGAGCTGCGCGCCCGCGCAAGCCGGACGGCCGCACACGCCGCCGACTCGATCACGAACCCCATCCGCACGCGAGACACCGTGACGGTGGCGCGCCGGCTGCTACCGTTCATTGAGGACCCGACCGTAGCCGCCATCACCGTGATGGATAGCACCGGAACCGTGGTCTACACCTGGCATCGGAGCGTGCAGCCGCAGAAGAGCGTGTTGCAGGCAGAAGCAACCGAGCCTGTCAGAACGCTCGTCGAGAATATTCCGGGCGCCGCGACACCGGAGACCTTCGGTACGGTGAAGGTGTTGCTCGAGCAGGCGGCGCCAGTGCCGGAGACGAGCCTCACGGGCCGACTCATCGCGGCGAGCGCCTCGCAGTCGCACCTCGCGCTCGTCCTGGCCGGGGTGCTCGCATTGCTTGTTGGTCTCGTGGGAGCTGCCATCGCGTGGCGGGCCGCGCACAAGATCGAGCGGCCGATCGATGCCCTCATCAAGAGCGCCGACCGCATCGGGCAAGGCGACTACACCCGCCCGCTCGAAGTGCGGCGACGTGATGTGCTGGGCGATCTGCAACAGGCGCTCGAGCGCATGCGCTCGCGTCTGCGCCAGTACACTATTAACAAGAGCTACCTGCACAGCGTCCTGAACAGCATGACGGACGCCGTGTTCGTAACCTCGCCCGACGGTGTGATAAAGCTCGCCAATTCGGCGGCCTGCAAGCTGCTGGGCTTCAGCGAGGAAGAAATCCTTGGCCGCGGCATCGTCGCCGTGCTCGATGAGCGTGAGCGTGAAAACTTCGATCTCACGCAAGCCGCGCAGGAAACCCGCGAGACCGTAGTCAAGACACGCGCCGGACAGACCATACCCGTCTCGTTTACCGGATCGCATATCGAGAGCGACGATCCGCAATTCCAGGGCAACATCTTCGTCGCCCGCAACATCACCGATCGTAAGCGTGCCGAGCGCCGCATTCGCTACCTGGCCCGTTACGACGCGCTCACCAAGATCCCGAACCGGATGCAGTTCCACCATCTGCTGCAGCAGACGATTGCCCGCGCGCTGCGCAGTGGGCAGGTCGTAGCACTGTTGTACCTGGATATGGACCGATTCAAAGAGGTGAACGACACCTTCGGTCACGGCTCGGGCGATCGTGTGCTCGAAGTGTTGGCGGAGCGGCTCACCCGGTCACTGCCGAAAGACACCATTGTCGGCCGGCTCGCCGGCGATGAGTTTGCGTTGTTCGTTGACGGACTGCCCGCGGATTCCGATAACCGTGGTCCGATCGCTCACCTCGCACGCTCCATCCTCACGGAAGTGAGCCGGGCCTTCCAGCTCAATCAGCACGAAGTGTTTCTGACGGCGAGCATCGGCGTAGCGCTGTGCCCACGCGACGCCGAGAACGTCATCGACCTCATTCGGAACGCGGATGCGGCGATGTACTACTCGAAGCAGAACGGTGGCAACACCTTCGCGTTCTACTCGCCCGAGATGAATGCCGCCGCCGTCGAGCGGCTCATGTTGAAGAGCAAGTTGCGCCGCGCGTTGGAACGCGACGAACTCGTCATCAAATACCAGCCGAAGGTCGACCTGCGCAGTGGCCGTATCATCGGCGCCGAAGCCTTGTTGCGCTGGCGGCTGCCCGGACACGGCGACATTCCGCCGTCCCAGTTCATTCCGCTCGCGGAGGAGACGAACCTCATTCTCGAGATCGGCGAGTGGGTATTGAACCGGGTTTGCATGGACTACCGTCACATGCAGAGCGAAGGCGGCGACCCGGGGCGCGTCTCGCTGAATCTCTCGCTGAAGCAGTTACGCCAGGCGAGCTTCATTCTCCGCTGCCGCTCGGTATTCCGCCGTCACGGGGTCTCGCCGACCGCGTTCGAGCTGGAAATCACCGAAACCACCCTGATGGCGGACGCGAAGCGCACCGTGCGCCTGTTGGACGAGTTGTATGCCATGGGCCTGCACCTGTCGATTGACGACTTCGGCACGGGCTACTCCTCGCTGTCGGCATTGCAACAGTTCCCCATCGGGACCCTGAAGATCGATCAGTCATTCGTACGCGACGTGAGCGAAGACGCCGGGGACGCGACGATCGTGAAGACCATCATCGAGATGGGCCGCAGCCTCGGCATGGAAGTCATCGCCGAGGGCATCGAGTCGCTGCGGCAGTTGGACTTCCTGCGGCGCAATTCCTGCAACTTTGGCCAGGGAAAGCTGTTCGGGGAACCTTGTTCCGCCGCGGATCTGCTGGCCCTGCTGACCCGGCAGGCCGCGGGTACGGCGCCATTCGGACATCTTCTGCGGCACGTCGACGACGCTTCCTCGAGCCGCTCGGCCTGAGGGCCTGGAACGCCCCCGCCCTCTGCCCGAGGGCTCACATGCCTGGCTTGATGCCTGTTGACCCATGTTGACTCTTGCCAACGTCCGCCTGCGCCGCGGTCCACAGATCCTTGTAGATACGGCCAGTGTCGGCATCTTTCGCGGCGAGAAAATCGGCATCGTCGGACGCAATGGCTCGGGAAAATCGACGCTGCTTGCCCTGATAAAGGGCGAGCTGTTGCCGGATGCCGGCGAATACTCGGCGCCGCCGAATCTGGCGATGGCCTCGGTCGCGCAGGAGTTGCCCGACTCGGACGCCCCTCTGGCCGAGTACATTCTCGACGGCGATCTCGAGCTGCGGGCCGTGGAGGCGCAACTCGCGCAGGCGGAGAAAAACGCCGACGGGGTGCGTATTGGGGCTTTGCACGCTGAATACGAGCGGCTCGCCGGCTATGCCGGCAGGAGCCGCGCCGCGGAGTTGGCGGCGGGACTCGGGTTCGCGCCCGAGGAAATCGATCGCCCGGTGCGGCAGTTCTCGGGCGGACTGAAAATGCGGGCGAACCTGGCGCGCGCCCTGATGCGCCGCTCGGACCTGTTGCTGCTCGACGAGCCCACCAACCATCTCGACCTCGACGCCGTCCTCTGGCTGGAGCAATGGCTGCGAAACTATCCGGGCACCCTGCTGCTCGTATCCCATGACCGGGAGTTTCTCGACGGCGTGGTGGGCCGCATCCTGCTCATCGAAGCCGGCCGACTGAGCTCCTACGCGGGCAACTACAGCTCTTTCGAAGTACAACATGCGGCGGAGGGCGAGCGCACGCGGGCCCTGATCGCCCGGCAGGAACGCGAGACCGCGCGAGTCACGAGTTTCATCGAGCGCTTCCGTGCCCAGGCGACCAAGGCCAAGCAGGTGCAGAGCCGCATCAAGGCATTGGCGCGTCTCGGCGAAATCGCCGCCGTACAACCGGAGTCGGGCTTCGAATGGGAATTCGCCGCGCCCGCCAAACTGCCGCGGCCGCTACTCACGCTCGAGCACCTGGCCGCCGGGTATGGGACTCGCCGCATCATCGAGAATGTCTCGCTCTCGGTGAACCCGGGCGACCGGATCGGCATTCTTGGCCGTAACGGCGCGGGTAAGTCCACGCTGATGCGCATACTGGCCGGGCAAATCGTTCCCGTCGCGGGAACGCTGACAGCCGCGCCGGACGTGATGACGGGATTTTTCGCGCAGATCGAGCTCGAGCACCTCGACTCGAACAGCACGGCGCTGGCCGAGCTGGTGCGGCGCGGGGGCCCCGAAGTCGCCCAGTGGCTCGAGCAGCAACGACGCGATCACCTCGGCAGCTTCGGTTTCCGCGGCGAGCGGGTGTTCGAGCCGACCGGCCGATTTTCGGGCGGCGAGCGCGCCCGGCTGGCGCTGGCGATCCTGGTCGCCCGCAGACCCAACCTGTTGTTGCTCGACGAGCCCACCAACCATCTGGACCTGGAGATGCGTCACGCCCTGTTGGTCGCATTGCAGGACTTTCCCGGCGCCGTGGTCATCGTGTCGCACGACCGGACCCTGCTACGCAGCGCCTGCGACAGTTTCCTGTTGGTTGCGAACGGGTCGGTGACCCCGTTCGACGGCGATCTGGATGACTATGCCGCCTGGCTGGGGAAAAGCGGCAAGGCGCGAGCGGCGCCTGACTCCGACACGACGAGCGCGGCCCCCTCCAGACAGGAACAGCGGCGCCTCGACGCCGAAGCACGCAACCGTCTCACACCGCTGAGGAACGAGCAGCGGCGCATCGAAGGCCAGCTGGAGAAGCTGGGAGCGGAGCGGGTCCGACTGGAAGCGCAGCTTGCCGATCCCGCGACCTACACGACGAAGCCAGCGGAGGAAGGGCGGAAGCTCACACTCCGGCATACGGATGTCATGCGGGAGATCGGAACATTGGAAGAGCGCTGGCTCGAAGTAATGTCGGAATTGGAACAGCGCTCGGCATAAAGAGGGCCGATACGGCTAGAATCGCGGCATGCCGTTCAGCTCGAGGATGTCGGCTGCGCCCTCAACGCGTCGACCCCGCTATCGGCGCGCGATCACCGCGACTCTCGTGGGGATTTGGCTCGTCGTGGCCGGCTGGGAAGCGAACAAGCCGTTGCCGCCCGGTGTGCGGACTGCCTCTGCCTGGCACTCGGTGCCCATGCAGGACGTCACCTTCATCGCCGATATCACCTCCGCCGATGCCTACGGTCGCTCCGTGTCGAGCCAGGCTATTTTCGACGAGACCCTGAAGGTCGTACGGGGCGCGCACGAGTTCCTGGTGCTCGACTATTTTATGTTCAACAGTCGGCACGGAGACATCGACCCGGCCTCGCCGCTGTTGCGGCCGTTAGCCGCGACATTGCGAGATGCACTGCTCGAGCGCCGCCAGGCCCTTCCCGGTCTGAAGATATTGTTCATCACCGATCCCATCAACGAGCTGTACGGCGCCACGCCTTCCTCCGATCTGCGGCTGCTGCGAGCGGCGGGCATCGACGTCGTCGTGACCAATCTCGATCCACTGCGTGATTCCAACCATCTGTATTCGAGCGCATGGCGGCTCGCCGTCAACTGGTGGAACCCTGACACCGGCGGCACGGGCTCACTGCCGAATCCGCTCCCCGACTCCAATACGCCGCTGCCGTTCGGTGCCTGGGCGCGGCTCATCAACTTCAAGGCCAACCAACGCAAAGTCGTCATCGGCGACGACGGCAGAGGCGGCCTGGTTGGCATCATCGGTTCCGCGAATCCACATGACGCGAGCGGAGCGGATTCGAACGTGGCGGCTCGAGTAGCCGGCCCGGTGTTGAGCTCGCTACTGGAGAGCGAGCTGGAGATCGCACGCTTTTCCGGCTGGCAAGGCAGCATCACGCCACCCCCGATCACGCCGGAGGCGGCGGAGCCCTCGGGCAAGTCAGCACGGGTACAGGCGTTGACCGAAAGCGCGATTCGACAGTCGCTGCTGGAGCGGATCGATGGCGCGGTGAAGGGCGATGCCATCGATATCGCCATGTTTTACGTGTCCGATCGAAGCGTGGTGGACTCGCTCCTGGAGGCGAGTCATCGCGGCGTGAACGTGCGGCTCATCCTGGATCCCAACAGGGACGCTTACGGCCAGACGACCTCCGGGCTGCCGAATCAGCCCGCGGCGAGCGAACTGGTCTCCGAAAGCGACGGCGCGATTCACGTGCGCTGGTATCGCACCCACGGCGAGCAGTTTCATACAAAACTGGTGATGATTTACGGACCCGAGCGGCTCTGGCTCACACTCGGCTCGGCGAATCTCACGCGGCGCAGTCTCGGGGACTACAACCTGCAGGCCAACCTCGCCATCGAAGTTACCCGCAGCTCACCGCTTGCCTTGCAGACACTCGATTACTTCGACACGCTCTGGAACAACCGCGCCTCGCTCGGAATCGAATACACAGCCGATTTCGCCGCCTACGCGGACCCCGGACAGGGACACTACTGGTTCTATCGATTCCTCGAAGGGACCGGGATGTCGGACTTCTAGTCAGTCCGCGGCCTTGTGCGCAAGTGACGTGTGCACGGCATCGAGGGTCTGTGTCGATAACGAATCCAGCGCCGCATTGGTAGCGGTCTCGAACGCATTCACTACGGCGCTGAGTTTGTTCGCGGCCGCGGGCGCCGTTCCTTCGGCGAGAAAACTCTTGACGACCTCACGCCCTTCGCGTCTCCCGACGATACAGTCGAGCACCACGTGAATGTTGGGAGCGACACCCCCGCCGGTGTAGTCGGCCTCGAAGCGGCGAACGTTCACCAACAGTATGTAATCCGAGGGGAAGGGGCTCGTCGAATCCGCCACCGATTGCCACAGGCCCGACCCGCGCAACTTCTCGACGGCGAGCGTCTCGACAATGCTCGAAGGGTTGGCGGGCCAGCGGGCCGCCAGGAAAAAGCTCAGGAGCCGGTCCGATTTCACCAGCATGATCTGGGCGGACTGGAAACCGGGATCGGCGGTCGGTCGGTTGAACCGCAGTGACGCGGCGACGGGAGCGCTGCCCGACGGAACCGGGGCGGCGCGCAGATAGTAGACTTCCTCGGGACGGGCGTTGCTGTGGAAAAGCCCGGTACACCCGCAGACAGAGAGCAACAGCGACAGCACCGCACCCACGCGTCCGATAACAATGGTCACCGCGGGATCTCCACGCCTTTCTGCGGCTGTTGGTATAAGAGCTGCGACGGGTTCTCGCGCAGACTGTTGCTGAGCTCGCGAATCTCTTCCGCGGCAGCTCGTCCTTCCCGCAGAAAGCGCTCGAGCTCGGGCAGGCCGTCGCGGGTGAACGAGCGGATGTCCTGGCGATTGTCGGCGATGATCTTGTCGATCAGCTCGGTCGCCCTCGCGAGATTGTCGGCCACTGCATGTAGGCGCTGAATGGTGGCCTCAACGTCAGGACCAGCCGTGTCGATCACGTTGCGCAGATCATGGGCCGATCCGGCGATCTGCGCCGTCGCGCTGCGAAACTCTCCCAACAGACCATTGAGATCACGCAGGGTTTGCGGCAAGCCGAGGCTCGCCTTGTTGACGTTGGCCAACGTGGCGGAAAAGGCGGCCAGATTATTGTCACTCAGCAGGCGATCGGCGCGCTCTACGACATCGCCAACGGCGGTCGCGAGCTCGGGTAGGCTTTGCAGAAACGCTTGCAGGCGCGATGGGCGCGCGCGTATCACCGGATACCTGTAGCTCGGCACGTCCGGCAGCTCGGTGTGATCGCGCCGGGGCTGCAGCAGATCGACGTAAAGAAGTCCCGTCACACCCTGCAGCGATAGCTCGGCAACGGTCTTTTTGGACACGGGGGTCGTTGAATCAATGTCCACGACCACCATCACGCGACTCGAGTCCCGCGGATCGATGCGCATTTCCACGACCCGGCCAACGCCTACTCCAAGGTAACGCACTGCAGAGCCGCGCTCGAGTCCGCTCACCGTGCCATCGAAATACACTTCGTAACGATTGTAGTCGCGGTGCTCGCGCGCGTCGGAATACCAGTAAACGAAAAGGGCGCCGACGAGGGTCACGAGCAGTACAAACGCTCCGACCGCCGCGTAGTTCGCATTACGTTCCATGCCGCTCCAGTCGCGTACGGGCACGCTCCCCGTGGAAATAGGCCTGGATCCACGGGTGTGGGTTGTTGACGATGCCTTCGAGCGTATCGACTTCCATATGGCGGTCCACGATCACCCCTACACGATTGCAGGTGCGGAAGATCGTGTCTAGATCATGGGTGATCATGACTACGGTCAGCCGCAGTTCCTTCTGCAGGTAGAGTATTAACTCGTCGAATTCGGCGGCGCTGATCGGGTCGAGACCCGATGTCGGCTCATCCAGAAACAGCAGCCGCGGATCGAGCGCCAGCGCGCGCGCCAGGGCGGCGCGCTTGATCATGCCTCCCGAGAGCTGGGAAGGATATTTTTCCGCGGCATCCGCGGGAAGTCCGGCGAGCCGGATTTTCAGCATGGCGAGCTCGTCGCGTGCCTCGGGCTCCATGTCCACGTGCTCTATCATGGGTAGCTGCACGTTCTGCCGGACCGTCAACGCCGAGTACAGCGCCCCCTGCTGGAAGGTCACGCCGTAGCGTGCCTTCACCTCGTATAGCTGACTCGTGGTCATCTTCGTAATGTCGCGGCCATCGATGCGGATGATTCCCGCCTGGGGACGCTGTAGCCCCAGGATGCTCCGCAATAGAACGGACTTGCCGGTCCCAGACCCGCCGACAATGCCGAATACCTCGTCCTCGCGCACCTCCATGTTGAGACCCTCATGGACGAGTTGCGACCCGAAGCGGTTGACCAGTCCGATGACCTCGAGAATGGGATAGATCAAATGCCCATCTCCAGGAACAGCACCGCGAACAGGGCATCAGCGAAAATCACGAGGAAGATCGCCTGCACGACCGCAAGCGTGGTCAGCCGGCCGAGCTCACGCGAGGAATCGCGCACCTGCATGCCCCGATAACAACCGGCCATGGCGATGAGCATGGCGAAGATCGGCGCCTTGACGATACCCACCCAGAAGGTGGTCGCGGTGATCGACTCCTGTACCCGGGTCACGTACTGGGTCAATGGCATGTTGAGTAGAAAGCGGCACAAAAGGGCTCCGCCGGTGAGCCCGATGACATCCGCGATAATGGTCAACAGCGGCAACGCGATGACGAGGCCGAAGACCCGGGGGAGAATCAGCGCCTCGAACGGATCGACGCCCGTGGCGTACAGCGCATCGACTTCCTCATTGAGCTTCATCGAGCCGAGCTCAGCGGCAAAGGCGCTGCCGGAGCGGCCCGCGACAATAATGGACGTCAGCAACACTCCGAGCTCGCGCAGCACACCGATGGTGACGAGGTCGACGACGAACACCGTCGCACCAAAGTTGCGCAGCTGCTGCGCGCTCATGTAGGCAATGATCACGCTGATCAGGAAAGCGATCAGCGACACGATCGGAATCGCGGTAATTCCCGTGTCGTACACGTGTCGGGCGATCGAGATCGGCCGCAGGCGTTTCCAGCTCGTAATGGCGCGGACCGCGGTAACGCTCATCCGGCCGAGGAAGGCGAGGTCACTGAGGAGATCCCTGGCGTACAGGACGGCGTGCTGTCCGAGCAGGCTCAGCGAGCGCAGCGCCGGCAACTCGATCTCATCGACCAGACTCAAGGGGACCCGGGGACGTTGCTGCGTGCATACCGGAATCTGGCCCTTCAGAGTCTGATCCACCAGGCGCAGCTGGTCGGGCGGCTCGCCCTTGAACGTCACCTCCACTCCCACGGCTTCCGTGCACTTGATGAACTCGTGCAAGCGCCAGGCGCCCGAAAGATCGAGCACCTCCAACCGATTGGTGGAGATTTCGACCCGCCGCGCCCCGCCGAGATCGAGCCTCGTCAATGCGGTATCGATCGCGTCGAATCGCAGGGCGCGCCATTCCCCGGTCAGCTCGAGCTCCAGCCCCTGGTCGGAGCGCCGGATATCGAGCATCGATTTATCGTCAGCGTGCTGTTGCACGTGACCCCTTTGTCACTTGGCGTGCGTATGAGCCCGGCAATGATAAAGGGGGTCGCTCGATTTGCGACTACTGTTTTGCGGGATCAGGTTTCGTCGCGGTAGCGGCGGATGCGGGCGGCCGCATAAGCGCAGGCGGCGGCAAAGAGGATGCCGAGCCAGAGATCGATGTTGGTGAATGCGGGGCCGACATGGACCCGATCGTAGACCTCGGGGATGGACACGACCTCTGCGGGACCGACATTCTTGATCGAGCCGAGCAGGGCGGTCTCGACGCGCATGCTGCTCCAGATGCCGTCCCAGCGATAGTCGATGAGACTCGAAATCCAATGGGTGCCGAAGGCGATCCGCTCGCCGATGGCAGCAAGCAACGGCACGACGGTCACCCACATGAGCACATTGCGTCGCAGTCCGGCGGATGCGAGCAGGAAGACGCCGAAAAAAGGCGCGTACCAGAGAATGGAGATCACCAGGCCCAGGAACATTACCGCCTGAGTCTTCAGAAACGCCACGGTGTCCCAGACGATGAGCTCCGGAGCGTGCCCGATCGCCGCGCGAAGATTCCAGATCGCGGTGAAGAGAACGTCTGTGACCAGCGCAAGGGCGAAAGTACCTAGCGGCAAAACGACGCAGCTCACGAAGATCTTCGAGGCGACCGTGGCTCCGTCGGTGACCGGCAGGGACTTCCAGAACAGGATGCTACGATCTTTCCGCTCGGCGTAGAGACAGTCGAGCAGGTAGAAGTTGAGCAGGAGAATCATCACGAGGTAGTGAGGTATCGTGAGTGCCCACTGCGCCAGTGCAAACACGATGGTCTTGTTCCGCGGATCGAGCCACTCGGAGGAATCGGTGGCATCGATCTTTAGCGCTCCGTGCGTGAGCAGCGCACAGATGAGCAGCAACGCGGTAACCGCGAGCGGCGCCATCCAGAGCGAGCGGTGCTCCCAGATCTCTCGCCGCACGAGCGTCTGAAACATCCTGATCTTCGGGTTGTTGGTCGCCCACGCACGCCAGCCTCCGGTACGCCGGCCGGTCGTGCCCGCGCGCGGTGCGACCACCGCCGGGCTGCTCAAGCGACCTCCATCTTGGCGACGAATAGATCGGCGATGGAGGGCGTGCGGATTTCTCCGAGGGCGGCGAGCTCGGCAAAGGCTGGCGGCGCGTCCGACGTCGGCTGATCCGCCGCGCCCCCGTTCGCCGGCCGCCGGGATGCCGGCCAATCAAAAATCATCACCACTCGGCCAAACACCTCGCGCTCGTAGAACGGCTGCAGCGCACGCGCCTGGGCGGCTTTGTCGGGAGCCACGGTGAGCTGCACGTAGCGCTCGGCCAACGCCTCGACGGAGCTGTCGAGCACGACCCGGCCGTGATTGATGAACAGCACGTCGGTAAACAGATTCTCGACTTCTTCCACCTGGTGGGTCGTCACGAGAATCGTGCGCTCATCGTTGAAAAAATCGTTCAGCAGCGCATCGTAGAACTGCCGCCGGTACAGAAGGTCGAGCCCCAGCGTCGGCTCATCCAACACCAGCAGCCGGGCATCGATTGACAGGATCAATGCCAGATGCAACTGGGTCACCATGCCCTTGGAGAGCTCGCGCACCCGGCTTCTCATGCGGATGTCAGTCCTTCGTAGAAACTGCTCGGCGCGCGCCCGGTTGAAGCGCGTGTGCACACCGGCGACGAGCTCCAGTGCCTGGCCAACACGCAACCACCCCGGCAACACCGCCACGTCGGCAATGAACGAGACGTCGCGCATCAGCTCGTCGCGCCGTGAGCGCGGATCCAAGCCCAACACCCGTAGCTCGCCTTCGAAACTCGTGAGGCCGAGAATCGCCTTCAGGGCGGTCGTCTTACCGGCGCCGTTGGGTCCGATGAGGCCGACAATGCGCCCCGGCGCCACCGAGAAGCTGACATCCTCCAACGCGGGCGTCGAGTGACCGGTACGCCGGCCGTACGATTTTCTCAGGCCCCGGGCCTCAATTACCTTTGTCATCACCCTGTCCTGGCGTGGAGGGGTATGGCGCCGTGGGCGCAGCCGCCCCGTTACGCAGAAGGTCGGTAGGCGACAGGCCCAGCCGCTGAATGGTGGCGTAGACCTTCGGCCACTCCTCCTCGAGGAAGCGTTGCCGCTCGTCCTTCATCAAGGCGTTGCGCGCCCCGTTGCTGACGAACATCCCCAACCCTCGCCGCTTTTCCACCAGCTGCTCATCAACGAGCTGCTGGTAACCCTTCAGGACGGTGAGTGGGTTCAGTCTGAATTCCGCTGCCACGTTCCGGACCGACGGCAGCGGATCGCCTTCCTTCAACACACCTTCCAGAATCATCGCGACCACCCGGTCCCGCAGTTGCCGGTAAATCGGCAGGCTGTCATCCCACTGCGGATCCATCAGGTCTTATGCACACTCTGTGACAGAAGGTTAGCGGACTAATCTACCAAAACAGCGGGCCGAGGCTGGCCAAACCAGACGTGGGCCGGCTGTACCGAGAGCCTGGCCATCCAGGGCGTCGTGGTGATGGGGGTGTTATGCACTACCGCCGTGGACTGGACAAAGCTCAAGCTCATTACTGCCGTGATCGCCAGCGCGGCAGTACCACAAGCCAGCGCCTTCAAGCCATTGTTTACTAAAGTATTCATGTCGCGTCTCCGTTCGTGGGGGTTAAGTCGCTCTGCACCAATCAGCTCGCCGTCGTCATGGTGTTATATATAACTACATCACTAGATGAGTGTCAAGGCAGCTCACCAAATTATTTTCAGGAAGGGCCTGGGAGCTAAACCGCCGGCCCAGGCTCCGACGTTCACAAGGACGTGGGGGACCCTTCGCCTGCTACCTCGCTCGGGAGGTCGCTCGCGCAAGGCCACCGGGGCCGGTGGTCCCGGATTCAGATGCGCCGGGACGTCAGTTCAGATGCAGCAAAGGCCTTCAGGGTTTGTGCGCGGCTCGAG
This sequence comes from Gammaproteobacteria bacterium, assembly GCA_028293725.1. Next base: position 61,631 of record JAQGOE010000234.1, on the reverse strand, counting down.
ATGCAGCACTCGGGAGGCGCGCGTAGAGTGCGAGGCGATGGACCTCGACGATGGCGAATTGATGCTGCGTTATGCGCGTGGCGATTTGCGCGCCTTCGAGACGCTCTACCAGCGCCATCGCGGCGGGCTCTACCGCTATTTGTCGCGGCACACTCACAATCCGGAATCCGCGAGCGACCTCTTCCAGGAGGTGTGGAGCAAGGTCATCGCCAGCCGCGAGCGCTATGAGCCGCGAGCGAAGTTTCAGACGTTCTTGTATCGCATCGCGCACAACTGCTTCGTCGACTACTGCCGGCGCTCGACGGTTCGCGCGGAAGTCAGTGGCGACGCGCAGGACGACTGGCAAGGCTCGTTGCCGGCGCCGGACGACGAGAGACCGGACTCACGCGCGGAACTCGCGCAAACGGTCGCCCGCTACAAGGTCGCGCTGGCGGACTTGCCGGCCGAGCAGCGGGATGTGTTTCTTCTGTACGAAGAGTCCGGCCTCTCACTAGAGGAGATCGCAGTCATTACGGCCGTGGGCCCGGAAACAGCGAAGAGTCGCCTGCGCTACGCTGTGACGAAACTGCGTCATGCGCTCGGGACCGCCGCGCCGCTCAGCGCTGCGCCCGCCGTTGTCATCGGCATCAAAGTGGTCGTGGAGGGCGGATGATTACCGACTCTGAATACCACGATGACTTCGAGGCGTACCTCAAACGGCGCGTGTCTATCGATCGGCGCCTCGCCTTGATCGACCGGCTGGAGCCGCCACCGGAGCTTGATCGAATCATCATCGGCAAGGCGCGTGCGGCCATTCAGAGCCCCGCACCGGTAGCGGTTTTCAAGGCACCCCGGTGGGCTGTTCCCATGGGGTTGGCCGCAACGATTCTCGTGTCGCTCTCGATGCTGTTGGACCTGGGGATGCGGCAGGCCATACGACAGGATGCGGGCCGTTCACAGGCCCTCGCGGCTGTGGAGGAGCCGTTTGAGGAGATCACGCTGCCATTCGACGAGCCGTCGGCTCCCGATGCGAAGGCGCCCTCACCAGTGCCGTCGGTTGCGTCACCCGCCAACAGGTCGCCATCGAACGCATTCCCGCGATCGGCGGCCCGCATGAAGGCGCCGGCCGCCAAGGCTCCGTGGGCGACGTTGCCACGCGCCTACTACGCACCGACGCCTGCGACTGCTCCACCTAACGAGCCCATCATGGTCGTGTACCTCTCAGGCTCCGCCCGACATGGCGCCTCGGGAGGCCTCACGGAGCGCGATATGGCGGCAAGCCGCTTGCGGACGGCAGAAAAGCCGTCCGGAAGTGCAGATCCGATGGTGACCGTCATTGTTACGGCTTCCCGCCGTTTCGAATCTCAAACCGAGCTGAGCGCAATTTCAGTAACGGCCTTTCCGCAAGGAGGGCTGTCTGAGGACACTACGACGCTGGCCGCCTCCCCGGCCGCTGCGCTGCCCAGTATCCACATGGAGAGCGGCTCGGCCCGACAGTCGGCGCGGTCTGGCGTGGGCTCGGCCGCCGAGAGGCGCAAGCACCCGAATCCGCGTGCCTGGCTCGACTACATCGAAAAAATGCGTGCCCAGGGCCTCACTGGCGAAGCGGAGCAGGAATTCAAGCATTTCCGCGACGTGTATCCGGGCTATTCGGTGCCTCCGGAGGCGGCTCCTGCTGACGGTCGGCCGCAATAGCCGATAGAATTCCGGGCCCTTTCCCGCCTAAAGATACGCATCGCCATGAAGCCTGCCCTGAACGTCGCGATCACCGGCGCCGCCGGCCAGATCGGTTATGCCCTCGCCTTCCGCGTCGCCTCCGGCCAGATGCTGGGTCCTGATCAGCCCGTAAACCTGCATCTGCTCGAAATCACGCCTGCTCTGCCCGGCCTGCAGGGCGTCGTGATGGAGCTCAACGACTGCGCCTTCCCCACGCTGAACAAGATCGTCGCCACCGACGATGCCAAAGTTGCCTTCCGGGATTGCAACGTCGCCATGCTCGTCGGCGCCCGGCCCCGCGGCCCCGGCATGGAGCGCAAGGATCTCCTGCTTGCCAACGCGCAGATTTTCTCGGCGCAGGGCAAGGCTCTCAACGACGTCGCGCACCGGCAGGTGAAAGTGCTGGTCGTCGGCAATCCGGCCAACACCAACTCGCTCATCGCCAAGGCGAATGCGAAAGACCTCAATCCGCGCAACTTCACTGCGATGACGCGCCTGGATCACAACCGCGCGCTGTCGCAGCTCGCCGAAAAGACCGGCAAACACACGACGGCCATCACCCGTATGACCATCTGGGGCAATCACTCCGCGACCCAGTACCCGGACCTCAGCCACACCCTCGTGGACGGCAAGCCGGCGAAGTCGTTGGTGGACCAGAAGTGGATCGAAGAGACCTTCATACCAGTGGTGCAACAGCGCGGCGCCGCCATCATCAAGGCGCGCGGCGCATCCTCGGCGGCTTCGGCCGCATCCGCGGCACTCGACCACGTCCACACCTGGTTCCACGGCACGGCGCCCGGCGACTGGATCAGCATGGGGGTCCCGTCCGATGGCAGCTACGGGATCAAGGAAGGGGTGATTTACTCCTATCCTGTCACCATCAAGGACGGTGAATATCAGATCGTGCAGGGTCTGTCCGTCGACGAGTTCAGCCGCAAGCGTATGGACGCGACGGACGCTGAGCTGCGCGAAGAGCGCGACGGAGTGAAGACGCTGCTCGGCTGAGAGCGCCCGGCATGGGCCCGGAGTGGCTCGCCGGCGCCGGATGGTCATTCGTCTGAACGGGCGCCTCCGCATCACGGGGGCGCCCCACCAGGAGGTTTCATGCTCGGCGCGATCATCATTCTCCTTCTCATCGCCGCCGCGGCTTACGCCGTTACCCAGATCGGCGGCGTGATCACGCTGCTGTTCATAGCGGCGATCCTCTTCCTCGCTTACAAGCGCCTGTCGCTGCTCGTCTTTACCGCCACATTCACTGTACTTCTCGTCGCCTACACCTGGCTGGGTGCGCAGGGCGAGCCGGCCGGGGTCTGGAAAGGCTTCCTCTGGGTGATGTTGGCGGGACTGTGGCTGCTCAATGTCCGGCCACTGCGCAAAGCGCTCATCACGCGCCCGTTCATGAAGGCGTATCTGAAGCTGTTGCCGTCGATGTCGCAGACGGAACGCGAGGCTCTCGAGGCCGGCACGGTCTGGTGGGACGGAGAGTTGTTCACGGGCGCTCCGAAGTGGTCGAAGCTGCTATCCGCCAAGGCCCCAAAGTTGTCCGCCGAAGAGCAGGCATTCATCGACGGAGCCTGCGAAGAGCTATGCCGCATGCTCGACGATTGGAACATCACTCACGAGCGCGGTGACCTGCCGCCGCAGGTGTGGGATTACCTCAAGTCGCGCGGCTTCTTCGCGATGATCATCCCGAAGAAATACGGTGGTCTCGAATTCTCCGCCTATGCGCACTCCTGCGTGCTGGCCAAGATCGCGAGCCGCAGCACCACCGCTTCCTCCACCGTCGCCGTTCCCAACTCGCTCGGGCCGGCGGAACTGTTGAATCACTACGGGACCGAGGAGCAGAAGAACTACTACCTGCCGCGACTGGCGCGTGGCGAGGAAGTCCCCTGTTTCGCGCTCACCGGTCCGCGTGCGGGCTCGGACGCAGCCTCCATTCCCGACACCGGCATCGTTTGCAAAGGCGTATGGCAAGGCCGTGAAGTCATCGGTCTGCGTCTGAATTTCTCCAAGCGCTACATCACCCTCGCGCCGATCGCGACCGTCATCGGTCTCGCCTTCCGCATGTTCGATCCGGACAAACTGTTGGGTGGGAAGTCGGACATCGGTATCACCTGTGCCCTGATTCCGCGTAATACCGCGGGCGTGACCATCGGACGCCGCCACTTCCCCGTCAACGTGCCGTTCCAGAACGGCCCGATCCAGGGCAAGGACGTGTTCGTCCCCCTGGATGCCATCATCGGCGGCGTCAAGATGGCCGGCTCCGGGTGGCGCATGTTGGTGGAGCAGCTTTCAGTCGGTCGCTGCATCTCGCTGCCGTCGAACGGCACTGGTGGCGCGAAGGCCGGCACCTGGGCGACGGGCGCGTACGCGCGCATCCGGCGTCAATTCAACACGCCCGTTGGTAAGTTCGAGGGTGTCGAGGCCGTGATCGCACGCATGGTTGGCCTCACCTACACCATGGACGCCGCGCGCTCGGTTACGGCCGGAGCGATCGATGGCGGCGAGAAGCCTTCCGTGCCGTCGGCGATGTTGAAGTACCACGTTACCGAGATGGCCCGGCAGGTCGCGAATGACGCGATGGACGTACACGGCGGGAAGGGCATCTGTCTCGGCCCGAAGAACTATCTCGCTCGCGGCTACGAGGTCGTGCCGGTCGCGATCACCGTCGAAGGCGCCAACCTTCTCACCCGAAACCTCATCATTTTTGGCCAGGGCGCGGTGCGCTGCCATCCGTTCGTGCTGCGTGAGATGACCGCGGCTCGCAATCCGGATCGCGCCAAAGGCGTCGATGACTTCGATGACGCGCTTTTCGGACACATTGGCTTTACGATCTCCAATGCAGTGCGTTCCTTCATCATGGCGCTCACTCACGCGCGGTTCACGCAGCGGCCGGTGGAGGGCCCGACCGGACGCTATTACCAACACATCGTCCGCTTCAGCGCATCGTTCGCCTTCGCGGTGGATGTCGCGATGTTGACGCTCGGTGGGTACCTGAAAAAGAAAGAGAATCTGTCGGCGCGGCTGGGCGACGTACTCTCCTGCATGTACTTAGCCTCGATGGTGCTCAAACATCACGAGAACCAGGGGCGTCCGCAGGAGGATCTGCCCATCGTCGAATGGGCGTGCCGCAACCTTCTCTACCACGCGCAGGAGCAGTTGCATGGTTTCTTGCGCAATTTTCCGAACCGATTCCTGGCCGGCGTCATGATGGCGCTCATTCTGCCGCGCGGACGCGCTTATTCGGCCCCCGGCGACCGGCTCGGTCGGAAGGTGGCCGACCTCGTGATGAATCCAACAGAAGCGCGCGAGCGGCTGTGCGAGTACATATACTGGACGCTCGAGCCGACGAATCCGTTTGGATTGCTGCAGGAGGCGTTGGTACTCGCGCAGAGCGTCGAGCCACTGGAGAAGCGGATCCGTGTCGAAGGCGTCAAGACCGGGAGAATCACCGCGCTCGACTTCCCGAATCAGATCCAACAGGCGCTCGCCGCGGGCATCATCTCTGAGACGGAGGCCGTCGCCTTGCGCGAATACGACCGCAAGGTAATGGACATCCTCAACGTCGACGACTTCGCCCAGCACGAACTCGGTACGCAGGCCGAGCCGGTTCCGCAGCAGGTCCCGGAGCAAACGCCCGTGCTGTCGAGCGTGCACGTGGCCTGATCGGTAGCACATGAGCGCAGACAGGGAAGTCGCCGTAACCAACACCGAGCCAGCCGGCGCCGCGGCAGCAGCGGCCAATGGCGCAACCGGGGCGTGTCACGCCAGCGAAGGCACATCGAGCACCGATGCGCTGACGCCAAGCGCGGCGCCTGCGGCCAGTGGCGTAGCCACGACGGCGGCAAGTGCGCCGGTTCTGTGCGCCAACTGCGGCGCGCCCATATTCGGTCGCTACTGCGCGCGTTGTGGTCAGCGAGTTGAGCATGCGGTTCACTCGCTTTGGCATTTCCTCAGCGAGGTCACCGAGGACCTGACACACGCTGACTCGCGGTTATGGCGGACCCTTACGGCGTTGCTGTTCAAGCCTGGCTACCTGACTTGCGAATTCCTCGCCGGGCGGCGCGTGAAATACCTCCCGCCGCTGCGCCTGTACCTCGTGATGAGCGTGCTGTTCTTTCTTATCGCGGCGTTAAACAACGACCACACAATTCTCTTGGTCGGCAGCGAAAGTGACCCTATCGCGTTGAAATCGACTTCCCAGTCCCCGCAGGACCGCGAGGCCAGCCACCAACGGGCCGAAAAGGTGTGTGCCAACCTGCGCTACGGCGGCCCCTGGCAGGCACGAGTTCGGACGGCTCTGCGGACGGGCTGCCATAACGCCGTGCAGGATGATGGCCGCGCGCTGCGAGAAGCCTTTATGCACAATTTGCCGCGCGCCGGCTTTCTCATGGCGCCGATTCTTGCCGTCGTGATGAAGCCGCTGTATCGGCGGCCGCGACGCTACTACGTCGAGCACCTGTTGTTTCTGTTGCACAACCACGCCTTTGCCTTTCTGTGGTTCGGACTGTTTGTGATAATCGCTGCCGCGATACCCAACGACGCCGTGGTGGGGCCGTTGGCATTGCTGGCCGGTCTCTATGTCATTTTCTATAAATACCGGGCGATGCGCCGGGTTTACGGCGAGGCGATCGCACCCACTCTCGGCAAGCTCGCGGTGTTAACCCTCGCGTACCTGGTAACAGCGGCCTTTGTCCTCCTTGCGACAGGCCTCTATAGCGTGCTAGTCCAATAACCGTCGCCAAAAACGGAACATTTGTTCGTTCCGGGCACTGCGACTAAGCTTCGGGCGCGGCGTATGAAGGCCGCTTCATTCATTGTACGGAGAGTGTCGTCATGCGAATGTTTGCAATCGCCGCCGCGCTGGCCCTCGCAGCCTCGGTTACCGCGGTCCAGTCTCAGGAGCGCACGCCGTCGCCGCACGGAGCCAAGGTCTACTTCGAGAATCTCAAGAACGGCGCGAAAGTCACCAACCCGGTGACGGTGAAGTTCGGCATCAAGGGTATGACCCTGGCGCCCGCCGGCACGAAGATGGAAAACTCGGGCCATCACCACCTGCTGATCGACACCGATCCGCCGGCGGACCTGAGCAAGCCGCTGCCCGTCGTAGAGAACAAGATCGTGCACTTCGGCAAGGCCCAGACGGAGACCACCCTGACCCTGCCGCCCGGCAAGCACACCCTGCAGTTGCTGCTCGCCGACCAGAACCATATCCCGCACGATCCGCCGGTGATGTCTAAGAAGATCACCATCACCGTTACGCAGTAAGCCGACCGGAAAGGCTGGTAGCGGGACTCGCCCCAGCGGGCCGTCCCGCGCCGGCCGTCCGGCGCGCCGGCGGACCCGCCGCGCGTCCGCGTACGGTGGGCCGCCGCGTCCCGCGAAACCGCACCATTGACGTGGTAGCGTCTCCTGATCTCATCAGGAGTCCCTTATTTCTATGATCCGCGCGGTTTTGCATGTCGATATGGATGCCTTCTACGCATCCGTCGAAATGCGCGACGATCCCACGTTGGCGGGGAAGCCGCTCATCGTTGGGGGAACCGCGGGCCGCGGAGTCGTAGCGGCCGCCAGCTACGAGGTTCGCAAGTTTGGCGTGCACTCCGCCATGCCGATGAGCACGGCGTTGCGCCTATGCCCCCACGCCGTCTGCGTCCGGCCGCGCATGCAACGTTACAAAGAGGTTTCGGACCAGGTATTTGGCGTTTTTCACGAAATCACCCCGCTCGTTCAGGGACTTTCCCTCGACGAGGCATTCCTCGACGTCACCCAGAGCCTGGAGCTCTTTGGGGACGCGGTATCTATCGCCCGGCGCATCAAGGCCCGCATCCGCGAGATCACCGGACTCACGGCTTCGGTAGGCGTGGCGACGAACAAGCTCGTGGCCAAGATCGCCTCGGACCTGGCCAAGCCTGACGGACTCACCATTGTCCCCGGAGAGCGCATCCAGGAGATATTCGATCCGCTATCCGTGCGGCGCCTGCCTGGCCTGGGCCGTAAGACCGGGGCGAAAGTCGAGGCGGCCGGCATCCATACGTTAGGCGAACTGCGTATTGCACCCGATGCGGTGCTCCGCCCGTTGTTCGGGCGATACACCCAACGCGTTCGGGAACGAGCCGCCGGGATCGACGACCGTCCCGTCGTTCCGGATCGCGACGAAAAATCCCTCAGCGCGGAGGACACCTTCGAACGTGACATCGGCGATCCGCGTGTTCTGCAGGCCGAATTAACGCGTCTCGCAGGGCTGGCGTGCGAGCGCCTGAGGCGCAAACATCTCATGGCCGGTTGCATCGGGGTGAAGATCAGGCGAGGTGATTTCGTTACATTTACCCGCCAGCGCGCCGTCGCACCGCCGACACACGATGGGCGTACCATCGCCAACGTGGCGCGCGACTTGCTCGCCCGCTGGCTCACGGAAGCGACCGGTGCGAAACTTCGGCTCTTGGGGGTGGTCTTGAGTGACCTGAGCCCGGCGTCACAGCTCGGCCTTTTCGAAGACACGCCCCCGCATACAACGCGCCTCGACGCAGCGTTGGATGAGGCCCGCGCGCGCTTTGGCAGCGGTGCCCTGCGGCGTGGTAACACCATCAAGTAGCAGCGATTCATGTACCTTTCGTTTTTCGGTCTCAACGAAAAGCCTTTCGCGATCACTCCGGATCCGCGCTATCTCTATTTGAGCGAGCGCCACGCCGAAGCCCTGGCTCACCTGCTGTACGGCATCACCGAGGCCGGCGGTTTCGTGCAGCTCACGGGCGAAGTGGGCACGGGAAAGACGACCATCGTGCGCTCTCTGCTGGCGCAGACGCCGAAAAATGCCGAGATTGCCCTCATCCTCAATCCGCGGATGACCGCACCCGAATTCCTTTTGACGATCTGCGAGGAAATCGGTATCGGGGTACCTGACTCGTCGACGGAGAGCCTGAAGGATCTCGTCGACGTTCTCAGTCACTATCTCCTGCGGGCGCACGGCGCGGGCCGCCGCGTGGTGCTCGTCGTGGACGAGGCACAGAATCTCGCGCCTTCAGTGCTCGAGCAGGTGCGCCTGCTCACCAATCTCGAAACCAACACCCAGAAGCTGTTGCAGATCATCCTGATCGGCCAACCGGAGTTGCGCGAGCTGCTCGGACGTAATGAGCTGCGCCAGCTCGCGCAGCGCATCACCGGCCGTTATCACCTGCACCCGCTGTCACGAGATGAGACGGCGGCGTATGTCCGCCACCGCCTGCGCGTTGCCGGCGCAACCAACGACATTTTTAGCGCAGCCGCGTTGAGCGAGATTTATCGCCTCTCCGTCGGCGTACCCAGAGTCATCAACGTCATCTGCGATCGCGCCCTGCTCGGCGCCTACTCCATGGATAGCCATAGAGTCACCTCAACTCTCGTACGCCACGCGGCGTCCGAGGTGTTTGGTAAGCGGATCGTGCCGAACTGGCTACCCTGGGCCGCCGCGGGAAGTACGGTGGTGGTCCTGGTGTGCGCGACGGTTGCGCTGTGGAATACGCGGCTGTGGGGCTCGCAGCCACGCCGGGATGCCGGCCAATCGACCATGGTCACGGCCGGCTCAACTGCTCATTCAACGCCCGCGGCACGAGCGGCGGACGACAAACTGACTCCCGTCTCCACGAGCATGAGTGCGCCCGCGGCGGCCGCTGCTGTCGGAACTATCTCGCGAGAGGTTTCTTCGTTGGCGGCTCTACTCGCCAAACATAGCGACGAAACCGATACCGACAGCGCGTTCGCCAAACTCTTCGGCCTGTGGGGCATCAAGTACACGCCCGCCAGCACGGACCCGTGCACCCAGGCCTCGCAACAGGGGTTGGACTGCCTCACCCAGCGCGGCTCGCTGGCACAGCTGCACCTGTACAACCGTCCCGCGATACTGCTGGTCAACGACGACGACGGCGCCTCGCACCAGGTCGTACTGACGCATTTAGACGACGAGCACGCGCGGATCGAGCTCGGCGGGACGACTCATGACATAGGCATCGGCGAGCTGTCGCGCTACTGGTTCGGTGATTTTGTGATGTTGTGGCGTCCTGGAACCAGTCAGGTGAAGTCGCTCTCACCCGGAATGCGTGGCGCTGATGTACGCTGGCTCCGGGAGAGTCTGCAGCATGTGCGGGGCGAGCACAGCGACGGTCCGGTGAGCGACGTATTCGACACCGAGCTGGCGAACCTCGTGCGGGAATTCCAACGCCAACACCGGCTCACGGTCGACGGCATCGCAGGAGTCCAGACGCAGATAGCGCTCGCGAGCGCCGTCGCTGGATCCGATGCGCCGTTGCTGTACGTGGCCGACACTCACGGCGGGTAACCGATGTCGTTCATTCTAGATGCCCTGAAAAAGTCCGAAACCGACCGCCAACGGCAAAACGGCCCCGCGCTCTTCGAAGTCAGGGTCGCGCCGCCGCGGAACGGCTTGCCGCTGTGGGCGATGGGGCTGGCAGGACTGCTGGCAGTAAATCTGTTGATCGTGGGGTGGGTGCTGCTGCGGCGGCCCGCCACGGCTGAGGCGGCCACTGGCGCGCCACCGGCTGCGGGGCAGACCGCCGCGGGCGGTGGGTCGGCCGGTTCGTACCCCCGTGGGGGCCAAGGGCAGGGCTCGTCGGCGTACCCCGGCGCGGGGCAGGCGCCCGGCAACCAGCCGTATCCAGGCGCGGGGTCGGCCCAGTCATATCCAGGCGGGGCCCAGGGGTCGGGTCAGCAGTATGCAGGCGCAGCCGCTGGCGCGAACCAGTCCTATCCTGGCGCGCCCTCTGGGCCGGCGCAGGCGTACCAGGGTCAGGGCGGGGCTCCCGGCTCCGGAGGCCCACAGGGCGCACAGCAGGGTCAAGGCATGGCTCAGGGGCCGGGCACCGTCCCGGTGGCGGGAACAGCTCCCACGTCGCCTGTGGCACAGACGGCCGGGATGACCCAGCCGCCACCTGCCTACCCTGGCAACGGCGCTGGCGGCCAGGCGGACGGCTCGAACCCCGACGACTACGCGCCGGCCGCCGATGCGCCGGCGCCGGCCGGGTTCGGCAACCACGTCTCCCGGGGCACTTCGAGCGGCGTGCCGCTGTACCAGGACGTGGTGCTCGCACCCGGCGCGCACATTCCGGAATTGCGCCTCGATCTGCACGTGTTCGCGGCCAAACCGCAGGAGCGCTTCGTCATGATTAACATGCAGAAGCTTCATGAAGGCGACAACCTGCGCGAAGGGGTACATGTGGAGAGCATCACGCCTGAGGGCGTGGTGTTGTCCTCCAATGGAAGCCGATTTCTGTTGCCTCATGATTGATGGGGGCGTCACGACTGACGCCATTAGCAGACACCCATCTCCGACGGCACCAAACTGACGCGACGAGTCACGATAACTGCGCACGCTGTTGGTGCGTTGTGTGAACTGCGTTGCGTTTGTTTTCAACGGGTTTTGTTAACCGCTATTCGAGGGATGTTCCACGGTTGCGATTCACATAATTGATTGCGACCATCCACCCCGGTGTTTGGCAGCGCCTCGTCGCAGGTAAAGCCGCGACAAGATGACGAGTTTCACAGAATACGTCGTCCGGTGGCGACAAATGTCCTATTTCTGCGGCATCGTCGGGGGACTACCGGGTGGCCGATTGGTCCCCGCCGGCGGGCTTTGGTATTCACAATGGCGAGCGGCTCTCCACTTCAGGATTTTCGGGCGGCCGGCGTACCGGCGGCCGGCGCGCACGGCGTTCCAGCCTTGAACGCTGCGCTCCGCCAGAGCGCGCCCGCAAGCGTGGGTTTGCTCGTCCTGTCACGGGACGAGGCGCTGGTACACACACTGCGGGCAATCGGCTCGGAGTACGATGTTTTCGCGGTAAGCGCTGAATCCGACTTCGCCTCGCATTTGCTCTCGGAGAACACGGGCGTCGCCATTCTCGACGCCAGCGCCGTCGCCAGCCCGATCGAGCGGCTCGCCGAGCGCCTGCGGGCGCAGTTCCCCGATCTGGTCCTCATCGTCGCGGGCAGCGTCGACGATCAGAGCGCCCTCGCCACACAGATCACCAACGGCACGATCTACAGATTTCTGCACAAGCCCGTGTCTGAACAGCGCGTGCGGCTGTTTGTCGATGCGGCCTGGCGCCGGCGCGGCGAAGAGCAGGCGAGCTCCGCTACTGTCACGGCCGGCACGATGCCCTCCCGCGAGCGGCCCGGTGCCGGAGCCAACATGTTGGTGTTGGGTGGCGCGGCACTGGCTGCCACCGGCCTGCTCGGCGGCTGGTTGCTCCTGCACAGATCCGACAGCCAACCGCCGAAGATTTCGGCACCTGCCGCCGCCGACACAGCGGCGCCCGCCGAACCGCGCGACGCCGCACTCGAGGACGTGTTGGCCAGAGCCGAGAAAGCTCTCGCGAGCGGCGCCCTGGTGAGTCCGCCGGGCGCGAACGCGGCCGACCTGTACCGCCAGGCATTGCAGCGGAATCCGCAAGATTCACGGGCGGCTAACGGCGTGGAGAAGGTGATCGACAGACTGTTGTCGGCCGCCGAGGCACAATTGCTGGCACAACATCTCGACGCAGCGGAGAAGCTCACCGACCAGGCCCGGACCATCAAACCGGAGCACGTCCGGGTAGCCTTTCTCATGGCGCAGATCGGCAAGGAACGCGAGCGTGCCACCCTGGCCCAGGCGCGTCAGGCGGCCTCGAGTGGCAATATCGAACAGGCGCTGTCGGTTCTCGACGGCGCAACGCGCGAGGGACAGCACTCGACACTCGTGACCGAGGCCCGGCAGGAACTCGAGCAGAAAAAGCTCAGTGACCGGATCCGGGATTACGTCAATCGCGCCAACGAGCGCATGCGCACCGGTGACCTGGTGGAGCCCGCGCAGGACAACGCGCAGTTCTACATCGAGTCGGCCCGGGCGCTCGCGCCCAACGACAGCGAAGTGAAACAAACTCAACGGCAATTCCTCGACCGTCTCGTCAGCGAGGCTCACAAGGCGCTGCTGACCGGCAACGCCGAGCAGGGCGAGCACTGGATCCAGGTAGCGGCGGATGCCGGCGTCAATGCCGACGATATCGAAGCCCTGACCCAGGAAGCCCAGCGGGTGCGTACCGGCGCCAAGGCCGATGCGCTCGCGCGACTGGCGCTTCTATTCAACCAACGTCTCATGCAGGGCAAGGTGTTGGATCCGGCTTCTGACAGCGCGAAATTCTACCTCGCCCAACTCGCGCAATCCGACCCTGCGCATCCCTCCACGCAAGCCGCGCATCAGGCGTTTGCCGCGCGCACCCTCGACGAGGCGAAAAGCGCCGCCCACCGCGAGGATTACGCGAGTGCGCAACGCTGGCTCGCTGAGGCCCACGAGGCCGGAGTCGACGCGGCTAGCATCAGCGCTGTCAACACTGACATCAAAGCCACGCAGGACGCCGCCAAGAAGGCCGGCGAATTCGTGACTGCCGCTGAGCTCGAAATAACTCACTACGTGAGGCCGGAATTCCCGTCGGCGGCCCGGGAGCGCGCCTTGACCGGCTGGGTCGACATGCAGTTCCTGGTGCTGATAGACGGGTCTGTCAGCGATATCTCGGTCATAGGGGCGGATCCGGCTGGCACGTTCGAGCAGTCGGCAACGGATGCCGTTCGTAAATGGAAGTACCGGCCCATCCTGCGGGACGGCCAACCTATCAACCAACGCGCGCGCGTGCGCGTACGCTTCGCACTACAAAAGTGACAGCACATCGCACATCCACACCGCCCCGATTACTGGTCGTCGACGACGACGTCCGGTACGGCCGATGGCTTGGCCACCATCTGGGCGTGTTCTGCCCGGAATCGAGCCTGAGCGTGATCAACCTGACCGAGTTCGACCGTTGGCTAGAAGCCGACTCGGGTCGCGATTGCGACATCATGTTGTTCACGGCATCGTTCGGCTCGAGCCCTGAGGATCCGCAGGCGCGCGGCCTTGAGTTGCTGCGCCGCTTGCGTGGGAAGCCCGTGTTCCCTGCGGTGATCGCGCTGGCCGAGGACGGCAATGAGCTGACCGCTGTCAGGGCGTTGCAACTCGGCGCGGTGGATTACCTGCCGAAGCGACTGCTGACACCGGAGCGGCTGAATACTTCTGTGCGGCTCGCGCTGAGGCGGATAGAGAAGCGCGTGCAGCGCAAGCTGGCGAGTCTTGCTCACGTGACGGACGTGTCACCGCCTCCGGATGACGAGACGACGAGAGAGCAGCCGAAGCCGTACGGTGTGGGAATTAGCCAAAGCGTGGTTAGTTTGGCCGTTGCGGCCACCCCGACGCCACCGGCAGGCCCGACGGCGGAGCCCGCGGCAGCCGCGCAGATTGGGAGTTACGAGGCCGATACCGGCCCGAGAGCCGACGCAAGCTCGCACGGCGACGCGAGCACGAAGCGCGACGCAAGCCAGCAGGCCGACGCGAGTCCGAGAACTGACGCGAGCTCGTACGGCGATGTAAGCACGAAGCACGACGCAAGCCAGCGGGGCGACGCAGGCCCGAAGGCCGAGGCAGCGTCAGCGGATTTAACACCGGCGGACCCGGCACCGGCGCCAGTGCACTCAACACCAACAGAGGCGACGCCGGCGGCGCAAGCACCGGAGAGCGCGGTACAGACTGGAGCCAAATCGCCCGACAGCTGGACCGATGACGCGGAGGCAAGCTCCTTCGAGTTCTCGGCTCAGGCCGCCTCGACCCAGGCCCCGATACTCGACGTAAACGAACTCATCGCCCAACTCAAACGCAGCGACGAGAGCACGCTCGCCAAGGCCGATGCGGGCCCCCGCCAGGTACCAGGCTCGGCGCCTTCGCTCACCCCGGCACCCGCAACAGCGGCATCGGCGTCGACGGCGGCATCGACATCCGCAATGGCATTCGCGCCGGCATCGGCACCTGCAACAACGCAGGCATCGACATTGGCATCGGCCACGGCATCGGCACCTGCAGCAGCGCCGGCATCGATATTAGCATCGGCCACAGCATCGGCACCTGCAACAATGCCGGCGTTGGCATCGGCATCGACGCTCGCAGCGGCAGCGGCATCACTGTCAGCACCTGCGCCGACGAAGTACGACAGTGCCGCGGAGGCCGCCTCCGACAGCGCAACACAACTCATGTCACCCCGCTCGATCGCGGCCGCGCTGGACGCCGCCGCGGCGAGCGCCATGGCAGCCGGTATCAAGGCGACTGAGAGCAGCATTTTTGGCACCACCGCAGTAGGCGCAACGTCCAAGAGCAAGAGTGCGAAGAGCGGCAGCTCGAAGCGGCCGTCGACTCCCTCTCCCGCGGTCACCGCGGAATTCATCCCCGGCTACATCATCAAGATGAAGATCGGTGAGTCCGAGAAGGCGGTGGTGTATCTCGCCACCAGCATCTCACTCGGCAGCAATGTGGCGCTCAAGGTAAGCAAGACGCTCCGTGACGATACGGCCGGTCGCCAATTCCTCGAGCGCGAGTACACAGCGATCATCGCCATCCGCGATCCGCTCGTCGTGCAGATCTACGATTACGGCGTACACGCCGGCTTCGAATACCTCGCGATGGAGTATCTCCTGAGAGGTGATCTGAAGGCCCGAATGCAGGCCGGCCTCAAGGAGGGGGAGGCTCTGCGTTACGTGGAGCAGATCGCGTGCGCGCTGCGAGTCGTACACAACTCGGGGCTCCTGCATCGCGACCTGAAGCCACCAAATGTGATGCTGCGAGAGAATGACGACGTCGCCCTCATCGACTTCGGCCTCGCGCGGGCACTGGACGGAAGCACGCCGAGCACGCGCACGGGCGTGTTACGTGGCTCGCCTTACTACATGAGCCCGGAGCAGGCGCAGGGTGAGATTCTCGACGTCCGTTCGGACTTTTACAGCCTCGGCATCATGCTCTACGAGATGCTGACGGGGCGGAAGCCCTACACGGGCGCCACGGCGATGGAAGTATTGCAGCAACACGTGAACTCACCGCTCCCGCCGTTGCCGCATTCACTCTCCCGCTACGAGGACTTCCTCCACAAGCTCGTCGCGAAGAATCGCGCCGAGCGATTCGCGCAGGCGGAAGAGATCATCGCGGCCATCGGAGAGCTCCGGACCGCGATGACCCTTAATGTCGAATCAGCCGTGGCCTGAGGCCGCGGCTGACGTCTTCCCGCCGACCAAATCACCACTGCGCACGCTCTCGTAACGCTTCCCGAGCACATAGGCGACCGGGAACCACACGACGGAGGTGATTACGCCAAAGATGGCTAATCCCGTAACGCCATACGGCAGCACGGCAGCACTCACCCACGCCGAGCTGAAATCGCCGAAGCGATAGATCACGGTGTCGATCACGTTCTTGGCCTTGTACTTGCTCTCCTGGTCGACCACCGTAAACAACATCTCCCGGGTCGGCTTGGCGACGGCGTACTCGGCGACGCGGCGCACGATCTGGATGCCGCCCAGGATCATGAGCACCGGCGAGAAGGCCACCGCGAGGAACGCGATCACCATGATGATTGGATTGAGCAACAGTCCGGTCTGCACGCCAAAGCGTTGAATGATGCGCCCCGTACCAAACAGCTGCACCAGCACCGCGAGACTGTTGACGGTCAGGTCTATGGTGGCGTACGCCTGCGTGCGCGCTTCCTTACTCTCGAACGCCTTGGTGATCAGGTCGCCGAGTTGAAAGTATACGATCGTGGAAATCCAGGTCATCAGCAGCAGAAATAACGCCAACAGCAGCAAGTAGGGCGAGCGGAACAGCAGCAGGAAGCCGTCGAGTGGATTGCCACCGAGTCGGTGATTCAGCGTGGTTTTCTGCGCCTCGCCACCGGCCGCCAACAGCTTCTCCTTCTCCTTGGCGAGCAGAGTCACCATCACGGCGGTGACGACGAAGCCGCCGGCAGCGATGAGCATGAGCCCGTTGTTGCCGACCGACTTCGCCAGGAACGTGGCAATGGCCGGGCCCACGATGCCGCCGATGGTGCCGCCGGCGGCGATGAAGCCAAACAGCCGTTTCGCCTGGGCGCGCGAGAAGATGTCTGCCATGAAGGTCCAGAACACCGAGATGATCAGCAGATTGAAGGTGCTCACCCAGACGTAGAACGCTGCGGCGATCCAGCGGTCCTGGTAACGGCCGCTCACGAACATCGCGTAGAACACCAGGATCGTCGCGGCGACGAAGCCGTAGACCCACGGCAGGAACGTCGACAGCTTCATGCGCGAGGCGAGGCCCGCATACAGTGGTGAAAACACCAGGCTGGCGATCAATGTGACGGTGAACAGCTCCTGCAGATGTTTGACGCCGTACACCGTTCCCATGGCGTCGCGCACCGGCTTGATGACCGAGTAGCTGCCAAACAGGAATAGAAAGTAGAGCATGCTCAGCAACACCGCCCTGACCTCCAAGGCCTCCACCGCGGCGACTGTCTTGAGAAGTCGCGCCAATGCCGAAGGCGGCGCCGCGGAACCTGACTGCTCCGGTGGCTGGGAAACTCCAGAAGGCGTGTTCATTTGTTCTCCAATTTGCGCATGCGTCGCACCCGATACCCGTGCGGCGCGAGCATTGTCACGTAAAGGGCGCTAGCTCGTGACACCGCCGGGACGGCAATTCTAAGGTTGTCCGCTTGCCGGATGGGAGGTGCGGCTATCGGTCGACAGCTTCAGCTAACTTCACAGGCGCGGTGCTTGCGCCTGTAAGATTAGCCGGGCTCGTGACAGACCACCTCGATATTGTGGCCGTCGGGGTCGAGGACGAACGCCCCGTAGTAGTCCGGATGATAATGGGGCCGCGGCCCAGGGCCGCCGTTCGGGCGTCCGCCCGCCGCCAGCGCGGCGTTATAGAAGGCATCGACGAGAGCGCGGCGGTTCACTCGGAACGCGATGTGCAACGCCGGCTTGTTCGGACTGCCGGGTGTCACCATACCTTGACACTGCATAACCATAAAGGTGCAATTCGGGCCCGGAGCTTGCTAGCAGGTAAAGGGAATGCGCGTCCCGGTCGCTGACGCTGTGAAACCTATGCATCTCGTCGATACGACCCTCTTCTACTCACCCACGAGTGGCGGTGTAAAAAGATATCTCACCGCCAAGCACGCTTGGCTCCGGGCCAATACGTCCTGGGAGCACACGATCGTCGTACCGGGCGAGGAGGATTACTTCGAGCGGGGTGAGGTGAGCACGCTGTCCGGCTTTGCTGTTCCAGGCACGTTCAACTATCGACTCCCGCTGAATCCACGCCGCTGGAGCCGTCTGCTGAGCGCCCTGCAGCCGAGCCTCATCGAGGCCGGTGACGCGTTCCAGCCGGCCTGGGCCGCGTTGGACGTCGCGCGACGTCGCGGCATTCCCGTGGCCGCGTTCTATCACTCCGATCTGCCGCAGATTATCGGCCGCCGCTTCGGCGGTACCCTCACGGAGCGCACCCTCTGCCGCTATTTGCGTTGGCTGTATGAGCGGTTCGACGTTGTATTCGCACCGAGCCGCCTGATGTGCGAGTTTCTCAACGGCATCGGAGTCACGAACACCCTGCACCAGCCGCTCGGCGTGGATGCTGAGATCTTTCATCCAAAACGCCGTACCTTCGATCTGCGTGCGAAACTCGGGCTCGCGGCAAAAACACGCCTGCTCGTGTATGCGGGACGATTCGCCGGCGAAAAGAATCTGCCGGTGCTGCTGCAGGCGTTCGCGCGTCTCGGGTCTCCGTACCATCTGCTCATGATCGGCGGCGATCGCGAGTCGCGGCCGACACCTAACGTGACGATGCTGCCTTATCGACGCGACAGCCTGGAGCTCGCGGCATCGCTTGCCTCGGCCGACGCGCTGGTCCATGCCGGCACGAAAGAGACTTTCGGCCTGGTGTTGCTGGAGGCCATGGCCTGCGGCCGCCCGGTAGTCGCGGCGCGCGCCAGCGCCATTCCGGAATTTGTCGACGAGAGTGTCGGCATGTTGGCGGAGCCCAATAACGCGGTCAGCATGGCGGACTGCATCGCGGCGTTATATGAGCGTGACCTGGAAGCCATCGGCGCCACCGCCCGACAGCGGGTCCTGCGGCGCTTCACCTGGCAGAAGGCCTTCCAGACACAGACCACGGCCTATGCCTCTCTCGTCGGCGGCCGCAGACTCCCGTTGCCCGAGGAGGACATGATGGAACTCCGCTCGCCGACGTCCTAGGAGCCCACGCTCTTAACGGCGGCGTATCGCCAACAGGATCCGCTTGCCCCACGGGTTGGCCATCATGGCCAGCAGGAGTCGGAAGAACAGACGTTTGCTCCAAGGCACGATTCGTGGAGGGATTGCGCGGTAAAACGCAGTCGCGATCTCGCGATGCACATGGACAGCAGTGGCCTCGACGATCCACTCGCGTGGAGTACTCGCGATGCGATATCTCCGCCCATCGATTCGGTACACCGTCGGCTCTTCCAGCACCTCGGGCAAGGTTTCCGGGGCACGGCCGCTGAACGAGACGGAAGCCCACTCGTCAGGATGATCCGCGGTCAACCCGATGAGCGTGAGACCCAGGGGACCGTTGGGGTCGCGCCGGCAACTGACTCCGCCGCGAAACGTCACGACTCGATGCGGCTCGGAGCTCATTGTGTCAGCCGATGTCTCACGTATCGTAAACGGGCTCGCAGCGTATGTCGGTCATAACCGAGTTAGCAATGAAACATTCGTCGTGCGCCTTGTGATGGAGTTCGACGATTTCCACGTGTGACGGGAGCTTCGCGCCCGAAAACGTGACTTGCGGATGGAGCGTCACGCGTGTGACCGCCGTCTTGCCGGCCGCATTCTTCCCCATGACCCCGACTGCGCCGTCGACATAGCGGTCGATGCGAAAGCCGCCTGCCACGGCGATCGACAGAAACCACAGCATGTGGCAACTCGCGATCGAAGCGACGAAGGCCTCTTCCGGATCCACGGCGGCGGCCGAAGAAAGCGGCACCCGGACTACGTGTGGCGACGATGAGGCTGGTACCTCAATGCCGCCGTCGAAGTGCCACGTATGCGCTCTGCTGTAGCGATTGTCGGTAAACACGGCGTCACCGCGTGACCAACGTATCTGAACGTCGTAGGTATGCCCGGACATTGGTGTATCCCCCTTTAGGACACCGGTTATTGTACCCTCAGATCGATGAACGCATTCGACACCCAACCCCGTCGCGACCTGACGCTGCTGCATGCCACATCACTGGTCGTAGGCATCACGATCGGAACGGGCATCTTTCTGAAATCGGCCGTGATGGCGCAGGCCGTCGGTACTCCCATGCTCGTCCTCGCTGCGTGGGTGGTAGCCGGCATTGTCGCGATGTTCGGGGCTTTGAGCTTCGCCGAGCTGGGCGCGCTTCTGCCGAACGCCGGCGGCGAGTATGTCTACCTCCGCGCGGCCTTCGGCGAGATTCCGGCCTTTCTATACGTCTTCAACAGCTTCCTCGTCGGGGGGGCCAGCATTTCGGCATACGGCGCCGCGGTCGCGATTTTCCTGTCGGATATCCATTCGCTCGGCGCCGTATGGTTCGAGCATACGCTGCACATATTTGGCGCGAGCTACACGTTGCAGCTCGGCATGCGCCAGGTTATCGCCGTAGGGGTCATCGCACTGTTTGGCCTCATCAACTGCGCGGGCGTCATTCTGGGCGGCCGGGTACAGACGATCCTCACCACCGCGAAGGTCGTGTCTATTCTGGGCGTGGCTGCCGGAGTCTTCCTGTTCAGCGGTACGCACGACTGGTTGAACTTCGCGCCGACGGCGGGTGCCGCGAGCGGCGGGCTCAGCGGCTTCGGGGCGGCGATGTTCGCGGCGCTTTGGGCCTACAGCGGCTGGCAGTTCCTGCCCATGGCGGCGAGCGAGGTGCAACAGCCGGACCGGAATCTGCCGCGGGCGATCATTGGCGGCACCCTGCTCGTGTTGGCCATCTACATGCTCATCAACGTGGCCTATCTCTACGCGCTGCCGCTTTGGCAGGTGGCCACGTCGAACTCCACTGCCTACCCCGATGCACCCTCGGTAGCCGCGCGCACGGTGCAGACGTTTCTTGGTGCGAAGGCTGCGCCCATCGCGGCACTCATATTCCTTGTGTCTTCCGTCGGGGCTCTCAACGGCACCATCCTCGCGCGAGCCCGAGTTCCCTACGCCGCCGCGCGGGATGGTCTGTTTTTCGCGGGATTCGGCCGGCTCAGTCCACACTCCCGCGTGCCGGTCACTTCCATCGCCCTGATCAGCATCTGGGCGGCGCTGCTGGCGGCTTCGGGTACCTTCGATCAGCTCACCAACATGGCGGTGCTGTCCTACGCCATCTTCTGGATTCCGGTGGTCCTGTCGGTCATCGTGCTGCGACGCAAACTTCCCAACGCGCCACGTCCATACCGCGTCAGGGGCTATCCCTTCGTACCGATACTCTTCGTGCTCGTCATGTGTTGGATCGTAGTCAACGCCTTCATGACCAGTCCGGTGGAGTCGGTGGCCACCCTGGTGCTCATCCTGATCGGCCTGCCCCTCTATCCCCTGTTCCACGGCAAGAGCACGCCCGCCAAAAGCCCGCCGCCGACTCCCGAGCCGTCACGCTGACTCGAGCTCCCAAAGCGTCAGTGGCGCGCCTTTGCGCAGCCAGAAGCCGGCGCCCGCCTCGGAAAAGTGCTGCCGGAGACGTTTCCGATACCAGTTTCCCGTGCGTAGCTTCACGTTGGAATCGGTGCGCTCGGTATCGCAGTTGAATTCCCAATCGAGCTTGGTAAGTGCGCTGAAATACAGCACGCCGCGGCAGAGGCGGGCGAAATTCTCGATCGCCAGCTCCGCGGTCCGCGGGTCGAGATATTGCAGAACGTCGTAACAGATCACCAGGTCGAAGGGGCTCGACGAGCGGAATTTCTCGATGTCACCGTGCTCCCATCCATAGCGCTCGCACAGATACTCGCTCGTCTCGAGGCCCGTGTAGTGAGCGCGGGGCAAACGGCGCAGCAGCGGGGAGCGGAGCATGCCTGTGCCACAACCGGCGTCCAGGATACGTCTGACAGGCAGCCCGGTATGCTCCACGAAGGCGGCGATCAGATGCCCCCTGGCTTTCATCTCACGTTTAGTCGTGACTGCGGTGCGGGGGTCGTAATAGAAACGTCGGTAGTAGTCTCGATCGAAGGGCATTGTCGGCGGACACTCGTCTTACGGGAACAACCGTAACAGCGTACCACCGGGTATACCCACTACCCGCTATCTTTCTGTGCCGTAAGCCCGAGCTCGGTCAGAAGCCTCTCGGCGTCGAGCGGCTTGGGGAGGCAAGCGTCGGCACCCGCGGCCAGGATCCGATCGACGTTCTCGGTGCTCGGGAAGCCCGTAACCGCGACGATGCGGATGTGATTGAGCGTGGGCCGGGCCCGCAAGCGGCGGCAGACTTCAAAGCCGTCGATGCCGGGCATCATGAGATCGAGCACCAGGGCGTGCGGACGGAACGACTCCACCTTCACGCCCGCCTCGAAACCGTCGCGTGCGACTTCGGTTTCCACCTCTCCGTCGCGTTCGCCGATGAGCTCGGCGATGAGGCGGCAGACGTTCGGATCGTCGTCCACGATGAGGATGCGATCGGGCCGGCCCGAATGCCGTGCCACCGGCGTCGAGCCCCGGCTGCGTGCAAATTCCTCCACGTCACTCAACAGAAAGCGGCGGTGACCCCCGGGGGTCGTCAAAGATCGTAGCAGGCCCCGGGCAGCCCACTGCCGCACTGTCACGGGATTCACCATCAGCAACTCAGCGACCTCGTTGGGTGTCAGGTGGCTCTTCTGTTTTGATTTCTTCATGTTCCTGTTTTCCGTGCGTCCCCGTCCGGCGCCGCGGGCGCCCGACTTCCCTAGTCATTTCAGCGGCAGGCAGTGAGTCAATCGTTTATATCGGTTTTTTCGATTCGAACTCAAAAAGTCGAACAGAATCATGGGATTCTGGTTTAACAGAATATCAGGAGAGACGGATGCTGCGCCGCTCGACATGGACTATTGGCGGATGAAAGCGCGACGAAAGGCCACAACACCCCGGGTGGAGTCTAGAGGCGCAGGACTCGCTCGATCATTGCCCTTGAGTCCACACCGCTGGCCAACGTGCCGAACGCGGCGGGTGCCCCGGCTGACAGGCGGGACGTCAGAAACGCCCGCGCTGACGTGTCAGGTCCATTTCCGAGTAGCACGGCGGCCTGCACGGCCAGTGCAATCCGCTGGGTGAGATACCGCGCGCGCCATTCGCCGTCGGTCGGATCACCCAACTCCACCAACAGGTCGTCGACGAAGCGGTCGTAACGCGCGTCGCGGCCTTTCGCGCCCGCGAGCAACACATCCAACACTTCCCGCGTGCGCGGCTCACGTGAGAAGGCACGCAACACATCCAGGCACATGATGTTGCCCGAACCCTCCCAGATCGAGTTCAGCGGCGCTTCGCGGAAACGGCGTGCTATCGGGCCTTCCTCGATGTAGCCATTGCCACCCAGGACCTCCATGGCCTCCGCGATCACCGCTGGCGCCCGCTTGCAAACCCAATATTTTGCGACCGGAGTGAGCATGCGACGCAGGATCGACTCCGCTTCGTCCTCCTGCGCGTCGAAGGCCCGCGCGAGCCGCATGACGAGCGCAATATGCGACTCGCACTCGAGCGCCAGATCGGCGAGGACGTTGCGCATCAGCGGCTGGTCGACTAACAGCCGTCCAAACGCGCTTCGCTGCCTGGCGTGGTGAATGGCCTGCGCCACGCACTGGCGAATCAGGCCCGCGGTTGCCGTCGCATTGTCGAAGCGCGTGTAGACGCCCATTTCCAGGATGGTCTGAATGCCACGACCTTCCTCTCCGACGAGCAGGCCGTAGGTGTCCTCAAAGACGACCTCGCTGGAAGCGTTGGAGTGGTTTCCCAGCTTGTCTTTCAGGCGTTGCAGCAGCAGCGTGTTGACGGTGCGATCGGGAAGGAAACGAGGCACAAAAAAGCAGGACAGTCCGGCGGGCGCCTGCGCCAGCACCAGGAACGCGTCGCACATCGGCGCGGAGAAGAACCACTTGTGACCTGTGAGCCGGTATTCGACACCGGGGCCGCGGGCCGCCACAGGTACGGCGCGTGTCGTGTTGGAACGGACGTCGGAGCCACCCTGCTTCTCCGTCATGCCCATTCCCATCAGGGCGCCCCGCTTATCCGCGGCGGGTGTGAATCGCGGATCGTATTCACGCGCAAGCAGCAAAGGTAGCCATTCGCCGAAATCTTCAGGCTGCCGCGCCAGTGTTGGTACAGCGCCGTACGTCATCGTCGCGGGGCATTGGGTCCCATTTTCAATTTCCGCCCACAGCATGTAACCGGCGGCACGCGCCGCGTGTGCCGCCGATGCGGGCTCGGACCAAGGGCCGGTATGCAAGCCTTCCGCGACGAGACGCTGCATGAGCTCGTGCCACGCGGGATGAAACTCAACCTCGTCGCGCCTGGCGCCGAAACGGTCGAAGAGCTTCAAAACAGGCCGGTTGCGGTTCGCCGCATCTCCCAGCGCGAACATCTCCGCCGTGCCGAGCCGCTCGCCCAGCGCCGCGATCCGGTCGTGGTCCGACGTGGACCCCTCGCGCGCCAGCGCGTCCACCAGCGCGGGATTGCTGGTGAACAGGTTGTAGCCGACCAGGTCGGTTGACTGGTTCGCCACATCGCGTGTTGGAGTCGTCACGACTGAGCGCCTCAGGTACAGTCCATGCTAAGTAGTCTACGCCTCAGTAACGGGAGAAGAAGAATGTGGCGTGCACTCAGTCCCAGTAGACCGACCCTCGGAAACGCGAGCGCCAGGCTCGCAATGGTGGCTTTTGTGGCCGCAGTGGCCAGCAGCTTGGCAGTAGCTGCCGACGCGCCAGCTGCCAAAAAGGCCGCCGGCACGCCGGCACGCGGGAAATTCACCGTGGTCAGCCCGGACATCGGCCAGGGCAAGACCATTGCCGACGACCAGGTATTCAACGGCTTCGGCTGCAAAGGCAAGAATCTCTCGCCGGCGCTGTTCTGGAGCGGCGCTCCGGCCGATACGAAGAGTTTCGCCATCATGGTCCATGACCCCGATGCGCCGACCGGCAGTGGTTTCTGGCACTGGGTTGTTTACAACATCCCCGCGGGCACGGAATCGATTCCCGCCGAGTCGGGCGATGTGAAGAAAAAGGGCATGCCCGTAGGTTCCGTTCAGGGACGAACCGATTTCGGTACGTTCGGCTACGGCGGCCCCTGTCCGCCGCCCGGCAAGGCACATCACTATCACTTCCGCGTCTTCGCCTTGAAGGTGCCGAAGCTGGACGTGCCGGCGGATGCCACGGCGGCGCTCATCGGCTTCAGTGTCCAGGCTAACAAGATCGCGGAGGCCGACCTCGTGGGATTGTATGGACGTTAGGTGCGGATCTGGCTGACCGCTGGTTCGATAGATGAAGATTGGACTCATTTCGGACACGCATGGACTGGTCCGACCCGAAGCGCTACGGGCATTGGCCGGTGTGGAACGGATCATTCATGCCGGTGACGTCGGCGGCCCCAAGGTGATCGACGCTCTGCGCGACATCGCGCCGGTAGACGTCGTGCGCGGAAATAACGACAAGGACCCCTGGGGGGCGAAGCTGCCTTCCTGGCTGGCCCTCGAGTTCGAAGGCGTCCGCGTGCACGTCCTGCATGACCTGAAGGAAATAGACGTCGATCCTGCCACGGCAGGATTTCGCGTGGTGGTCGCCGGGCATTCTCACAAACCGGTCGTCACCGAGCGCGACGGTGTGCTCTTTGTGAACCCCGGCAGCGCGGGGCAGCGGCGGTTCAGCCTGCCCGTAACTATCGGCTATCTGACCGTCAGTGCCGGTACGGCGCATGCGGCCGGCGGCGTCCATGCGGAGATCAAGTCGCTTTTGTGAGCCGCTCTGCGGTATCGGCTCCCTCGCGACAGACACTATTGCCGCCGGGTCAGGCCACTAGTACGCTTCACACCGTGGTAGCAAACTCTTCGGAAACGACGATGTCCACTTCACACGACACCAATGAGCGCCGTCAGGCAATTTGGCCGTGGATACTGATGCCCCTCGTCGTGCTGCTAGTGGCGTATATGCTGCATGGCTTCGAGGACTCGGCTAAAACCTCGGCTGCGCAGACCCAAACCCGCTCGCCGGCGACCGCGACAGGCGACTCCACGGACCCCTAGAGAGCTCCGTGGTAGCATAGCCGCCCTTTTTCGTCGGAGGCCGCCTTGAGCCCCCGTCCCGCTACCAAGTCCCCCAAGCGTGCCCCGAAAGTCGGCTTCGTCAGCCTCGGCTGTCCGAAGGCCCTCGTCGATTCCGAGCGCATCCTCACGCACCTGCGGGCGGAAGGCTACGAAGTCTCTCCGACTTACGACGCGGCCGACATCGTGGTCGTAAACACCTGCGGGTTCATCGATGCCGCGGTCGATGAATCGCTCGACGCGATCGGCGAAGCGCTCGAGCAGAACGGCCGCGTGATCGTTACAGGATGTCTAGGCGCGAAACCCGAACGTATTCTGGACCGCCATCCGCGCGTGCTGAAGGTAACCGGCCCTCATGCGTATGAGGATGTGTTGAATGCGGTTCACGAGCACCTGCCGCCACAACACGATCCGTTTTTCGACCTGGTGCCGCCGCAAGGTGTGCGCCTCACGCCGCGGCATTACGCGTACCTGAAGATTGCGGAGGGCTGTAACAACAAGTGCAGCTTCTGCATCATCCCGGACATGCGCGGCAAGCTCGTGAGCCGCCGGATCGACGACGTCTTGCGTGAAGGGGAGCGCCTCGTCAAAGCGGGCGTCAAAGAGTTGCTCGTGATCTCACAGGACACGAGCGCTTACGGATCCGACATCCGCTACGCGACCGGCACCTGGCGTGATGAGACGTACGAAACCCGTTTCATCGACCTCGCCCGTGGCCTCGGGTCGCTGGGCGCGTGGGTGCGGATGCACTATGTCTATCCATATCCGCACGTGGATGCCGTCATTCCGTTGATGGCGGAGCGCAAGATACTGCCGTATCTCGATATACCGTTCCAACACGGCAGCCCGTCGGTGCTGAAACGCATGCGCCGCCCCGCGCACGCGGTGAATACACTGGCGCGAATCCGCGCCTGGCGCGCGGAGTGCCCGGATCTGGTGATCCGCAGTACTTTCATCGTGGGCTTTCCCGGAGAGACGGAAGCTGAATTCCAGGAACTGCTCGATTGGATGGACGAGGCGCAACTCGATCGGGTCGGCTGCTTCAAGTATTCGCCCGTGGATGGCGCGACCGCCAACGCATTGCCTGATCACGTTCCCCCGGTAGTGCAGGAAGAGCGCCGCGAGCGTTTCATGGAGCATGCGGCGGAGATCAGCGCGAAGCGCCTGGCCGCGCGAGTTGGTCGTCGCATGCGCGTGTTGGTGGATACCGTCGAAAAGGATATCGCGATCGCTCGCAGCGAAGCCGACGCCCCCGAGATAGACGGCGTAGTTCGCATCAAACGCGCAAAGACCCTCAAACCGGGCGACTGGGCCGAAGTGGAAATTACGTCAGCCGATGCATACGACCTGCACGGGCGCCTGCTGGCCTGATTCAGTCGACTTGTCTGATTCACTCAACATAGAGGCGTATTTTGAACGAATCGGTTACGCCGGTTCGCGCGATGCGACGCTCGAGACGCTGGCCAACATCCACCTGCATCACCCGCAGGTCATTCCCTTCGAAAACCTCGATCCGCTCCTGAAGCGACCCGTGCTCCTGAGCACCGAGGCGCTCGAGCGCAAGCTGATTTTCAGCGGACGCGGCGGCTGGTGCTTCGAGCACAATCTTCTGTTGAGCCGTGTTCTGCAGGCCATCGGCTTCCGCGTCACCGGCCTCGCCGCCCGCGTCGTGTGGAATGCGCCGGACGACCTGGTCCGCGCGCGCAGCCACATGCTGCTTCGAATTGATGATATCGAAGGTGGCCCATATATCGCCGACGTCGGATTCGGCGGCCTGACTCTAACCGGGCCGCTACGTCTCATTGTGGACGTCGAACAGACAACGCCCCACGAGACATTTCGCCTCCGTGAGGCTGACGGGACGTTCATTCTCCAGGCTCACATACGTGACGTCTGGAAGCCCCTTTACAGTTTCGACCTGCAGCCGCAGGTACTGCCCGATTACGAGGTCTGGAACTGGCACCTGGCCCACCACCCCGAATCCCCGTTCGTTAGCAACCTGATGGCCGCGCGCGTCACCCTCGATCGGCGTTACGGCCTTTTCAACAACAAGCTGTCAATTCATCCCCTGCGCGGTGAATCACAGCAGACCACGCTTACCAGCACCGCCGAACTCCGCGGGACACTTCAGCACCTCTTCGGTATCAGGCTCCCGGATGACCCGGGCCTGGACGATGCGCTCGCACGCCTGGTCACTCAGGCGCCCCCGGGACTCAATACTCGTACTTGATGTTGAGGCCGTAGGTCAGGGGCTCCGCGTACGCGCCGGCGCGCGTGGTATAGCCCAACGGGCCCGTGGCACCGTCGCCGAAAGAGCTGACACCACCTCCCACACCGACGGCCGGCTGATAATACTTGCGATTGAGAAGGTTGCGGCCCCAGAGGCTGAATTTCAGCCGGTGCGACCAATCCGACTCCTGCGCGACCGTGAGACGACCGTTCAACAATCCGTACGCCGTCTGCCGGTCGAACTGCGCTTCCGGGACTGCGGAACCCGCGCCGCCGTTCACGAACATCTGGGAGCGATAAACATAGTCGAGATGCAGCGCGACGTCGCGACGGTCGAGATGCAAAAACGTGTAGTCGCCCGCAACGGCGGCGCTGTACTTGGGGGTGTAGGGAAGCGCGAAGAGATTATGGATGTTCTCGCCGACTGAATAGGGGGAGCTGCTTTCGATCGAAGGATCGAAAATCGTCCCCGCCCCCGCGTCGGCTCGCTCAATGTTCCAATGGAGGTAGGTCGCACTCGCGCTCAGCGCGAGGTCTTGCAGGGGAGCCGCTCCTAGTTCGAAGCTCGCGCCCTCAACCTTCACGCGTTGCAGCTCGAGCGCATCGTTCGTGAGGAGTCCGACGGGCACCGCGTATTGCACATTCTTCCGTCTACTGTCGAATACCGCTACATCAGCATGCCACCCGTCACCGAGCGCCGTCTGCAACCCCAATTCATAGGTCGTCGACGTTTCAGGGCGGAAGGTGTTGCTGCCAAAATTCCCCGGACGCGCCGTCTCCAGCGCGCCTCCGGCCTCATAGGCGGTAGCGACTTTCGCATAAGTGCTGACTCCGTCACTCCAGCGATAGGTGAGGCTGAACTCCGGAGTGCTCCTGTTGTAGCCCACGTGACTGCGCGCGCCGGTCTCCACGAGATCGGTGGAATCTATGACAATGGAGCGCTCCGCATCCTGACTATCCTTCGTATAACGACCGGCGGCGGCCACTTCCAGGCGCCGGCGGAGGAAGGCTGGCTGCCACCGCACCCGTGCATAAACGGCCTGCGAGCGCGATGTCGTGGTCACCTGGCGCAGCTCATCCTGTCCAGCAAGAGTCAGAATGAAATCACTCACATGGGCGCCTTTTTCGCGGAAATAGGCCGCGCCGAACACATATCCGAGCTGCTGATCGAGTCCGTCCCCGCTGAACCTTAGGTCTTGCGAGAACTGATGCTGTTGATAGTCGTCTATGGTGCTCGATGGCTCGCCGAAGATTTCCACGTCGTCCTGCAACTCGTTCGAGGTCATCGTCCGGTATCCGGTGAGGGACTGGACAGTAAGAGCGGGCCACGCATGCCAGGTCAGCGTGAGGCCTTGCGCGGTATGGTTCGACCTACTCAATGACAACAGCACTGGACGATACGTCGATTTCATCGGCCCATTGGGATCGGCGAAGTAGGTAAAGCCGGTGAAGATCTCGTTGCCGTTCTGCGCAGGATCCACGGGGTACTCGGGCGTGGAATCCAAACCGCTGCGCTCGATGAAATACTCGGCGCGCAAGTTCGCGAGACCGTCCCAAAGCAACTGCAGGCGTGCCGCGCGTTGCTTTTCCTCGCCGAAATCATGCTGGGAGGCCAACTCGTTCTTGACGTAGCCGTCGATGGAACTCGCCACTACGGTTACTTTCGCCGCAAGATCGTGCCAGCGGGGGGTATCGAGCGAGCTCAGAACGCGATAGCTGTTGAAATTGCCGAAATCCACGCTCTCATCGAAGCTCAACTTGCCAGTGGGCGCTGCGCTGACGAGGTTAATCACGCCTCCCGTGGTGTTGGGCCCGTAGGCGGCACCCTGGGGCCCGGCCAGGACCTCCGCCCGCTCCAGGTCGAGCAGGTCGAACGTGTCCGCCTGCAATCGCGAGATGTAGAACCCGTCCTGAAAGAGGCCTACAGCGCCCTCGAGCGTAATGTCGGCGGCGGCGGCAGGCCCCTCGCCCCGCATATAGAGACTCAGCGTGCTCAGAGAATTCAGCGCCGGCGTCGACGCGATGCCCGGCTCCGCGGCAGCGATTCCGTCGAGACTGGTAATACCGCGCACCTCGAGATCGGCAGCACTCAGCACCGCGGCGTGGGCGGGGGCACCGGCGACCAGGCCAATCGCGGCCACAGCTGCGCACCTCGCCGCCGCCCGGGTCCGGTCGGTAAATGGCATTCGGGACTTTTTCGCGAGAAACGATCTTTGCGAGACTACCGGCGCTATGTGACAGAACGAGGAAGCCGCCTGTAACGTAAGCATCACGGGAGTGTCACTTCGTGATGTTGGGATCTGCGCCCATCGCTCGCAGGGACTCGACGACAATATGGCGCATTGCGCACGGACTCGACTTACAGGGAGACACGCGACTTTCGCCCTAGTGCTCCTGATCTGCGGCGGCCCGTTCGCCGCCGCCACGCCACCTACCATTTTCAATCAGCCCGCCTACGAAAGCCCGGTGCGCGGCGATCCCGGAGACCTACTGATGTTACCGGGAGATGGCTTCGCGACAACCGACACGGTCGTCTACCGGGCGCTCACCGACACCACTCAACCGCTCGCAGCGCCCACTGCGATTCCAACTACTTCCTCCGATGCCAACACCGGAGTGGCGCCGGTCGTCAGCGTCCTCAACGTGCCACATTCGTTGACCGTCTCGCTCCCCGCGACCCTGCAGACGGACCAGTCGTACGTCATATGGGTGCGCAACGCCAACGGCGAATGGAGCAACGGCATCAAGATCAACGACGCACGGCCGTTGTGGATCACCCCGGATTCCGCGTACGTGACGGCCGCGAATGCCAACCTTCCGCGTTATCTGAAAGTGGTCGGACGCAATCTGCAGCCCGCCCCGGGGGCCGCGACCCAGGTGGAACTGCTCGGACCAAACACATATCTGCTGACAGCCGCAAATGACGCGGACCCGACAACGGCGATCGAGCGTTATGTCGCAAAGGTAACCTTGCCGGCAAACATGACCCCCGGTAACTACACGGTGCAAGTCAGCCGCGATGGAACGAGTTGGCTCAGCGTTGCCAGCGGGCAAACACTCCTCGTTAACGCCGAACCGGTCGCCCCCGCCACCTTCTCCGTCAGCGACAGCGCCTATGGTGGGTGCATCGCCAACGACGGCGTCGACGACACCCCGTGCATCGTGAAGGCGATCGCCGCAGCGCGCAGCGCCGGTGGCGGAAGCGTCGTTTTCGGTCCCGGCGTCTGGAACATGAGCAACGACAGTCAAACCGGGGTCGTCACCTTCGGTATCCTCGTTCCGGTCGGCATCAACATCATCGGTGCCGGAGCGAGCTCGACGACGATACAGCGGGACACGACCTGGAGCATGCAGAAACCCATATTCACTCTGCAGGGGCACAACACGGTTCAGGACATTACTTTCAAAGACGCCTACGTATACCAGCCGACCGATTCGGGCCGGATGCTGCTCGAGCTGGGAGTCAATCCAATCAGTGCCCAGTTCTTCAACCCCGCCGACCCGAGCAACGTCAGCGGGGTGACGATCACCCAGAACGTGTTCGACCAGCCGTTCGTGGGGATTCAGGACAACGGCATGCCCATCGATCATCTGTTCGTGACCAACAACGAGTTCGGCGCCTATGACACCGGCCTGTTTCTCGCCGCGGCGCATTCCCTCAGCGATTCGGTCGTCGCCTATAACACCTTCGAGCCCGGCAGCTATATCGACGTCGCCGCCGGACAGGGCGCGATTCCCACCCGGCTGAGCGCGGGACAGCGTGTCGACTTTAGCAACAACATTGCGGACGGCACCTCGACCCGGTTCCTCTATAACCCGGTCACGGATGCCAAAGGCTTCCGCGCCGCATTTTTCTGGTCGCTGCTCGGCAACCACGAGGAAGTCCTGGTTTCGCAGAACACCGCTACTTGCAGTGGCGATAAAGCCGGCGACGGTGAGGCCATCGTATTCGATGGCAACAGCAATACCAACGCATTACCGGTCGCACAACCCGTACTGGCTGCCACGGCGAATTCGGTGACCGTACAGGGGCCGCTACTGACCCTGGGTAGCGGCACGATCTATACAGAGCTGTGGATACAGATTGCCAAGGGAACCGGAGTAGGACAGGTCCGCCCGGTCGTCGCATATTCGAGCCCCACGGCGCAGATCGTGACATTTACGGTATCGCCGGCGTGGGATGTGCCGCCCGGCGCGGACAGCCTGGTGACCACGGCGAAGGAGTATTGGCAGGTCTATACCGTCGACAACTTTGTCGACCAGCGCCAACCCGAGTGCCAGAAAAGCAATGCCAACGAGCCTTCCGGGGGCGTGATCGGCATCTGGGCCGGCAGCTCGGATTCGGTCATCGAGGGCAATCAGCAGTACGACACCAGCGGCATCCTCTTCAATCTCGCCTACGACGTCCAAAGCACACAATATGGGACCGCGCCGGCCACTGGATATCAGACATTCCTCGATATCCGCAATAACACGGTTGACGGCGAATACGCCTGGTCCAAGAGCTGCAGCTACTCGGGCATACGCGGGTGGTATGGCGCCTCGCCGGATGCGCCGTCGGCTCCACCCATCGAGTCGTACGGTGTTTCCATAGCCCACAACACGGTGACGCAAGCCGACGATCTCAATGGCGGTGCCATAGCATTCTCGGCCAGCTGGTACGGCGGGCCCCCGCCAGCTACATGGCAGTATGCCGAAAACACCATGATTTTCGGCAATGTTATCAACAACATCACCAACCCGCCGTCGGCAGCAGCCTCCGCCACATATGCGAATTGCGGCGCGACCTACCCGCGTCTCGGCATCCACTTCGACACCGCACTGGTGTGGCATAGCATTCTGTCTGGAAATTCCTGTAACAACGTGGCGGCGAACCTGAAGGACCAGGGCACCGCGACGCTGCGTGTTTGCCCGGTCAACGCGGGCGGCTACGCGAACTCCTGCGAATGTGCTCCCTACGTCCAGGGCAATGAAGCCGCGGCGGCCGCATCCGGCAGCCTGACGGTCACCTATCCGGCAGCACAAACCGCCACCGACCTCAATATGGTGGTAGTGAACTGGAGTGGAACGGCACAGGTCACATCCATCGTCGACACCAGTGGCAATACCTACGCCCTTTTGAGCAGCCCAAGGGTGGTTCCGGCGAGTGCTACCCAATCCTTCAATGTCAGTCAGGCGATCTACTACGCGAAAAACATCGTTGCCGCCGTATCCAACACCGTAACGGTACGCTTCAATACGCCGGTCACCGGCCTGGTGGTGCGTGTTATTGAATATCAGGGGCTCGACCTTTCGAACCCGATCGACGCTACGGTCGCGTCCTACGGAACCGGGGGGAGCGCGGACAGTGGGTGGGTCACCACGAGCAGCGCGAGTGATCTCCTGGTAGGTATAGGACTCACGGGAGGGGGCACCGCGGGAGCCGGCACGGGCTACACGGCACGAGAGCTCAACAACGGCGAGATGCTGGGTTCCGACATCATCGAGGATCAGTTCGTGACGGCCTCCGGCGCGTACGATGCGACCATGACAGTATCGCCGTCGAACTGGTGGGTCATGCAATTCGTCGCCCTGCGCCTTGCCGGCGGTAGTGACGGCAACACACAAGCCCTCACCGCACCTTCCGGCCTAACGGCGACGACCGCCTCCAGCAGCCAGGTGAATCTGAGCTGGACCGGCTCCACGGACAACATCGGGGTAAGCGGCTATCTTGTCGAGCGGTGCGCGGGCACGGGGTGCGCAAACTTCATACAGGTAGCGAACGTGCCGGGCGGGACGAGCTACTGCGACGCCGGCCTAGCGCCTTCGACGACCTATACCTACCGCGTACGTGCCACCGATGTGGCCACGCTCACGAGCGCCTATTCGACTACGGCAGCTGCAGCCACGACCGCAGGACCATAGTTACTCGACGGTGACGCTCTTCGCGAGATTCCTCGGCTGGTCTACGTCGGTGCCCCTGAGAATCGCCACGTGATAGGCGAGGAGTTGCAGAGGAATGGTGTAAATCGTCGGCGCCTGGAAGTACGTCACGTGCTTCGGCATTTCGATCACGGTCACACCGTCGCTCTCGTGGATGCCTGCCTCAGGGTCGGCGAACACAATGAGCTCGCCACCACGAGCACGCACTTCCATGAGATTCGACTTCAGCTTCTCGAGCAGGTCGTTGTTCGGGGCGACCGCGATCACGGGCATGTCCGCATCGACGAGCGCGAGCGGACCGTGCTTCAACTCGCCCGCGGGATAGCCTTCGGCGTGGATGTAGGAAATTTCCTTCAGCTTCAGCGAGCCTTCCAACGCAATGGGATAAAGCGCGCCGCGACCGAGGAACAGCGCGTGATGTTTGTCCGCGAAGCGTTCAGCGAGCTTGTGGATGACCGGGTCGAGCTCGAGCGTTCTCTCCACCAGCGCAGGCAGCTCGATGAGACGGCCCACGAGACCACGCTCACGTTCCGCATCGGCGCCGTGATGTTTCGCCAACGCGATAACGAACATCGACAGAGCCGCCAGCTGCGTCGTGAAAGCCTTAGTCGATGCCACGCCGATTTCCGGGCCCGCACGCGTGAGCATGACGAGCTCCGACTCGCGCACCAGCGAGCTCTCGGGGACATTGCAGATCGAAAGTGACGACAGATAGCCGGACTGCTTCGCGAGCCGCAGCGCGGCCAGGGTGTCCGCGGTTTCGCCCGACTGCGAAATGGTCACAAACAGCGAGTTCGGCGGCACCAGCGGGTTGCGATAGCGGTATTCGCTCGCGATATCGACCGCGCAGGGCACCTTGCAGATCTGTTCGATGAAGTAACGAGCCACGCAAGCGGCGTGATAGCTCGTACCGCAAGCGACGATGTGCACGTTCTGCGTACGTTTCAACACCTCGGTGGCGGCCGGCCCGAACGCCGCTTCGAGCAGGCGTCCATTCGCAACCCGCTCCTGCAGCGTGTTGGCAATGGCGCGCGGTTGCTCGTGGATCTCCTTCAGCATGTAGTGGCGGTACTGCCCCTTCTCGGCGGCATCAGCTGACAGCTCGCTTTCCCGAACCGTCCGCTCCACGTTGTTGCCTTCCTTGTCGATGACTCGGATGGACTTGCGCCGGATCTCGGCAACATCACCCTCCTCGAGGAAGATGAACCGGCGGGTCACGGGCAGCAGCGCCGAGACATCCGACGCGACGAAATTCTCTTCGACGCCCAGACCGACAACGACAGGGCAACCTTCGCGGGCGAGGATGAGGCGGTCCGGGTCGTGCTCACTCACTACCGCCAGAGCGTAAGCCCCCTCGAGCTCCGCTACCGTCGCGCGGACTGCTTTGAAGAGGTCCTTAACGGTCGCGAGATGATGGTGGATGCGATGGGCAATGACCTCAGTATCGGTCTCCGAAGTAAACTTGTAACCGAGCCGCTTCAGCTCTTCGCGCAACTCCTCGTGATTCTCGATGATCCCGTTGTGCACGATCGCGAGACCGTCCAGAGAGATGTGCGGATGCGCGTTGCGCTCGCTCGGAACCCCGTGAGTCGCCCAGCGCGTGTGCGCAATGCCGACCTTACCGGTGGTGGGTGTCCGCTCGAGCGCCTCGTCGAGCATCTTTACTTTACCGACCGTCCGCAGCCGGGTGAGGTGCTTCGAGCCGTTCAGTACGGCCAGGCCGGCCGAGTCATAGCCCCGATATTCGAGCCGCCGCAGCCCCTCCATGAGGATGGGGACAATGTTCCGTTCAGCGATGGCTCCAACGATTCCGCACATGACGATCTTGCCTCGGCTCAGCTTGGCGCGGTGGGCTGTCAAGTGTGCCTGAAGTCAGTGCAATAAGGGGGGTTCCCTGGCCAGGATGTGAACTCGGGCAGGGCCAGGTCGCGCCCTGGCGGGGTCACCCCGAGACCCTCACGCCGCGTCGCATTAGCCCGACCGTGGGCCCTTTACTGAAGCCAGGGCCGAGCGCGCCTGATTGAGGTGATGGCGAATGACCTGTGAGTCGGGAGACCGATCGGCCGCGCGCTCCAGTAAGGTGACGGCGTCCTTGTACTCCCCACGCTTGAAATGCACCCACCCCGTCGTGTCGAGGAGTGCCGGATTATTCGACAGATCGAATCGGGCAGTCAGGCTGCGTGCGCGATCCAGGCTGGCTCGATCGTTCTTGTACGTCACTAGCAGCATGGCGAGATTGTTGGCGGCGATCTGCTGCGAGTCGGGGTCACTCTTCAACAGGGGGCCGTAGCGTGCAATCGCATCGTCAATACGGCCCCGCTTCTCATAGAGCGCGGCCAACTCCGTGACCAGCCGTGGTTGCGCGGGCTCGAGCTCGAGAGCAGCCTGATACTCCTCGATCGCCCCGTCAGGATCGTCGGCCGCCAACCTGACCTGTGCGAGGTCCCGATATGCGACCCAAGAGCGCGGCGCCACGGCTTTGGCGCGAGTGAGAACTTCCGTTGCATGCGGCAGATCCTTGATCTCGAGGTAGGTACCGCCCAACAAATCCATGATCCGCACATTGTTCGGATCACCGTCGAGCGCACGTTGCAGGCGCTCGATCGCCACCAGCGCGCGGCCTCGTTCCAGACTGAAACGGGTCAACGAGGTGAGTATGTCGAGCGAGCCCCGCCGCAGCTCGAGCGCGCGTACCAGGCTCTTTTCGCTGTCGTCGAAGCGCTTCTCGTCGTGAGCGATGAGTCCGGCGAGATAATAGGCGTCCGCTTCCTGGGGATGCAGCCTCTGCAAATCCTCAACCGCCCGACGAGCCGCGGGCAGATCGCGATTCGCGATGTAGGCACGAACCAGCGACTCGCGGACCTGCGGATCATCCGGTGCCACATGAACCGTTTCCTCCAGCAACGCAACCGCCTGCGAGGGGCGGTCGGTCTGCACAAACACCTGGGCGAGATCGACTCTGATGGAGGCGTCGTCGGGAACCGCCTCCACCGCCGAGCGCAGCGCCTCTTCAGCCAACGCCGGCTGGCCTTTTGCGATGTACGCCCGCGCCAGGGAGCGCTGCAGGACAGAGGACTTCGGTTGGTTATGCAACACGGCGCGGAAGTCGATGATCGCACTGGTGGGATCGTTACGCTGCATCGCGATGTTAGCCCGCATGATGAGCGCGTCATCGTCACGTGGGCTCTCGTCGAGAACTTCCGCGACCAGCTTCGTTGCGGCAGCCTCGTGACCGGCTGCCAACTCGATGGCGGCAATACGATCACGCGCGGCGAGGCCCTTCGGACCCAATCCTTCGCGCCGAACGACTTCCTGGTAGATTGAGGTGGCCTGCTGCGTCGCTCCCGCGCGCTGTAGCAACGTTCCCAATGCCAGGCGCAAATCCTCGTCGCCCGGCTCATCGGCTAGAAATTTGCGTAAGGTCCGCTCACCCTGCTCACGCGAGCGCCGCGTACTCACGAACTCCACCAACGCCAGTTTAGCCCCATCCCGGCGTGGCATATCCCGCACCGCGTCCTCGAGAACGCGCTGTGCGGAATCCAACTTACCGGCCTGCGCGAACTGATTGGCGAGTTGCAGGCGCGGAGTCATCTCGCCCGGCTCGAGAGCGATGAGGGCTCGCATTTGCTCTTCGGCCTTTTCCGGCTGATGGGTGGAAAGGTAAACGCTGGCAAGAATCCGCCGCAGGTCTACCGAGCGTGGCGCCTTTTTTACGGCGTCGTCCACGAGAGAGATCGCGCGCGCAGCGTCATTCGAGCGTAGCGCAAGAGCCGCGAGAACCGCGATGGCATTCTCGTTCGAGGGTTCGAGCCGCGCGGCGCGCTCGGCATCCGCTTGGGCCTCAGCGTCGTCCCCGAGTTGGTGGCGCGCGGCCGCGCGTGCGGCCAGAAGATCCGGATTGTCCGGGTGGTCGAGTAGTCCCTGCGAAATAACTTCCAGAGCCCGTTGGGACGCGCCACCTAACACGAAGGCCTTGGCGAGACTGGCGCGGGCCCGATCATCGGACGGCGCGACATCGATCGCGGCCGCGTAGGAGTCGACGGCCTCGTTGATGTTGCCGAGGCGCTCGGCGACCCGGCCATTCAGATAGTACGCGGTGCCACTGCGTGGATCGATCTGCAGCGCGTTGCGGAATTCAATGCTGGCTTTCTCGAGGTTGCCGGCGGCGAGGTACTGCCTGCCGCGGTCCATGTGGCTCTCGAAACGGGACTGCGAACTCCCGCAGCCGGCCAAGGCCAACACCAGCGCCAGCAGGCTGGCCTGCGCAATTCTCTCGGACGGACCCATTGTCTTGCAGCATCTTCGGCAGAACCCAAGACTGTAGGGATACGCGATGACGGTCGTGTGACACGCTACGCGGTCACACCGGCAGGCCCTTGCGGCGGCGTTCCAGTTCCACGCCCTTGCAGGCGATCAGGTACTCGTAAAAGGCCTGCAGCGTCGCATAGGTGAATCCCGCCCGGCCATCCAGAAAGCCGCGGCGCCAGCCGTAGTAATACAGGAATTTGACCAGCGGGCGGGCCGGCAGTTGAAAGAAGATATCTTTGAGTGCGCGCCGCCGCTCATTCGGGTCCCGTGACCAGAACGAGCCGGAGGGTCCCAGATTTTCGCGCAGCTTCGCCGCCTCGAGCGCTTCCATGTCCGAGTAACGGTTGTGACGCGCGACCCAGTGCGAGACGCCGTGGCTGAAGGGGTAATGAATGATGTGGCCGGCGAGTTCCCCGATCGGGCCATCGACGACCGCCACGGGATTGACGAGCCGCTCGTAGCGGATCCGCTGCGGGCGAAACAGGCGGACCAGCCAGGTAGGATAGAGCTGCGCGTGCTTCAGCCAGCGTCCCATGAAGAAGTCTTTGCGCCGGACTCTGAAGGCGGCTTCCGGGGCAGCGTCGCACGCGCGGCGCAGCACATCATCCCGTAACTCCGGCGAGCACCGCTCGTCAGCGTCGAGGTACAGGACCCACGGATGCCGGAACTCGATGTTGGTCACCGCCCAGTTCTGGTGGGCCGACCAGTTGTCGAAGGCACGGGAAACGACGCGGATGCCGCGCTCCTCCGCGATCGCCCGGGTGCGGTCGGAGCTCAGGGAATCGAAGACCACCACGTCGTCACACCAGGACAGGCAGTCCAGGCAGGCCCCGATGTTGATCTCCTCGTTAAGAGTCAGAATGAGGACGGAAACGCTCACGATCCACCACTATAAGGCTCGTCACCAAATCGTCGTATTCACCGCGTACCATTTTGGGTTCACAAAAAAGAGCTGAAACCCGATGCATCCGCTGCGCGCTGGCCCGCCGGTACGGCTTTATACCTTGTTTGCGATTGCCGCCGTTGCCGCGGTCCTGCCTTTCGCTCATGTACTCGGCGAACTCTACAATATCTGGAATCTGAAGCCCGAGTACAGTCACGGCTTCATCATCCCGGTCTTGTCTGCATTCCTCATCTGGCGCCAGCGCGAGGAGTTACGCGGCCTGCCGTTCACGGGGTCCTGGACCGGTGTCGCGCTGATCGTGCTGGGGCTCATAGTGCGTTTCATCGGCGCCTCCACGACGATGCACACACTCGAGCATTACGCCTTCCTGCTCGTTCTCTATGGACTCGTGCTGGCGCTGACGGGCCCGGTGATTTTCCGCCGGCTGTGGATGCCGCTGCTGATGCTCATCTTCGCCGTACCCCTGCCATCATTTTTCAACAACTCGCTGTCGGTGCAATTGCAACTCGTGTCGTCCGTCCTGGGTGTGTGGGTGATTCGCGCGGCGGGTATCAGTGTGCTGCTCGAAGGCAACGTCATCGATCTGGGAAACTACCAGTTGGAGGTGGCAGAGGCGTGTAGCGGCTTGCGCTACCTATTCCCCCTCATGACCCTGGCGTTCATCATTGCCTACCTGTTCCGCGGGTCATTGTGGAAGCGTGTCACGATTTTTCTGTCCAGCATTCCCATCACGATTGCCATGAACAGCCTGCGTATCGGCTTCATCGGCATCACCGTGGAACACTGGGGCTCCGGCATGGCCGAGGGCGCGTTGCACGACTTCGAAGGCTGGCTGGTGTTCATGCTGAGCACCGCCGCGGTCATGCTGATCGCTTTCGGGCTGGCGCGCCTAGGCCGCTCCAGGCTGCCCTGGAGCCAAGCTTTTTCGCTTGGTCCGCCGCCGGCAAAGAGTGTTACGACGCAGCCGGCCGCGACAGCGCCGCAGGCCGTGCCCCGGCCCTTCATGGCGGCTGCCGTTCTCGTGCTCGCCGGGGCGGCGTTGGATGCCGCAACACCGCCGCCACAGCTCACCTACCCCGAGAGGGCCAGCTTCGCCGAGTTTCCGACCCATGTGGGCGATTGGGTGGGCAAGCGGGATGCGCTGCAAAGTATTTATCTCGATGCCTTACGGCTCGATGACTACGTGTTGGCTGACTATCACCAGTCGGACGGCACAGCGGTGAACTTCTACGCTGCCTACTACCAGACACAGGATTCCACCCGGGCGATTCACTCACCGCACGATTGCATTCCCGGTGGCGGCTGGGAAATCTCGAAGTTCGAGCAGCGTTTGATTCCGGCGACCGTCTCGACACCCGCCTTCAAGGTCAATCGGGCCATCGTGCAACTCGGAGCTCATCGCCAGATCGTGTACTACTGGTTCGACGAGCGCGGCCGCCAGATCACCAACGAGTATGTCGCGCGCTGGTATCTCTTCTGGGATGCGTTGACACGTCATCGTACGGACGGGGCACTCGTGAGATTCGTCGCCGCCGTGCCTCCCGGAACGGACGAGGCGCAAGTCGACGAACGGATCATGCGTCTCGCCTCGCGCATCGAGCCAACACTCAACCGCTACGTCCCCAACTGAATTGGCGGTCGTACTCTTCAAGATGGCGCTCGCCCTGGCCGACGGCTTACTGGGCGCCTGGGTGCTGCACACGAGTTTGATGGAGCGGCCGGACGGACCCTTCCTGCGCCGGGCGTTAGCGTTGCAGGTCATTCCCGCACTGTTACTGTTCGTGGGGCTCTACCTGTTGGGGCACCAGGAGCCGACGTCCGACGTCCCCGGGTACTACCTTCCGGCGGCCCGCTCGGTACTGGCCGGGCAGATTCCCTTCCGTGATTTCACTCTGAGCTACGCACCGCTGTTCGCTTATGTTGGCGCCGCTCTCGTGTTTTTCTGGAACAGCGGCAAGGTGTTCGCGCTCTTCGCGATCGTCCTGAATGCGGTGACATTGGTTCTCTGGCATTCGACGGCGAAAACGTTCTTTGATCGTTCCACCGCGCGCCAGTGCACCATCCTGTTCGCAACCAGTGGCCACGTGCTCGTGCAGGCACTGTTGGGCACGAACCAGACGTGGATCGGCATGGCTCTCGCGGCCAGCACCCTGCTGATCGCCCGCGATCGGGGCACGGCCTCGGGCCTGGTGCAGGCGGCGGCGGCCTGCACGACGAAGGTCCTGGCGCACCTGTTCTGGCCAGTGCTCTGGATGTTCGCACGGCGCCGCAGCGGCGTGGTGTTGGGGGCGGTCCTGCCAACGATCGCGACTTATGGTGTCTTTGTCGCGCTGGGCGCGGGTCCGGGTTTGTTGTACCCACTACGCTACGAAAGCGAACAGATCAGCTCGGGAAACATCCCTTACCTGCTGGACCTCGTTCTCGGTGGCAGCGGTGCCGCGGAGCGTTTCATCGTAGATGGCCTGACGCTGCTCGCCTTGGGGGCGGCTCTCGGGTGGCTCTTCTTGCGGACACGAACGGTGAGCGCGTCGAAACGTCCGATGTTGTTACCGGCTGGTTTGGCCCTGACCGGGCTCATCCTGATGCTGTTCAGCAAGAAGAGTTTCACGGGCTATGTCGTATTCGTCATGTACCCGATCGTGCTGATGCTGATCGCGGGCCTGGCCAGGCCGCGCGCGCGCGTTGGTTTTCTGATCGGCTTCAACGCGCTGCTGGTCGCGGAGCCGAGCCTCTGGTTTCACCTGAACGGCTGGAGCGGAGGGTTGCGGAGTTGGCTGGCGGCCGGTGGCGGAACGAGTGCCGCGGGTTTTGTGTGCGTGGATCTCGTGCTGCTCGCCTGTTATGTGTATCTCGCCTGGCTGAGCGTACGCTGGGTGCAGAGCACGGCTGACGGCGCGATTGCCGACAGGAAGGCGAGCCAGTCTGCCACGGCGTGCTCGCTGGTGTAGCGAGCCAGCCCGAGCTGACGGGCATTCGTTCCCATCGACTCCAGGCGCGCCGGAGAATCTCTCAACAAACGCAGTTCCGCGGCGAGCCTCTCACTGTCACCGACGGCAACCGCTATTCCGCACTGGTGCGCGCTCACCATTCGCGCCAGGTCGCCATCCGGGTCGCCGACAAACAAGGCCGGCCGCCCTGCCGCGAGAATGCCGTAGATTTTGCTCGGGACGATCAGGCCTTCCAGCGCCGGCAACAAACTCACGAAATGCACATCGGCCGCCGCGAGACTGTCGCTCAGCAGATCGGCCGGCTGAAACGGCTGAAAAAAGAAACTCTCCAGACCCTGCGCCTGCACCGAGTCCCGCAGGGCGTCGGCCTTGGCGCCACTCCCGGTAATGAGAAAGGCGAAACGGGAATCGTCGCGGAGCAGGCGGGCCGCGCCAATCAGGGTGTCGAATTCGTGGGCGCGGCCCAGGTTTCCCGAGTATCCGATCACGAACCGCCCGGCGAGTCCGAGACGTTGCCGCGTGACGCTGGCCTCTGCCGCTTGCGGCACGATGCTGGCGGCGTCGGCCCAGTTGGGCACGATCCGGATGCGGGCGGCGTCGATGCCCGCGGCGAGCAGGCGGCGGCGCATGCTTTCACCCAACACCACATTCATGGCAGCCCGCCGCAGTGAGCGATCTCGCGCCGCGACCAACTGGCGCTGTGCCCATGTTGGGATGAGATCCGGCGTCAGCACGGTAGCCACTTCCGGAAAGAGATCCTGCAGCCAATTGACGAGCACCGCGCCCCGCAGCCACGCCACGCGAGACACGACGATGGAGATGAGGGGCGGATCCGTCTTAGCAACGACCACGTCGCCGCGCGCCAGGCGCTTCAGAAGCTCAACTCCCGCCGCGACATGAAAACTCACATAGTCCAGGGCACGGCCCAGCAGCCGGGAGCGACCTCGAGTCGCGGTCGACACGCGATGGATGCTGACACCAGCGACTACTTCGTGGGCAGGAAGCGCAGCACGCGGATTCTCGTAGAGCTGCCGGGACGTCACGACCGCAACCGACACTCCGGCCTCGGCAAGCCGGAAAGCCAAATCCGACAACATGCGGCTGGTCGCCGACTGGTCCGGAAAGAAATAGCGGTTGACGAACACGACCCGGGGGACGCGTGCCGCGCCCGGCCGCACGCCGATCTTCATGTTCAGGCCGCGCGTTGCGTCATGATCGGCGGCAGGCTCGTGCCCCGATCGTGGCGCGCCACATAACACAACAGCATGAGTGCCGCCCATAGCAGCGGATGCGCGTCGCGCGCCCCGCTGTTATGCAGCTTGAAGAGCTCGCGCAGCCGGCCCTTATCCAATGGAACGCGTGCCAGCAGCGTATCGTCATACAATAGCTCTTCGGCCCACGACCGCAGCGGACCGCGCAGCCACTGCGCCACCGGTACCCCGAAGCCGCGCTTCGGCCGGTGGACGAGGTCCTTCGGCAGGTAGCGGCAGAGCGCCTTCTTCAACAGGTACTTGGTGTTGTGCCCGCGGAGCTTGTACTCGATGGGGAGCCGCATCGACCACTCGACCATGCGATAGTCGAGAAACGGCGAGCGCGCCTCCAGGGATAGCGCCATGGTCGCGATATCGACCTTCTGCAGGTACCCATCCACGAGCGTCAGACCCATGTCGAGCCTCATTCCCATCTCGGCACTCGTGAGTCGCTGAGGGAAGGCCAACGCCGTACGCTCGAACCAGTCGTTCGATGAGTCGG
This sequence comes from Gammaproteobacteria bacterium, assembly GCA_028293725.1. The sequence goes on along the minus strand of JAQGOE010000234.1, from coordinate 17,772 downwards.
TGTCCGACAGGACGCTGTCAGTGACCAGGGGGCTGAAATCCTTGGCGAAGCTGCGCAGGTAGTTGAAGATGCCGACACGAGTGGTCGGCCCCAGCGCGCCTGCCAGCAGCTTGGCGCGATGCAGGGGCACCAACCCCAACGTCGCCTGCGCAAGCCGTCGCACGCCGGACGGCCAGCTGCGGGTCCTGGATAGGGTCTCGATCAGTGGATAGTAGTGATAGCCGCCGAAGAGCTCGTCGCCCGCATCACCGGTGAGTGCCACTTCGACATGGCGCCGGGCGAGGCGCGCCACCGCCATGGTCGGGAAGGCCGAGCTGTCAGCGAAGGGCTCATCGAACTCGTCGACGTACAGGGGGAGCAGGCCCAGCAGGTCACTCACACTCAACGTCTCCACGACGTGATCCACGCCGACGTGCCGGGCTATCGCCCTCGCGGCAGGCCCTTCGTCGTAGTCAGGTTCCGTAAACGCGATGGTGAAAGCCTGTGGAGACGTGACACCAACTGCTTTCATGGCCGCAACCACGTAAGCGCTGTCGACACCACCGGACAGAAAAGCTCCCACCGGCACGTCGCTCATCAGCCGTAGCCGCGTCGCCTCGCGCATCAACTCGTCGAGCTCGTCGATGAGCGCGCCCTCGCTTCTGCGCCGGAGCGAGGTGTCGGGTGTGATATGGCGGTAGTCCCAGTAGCGAGTCGCGCGTGGGCCGCGCGAATCCACGCTCATCCAATGTCCGGGCGGAAGCTTGCGGATTTTGCGGTAGAACGACAGGGGCGCGGGGATATAACCGAGCTCCATGAAAACGCGCAGGCTTTGCGGATCGATTTCCGCGCCAGCCCCACTGAGCAAGCCGGTCATGGCGCTCGGCCGCGAGGCAAATACGAACCGGCCGTCCTGCCAGCTGTAGTAGAGGGGCTTCACCCCCATGCGGTCGCGGGCGACGAACAGGCGGCGCTCGGTGTTGTCCCAGATGGCGAACGCGAACATGCCGTTCAAGCGACCGAGGCATCCAGGACCCCAGCGCCGAAAGGCCTCCAGCAGCGTCTCGGTGTCCGAGGTTCCCACCCAGCCACCGGGTGGCTCGAGCTGGGGCCGCAGCTGGGCGTGGTTGTAGATCTCGCCGTTGAAGACGATGACAAAACGCCCATCCGCCGACACCATGGGCTGGTGGCCGGTGGGCGACAGATCGACAATCGCCAGCCGCCGGTGCCCCAGGCGCACCATGCTGTTGGACCATGTGCCGACGTCGTCAGGGCCGCGCCGCTGTAGACGGTCTAGAGAGGCTGCCAGGCGCTCCGGCGCCGGCAAAAGACCGCCGCTGTCAAATACCCCTACGATTCCGCACACGCAAGTACTCTTTAATCGCTTCGCAGACTGGTTTTGACGGGCCGCCAGGCGCCGACGACGCGTCCAGGTGCGGATAATTGGTTACATTGTCCCGTACAGGCGCAATGTATCGAAGCTGTATGACGCTTTTGCAACGGCAGCGTAAAATTCCGCTCCGTCATACGAGCGAAATATCCTGAATCCTAAAGTTGCACACCCATGAGCCCCGCCAAGCACTTAGCCCGCCCCCCCGCAATCGAGTTCCAGACATGATCCTGGTGACCGGGGGCGCCGGATTTATCGGATCGAACATCACGGCTGCGCTCGTGGAGCGCGGCGTACCGGTAGCGGTCTGCGATCGCTTCCGCCGCGGCGACAAGTGGCGCAACCTGTCGAAGCTCCAGCTCCAGGACGTCGTGGCTCCCGAAGCACTGACGCAGTGGCTCGAGTCGCACGGCGAGGCTGTCGAGGCGATCGTGCACATGGGCGCGATCTCGTCGACGACCGAAACCGACGTCGATCTCATCATGGAGGTGAATTTCCGGCTGTCGACCCAGTTGTGGCGCTGGTGCGCGGCTCACGGGAAGCGTCTCATTTATGCGTCGTCCGCCGCCACGTACGGCGCGGGCGAGCACGGTTTCGACGACGACGGCACGGTCGCGGCCCTCGCGAAGCTGCGTCCGCTCAATGCCTACGGCTGGAGCAAGCACCTGTTCGACCGTTGGGTGGCGAGTGAGCTGGCGAGCGGCGGTGTGAAGCCGCCGCAGTGGGTCGGACTGAAGTTTTTCAATGTCTACGGCCCGAACGAATACCACAAGGTCGGCATGCAGAGTGTCGTCGCACAAAAATACCCCCTCGCGGTCGCGGGGGAGCCCCTCACATTGTTTCGCTCGCATCGATCCGACGTGCCGGATGGAGGGCAGAAACGGGACTTCGTGTATGTTGGAGACTGTGTCGACGTAGTGTGTTGGCTTCTCGAGCAACGCTCCGTCAACGGTCTTTTCAACCTCGGTACCGGGCACGCGCGCAGTTTCGACGACCTGGCGCGGGCGGTGTTCGCTGCTCTACAGCGCCCGGCGGACGTGCAATATATCGATATGCCGGCGGCGATCCGGCCCAACTACCAATATTTCACCGAGGCCAGCATGGAGCGTCTGCGGAACGCGGGTTACACGCATCCGTTCACTTCGCTCGCCGACGGAGTCAGGGAATACGTAGGACGTTACCTCTCGCAGCCGGACCGATACCGCTGAGAGGGCGGGCCCCGCGACACCATGACATACAGGCACATCATTCTCGATCGCGACGGGGTGTTGAATCGCGAGGCGCCTGATTCGGGCTACATCCTGAAGCCGTCCGAGTTCTTCTGGGTACCGGGCGCGCTGGAGGCCCTTGCGTCGCTACGGCGGGCGGGACTTTATCTGTCGGTCGCCACGAACCAGTCGGGGGTCGGCCGCGGCCTCATGAGTCTCGCCGAGCTCGAGGCCGTGCACGAGCGGATGCGGACCGAAGCGGAGCAAAATGGTGCCGGGCTCGACGCGGTGTTATTTTGTCCCCACGCGCCTGAGGCGGGTTGCACCTGTCGAAAGCCGCAGCCGGGCCTGATCCAGGAGGCGATCGCCCGCTCGGGCATTGCGGCCGCCGAAAGTGTCGTCATCGGTGACGATAAGAGAGACCTCGAGGCCGCGGCGCGCGCGGGAGTCCGTTCCGCACTGGTCCGCACCGGCAAGGGCCGAAAGACCGAGGCTCTGTTGAATGGCACGAAAGTGCCCACGTACGACGATCTGCCCGAGTTCGCACGCGCGCTCCTCGGGCGACCCACGAGTTTCGAGTAAACAAACATGTCCATATCCCACGTGTTCGCGGACCACGCCAAGGTCACCGCCCGGGCCGCCGAAGAGTTGCCGGTGGTCCTGGAGCGCGTCGTCAAGGTGCTCGACGAATGCTTTCGCGGCGGCCACAAGGTTTTTGCCTGCGGCAACGGCGGCAGCGCCGCGGACGCGCAACACTTCGTGGCGGAGCTCATCGGGCGGTTTCTGCATGAGCGGCGCTCGCTCCCCGCGATCGCTCTCACCGCCGACGCGGCGACAATGACGGCCATAGGCAATGACTACGGTTACGAGCGCGTGTTCGCACGTCAGCTCGAAGGACTTGCCCAGAGCGGCGACGTGTTATTTGCCATCAGCACGAGTGGTAATTCGCGTAACGTGATCGACGCGACCATCACCGCTCGCGGTCGCGGCTGCATCGTCGTCGGCATGACCGGCGAGCGAGGTGGAAATCTAGCGGCGCACGTGACGCCGGAGCTTCTCATTCGTGCGCCATCGAACGTTACCGCCAGGATTCAGGAGGTGCATACCCTCTGCATTCACGCCATCGCGGATTCGCTCGATGCACTCGTCAAAGAGTGGCCCGCATCATGAGTGACGACGCACGCACGGCGGAAGTGAGCTCGCTGCTGAAGATCCTGGACCGCTTCGCGGGCTTGCGCATCTGGGTCGTGGGCGATCTGATGCTCGACGAATATGTCATGGGTGCCGTCGAGAGAATTTCGCCGGAGGCTCCGGTGCCGGTGGTACGTGTACGCGACACCGAGCATCGACTTGGTGGCGCGGCGAACGTCGCGCGCCAGGTGGCCGCACTCGGGGCGGAAGTCAGTCTCGCCGGTGTGGTTGGGGAAGATGCCGCGGGCGATGATTTTCTACGCCTGTGCGCCGCTTCGAATATCGACACGCGCGCTGTTGTCAGGCTTTCCGAGCGCCGCACCACACGGAAGCTCAGAGTGTTGGGTCACAGCCAGCAGCTCCTGCGCCTCGATTGGGAGGACGCCAGACCCTGCGCCCCGCAGATCGGTGTGCGGATGATCTCGAAATTGACGGACGGTGCGCGTCCAGACGCGATCATCCTCAGCGACTACGCGAAGGGCGTGCTGACGCCCGAAACGATCGCCAGCGTCACGGGATTGCGCGGCGCCGGCCCGGTGGTCGTCGACCCGAAGCACCGCGACTTCACGCGCTACCGTGGCGCGACCAACATCACTCCGAACCTGCGTGAGCTGGAGACCGCCGCCGGGCGAACACTCGATGCCGACGATACGGCCGCAATCTCGGCCGCCGCCAGAGTGCTGGCAGAGGCCGCGGGCCTCGAGGCCATGGTAGTGACACTCGGCGACCGCGGAATGTTAGTAGTACCCGTGCACGGCCCGGATACCGTAGTGCCCGCCATCCAGCGGGCCGTGTACGACGTGACTGGCGCGGGCGACACCGCTATTTCCGTTCTAACACTGTCTCTTGCTGCCCAGGCACCGCTGCTCGCGGCCGCGCAGCTCGCAAATGCGGCCGCCGGTGTTTCCGTAGGACAGATCGGTGCCGTTGCGGTCGATGCGGGCAGTATTCGCGACGCGCTCGCGGCGCGTCCGGACGGCAAGATCCTCGGACGTGACGATCTGATCGCGCGCGCGGCAACCTGGCGCATGGCGGGGAAGCGCATCGTATTCACCAATGGTTGCTTCGATCTGCTGCACGCGGGGCACCTCTCGTTATTGAGCCAGGCCGCGAAGCTCGGTGACGTGCTCGTGCTCGCCATCAACAGCGACGCCTCCGTGCGCCGCTTGAAAGGACCGGAGCGGCCCCTGGTGCCGCAGGAAGATCGCGCCGCCGTGCTCGCAGCTCTCGGATTTGTCGATGCCGTGACGATCTTCGACGAGGACACACCGTTGGAGGTGTTACAGAGCGTGCGCCCGCACGTACTGGTGAAGGGCGGTGACTACAAAATCGACCAGGTCGTGGGAAGGGAGCTCATGGAGGCAACCGGAGGGCGTGTGGCGCTCGTTCCGCTCACTCCCGAGAAGTCCACCACCGCGTTGGTTGAGCGGATTCGACGAGGCACGGGAAAGATCGGCTAACGCCTCGCGATTTGCACTACGCGCGGCACATCGTGAATCGTCGATGGATGTAGCGCGCGTACAGCCGCCTCTACCGCATCCGCCACGCGTTCGACGCTGATGTGCCGCACACCAAGCGGCTCGTAGATAACGACATGGTCGCCTCCGTAGGGGAACCACTGTCGCGGCCGATTGAAGTTGCCGAAGAGCGCCACACAGCGGGTGCCCTGAGTGGCGGCAAGGTGCATCGGACCGCTGTCATGACAGACGAGCATATTGCAGCGGCCGAGAACTGCCGCGGACTCACGCGGGGTCAGCTCTCCACAGAGATTCAACTTTGCGCCAGTCCAGAGCTGCGCCAGGCGCTCCGTCAGCGGGCGCTCGTCCGGCGCTCCCAGGAACACGAGCGATACGGCCGGTACCCGTACCTGTAGCAAGCGGACGAACGCGTTCCAACGCTCCTCGCCCCAATCCTTCGCGGGAATTTTGGCGCCGGGCGATATTGCGATCAGGGGGCGCCAGCCCAGCAACCCGGCCAGCCGCTGGGTCGCAGTCGCATGCTCGTGGGCCGCGAGGCGCAGATCCCAACTCGGCGGCGTCAGCTCGACCGGAAAGTGCGGAGTTAGAATGCGCGCGAGCCGCTCGGCTTCGGGCTCGAGCTCGCGGGTGAGAGGATCCGGACGACATTCGCGCGCGCTCAGGCCAAGCGGCGCACCGATGACATGGCGGATGCCGGCCGCCCGGAAAAACAACAGGTCACGATAGACCTGCAAGCTGCTGGTGCGGGGCGCCAGGTAAACGAGCTCTTTGGTATCCAACTGGCGCAGCTGCCGCGCCAGCGCGACGGAATGGCTCAGCTTGCCGCGCCCTACCGGGAAGTAGAGCGCCTCGTCAATCAGACCGGTGCCCTCGAGTACGGCCTCCACCGAAGACGCCCGTGCGGAGTCCACCGCATTGGTCAAAAGAACTTTGCGGTGCTTGGGAAAGGCGCGCGCGATCGCGTGAAAACAAGGCAAAGCCACGACCGTATCGCCGAGACTGCCGATACGGAAAATGACCAGATTCGGTTGACCGTCAACGCTCATGGGCTTCGCGCGGAAATGATACCCGGGCATCGTGGCGCCCAAGCGTGACATTGAGATTACGGGAGTTCGTACACGGCGAAATGGGCCACACTCCGATACTTCGAGCGACTGAAAGTCCAGCCGAAAAAAGGCATCGTTGTACTGAACACCTGTACAGCCCCGGGCTCGGGGGCGTCGCTCGAGATGTAATATCGCGCGCCATTGCGTTTCGCCCAGAGCACGGATGCCTTGGGATCACCGAGGTAAGGAATCACGTCGGGGCGCGTGATACCACCGACATCCACTAGAGGATGGCGAGTCTTGAATGCGAGTTCCCCGATGGCGTAGACGGCGACGGGAGCGTCCTGAGGCACGTGATCGCGCAAAAAAGCGCCCACTTCCGCGTAGCGAAGCACGCCCTCCTTCTTATTCTTGACATGTGGAATCACCGTTAGCACGACGGTCACGAGTGAAACCAACACCATGGCCGCCGTGGTGGCGTGCAGTAGTACGGGACGATCCGGGTCTTCGATCAACCATAATGTAGCGAAAGTCAGACAAGGCATGGACAGAAGGCAGTACCGCGTCTGCACGAGCGTGTGATCCGCGAGATAGAAGATCACGCAGACCAATGGCCAGATCGCGAGAATCCACAACACTTGGGGGGAGCGCTTCCCCCGCAGCAGCCGCGCCGCGGCGACGAGCGGGAACAAAGCCAGGGTGACCGCAAAGCCAGCAGCGTAAACGGACGCGAGCCGCGACGCGATTTCGGGCAGCGGTCCACCCCGTTTCGCCATGTTGGTGTTGGGAATCGGCGAGCCGAAGGTCACCTGCGCGTACGCGCACCAAGCCGCCAGCGGCAGCGCCATGATCGCGGCTAGCAGCATCAGATGGGTCCAGCGACGCGCGGCAGGGCCGCTTTGCGCGTCCCGTCCATAGCGCCACAACAGCACGGGGCCGCAGATACCCGCAAGGAGTAACAGCTCCGGACGCAGCAATGGCCCGACTCCCAGCAGCGCCGCACCCGTCAACGACTTGCCCCAGGACGTCCTGCCGACGAAAGTGGCCCGGATGGCCCACAGGCTCACCCCGATCGCCGTCACCGACTCCATTCCGGCGAACGACCAATGCACGAAATAAGGGTTGAGCACGGTGACCAGGACAGCCGCCAGGGCCAGCCTTTGCCCGCGCACGGCGTCGCCAGCGACATCCTGTGCGAAGCGCCAGATCGCCAGTACAGTACTCACGAGCCCCAGCGCGCAGGCCAGCTTCGCGCACTCGACCCACTCCAGTCCCAGGGAATGAATGGCGACCAGTACCAACACCCACAGCGGCGCGGTGTCGCCGTTGGTCACCAGCCCGTTGAACGAGAAGCCGTGGCCTTCCGCCACGGATCGGGCGAATTCGAGGTGGATGAAGCTGTCATCCTCCACGTAGCCGTAGCTGAAGACGAACCAGAGCACCGCGAGTGCGCACACGCCCACGGACCAGAAGAGGACATTCACTTTGGGCCGGCGACTCGAGACTTCGTGCGCCAGCGCCGGGACGGTTTGATTCATGATGCAGGCTGTGGCCTCGACTCCGTTTCAGGCACATAGCGGTCCGACACGATGTAATCCGCTATCGACCGCGAGGGATACAACGCGGACCAGGCGGCGCGCACAGCCTGTTCGATGTCACCGCGCAAGGGGCTGTCACGCCGGATGGCGATGCCATAGTTGAAGGCGTTGGTAATGATGATGTAGTGCGCGAACAAACGTGGATCCTCGAGCATCGTGGCGCGCAGGCCCGTGTAGTCGGTGTGCGGCAGCCAGATGAGATCCGGCGCTCGCGCCAACAACTCGTCCATCGAGAATCCGTGGAGACCGATACGAGTGTCGTTCAGTCCGACGAGATCGATGACATTCGCATGCGGAGCGATGCACGCGAGATACCCGACCTCGGAGGCTGCGATCGTGGCCCCCGGGGGAAGCGCCGCGACCGCCCGGGCGATCGCCGGCACGATCGGAAACCACTTCCCTGGCGCGATTGAATCGCGCGCCGCGACGGGAGGCATCGGCACCGCGATCGGCGCGGGAACGACCCGGGCGACGTATTTCCTTTCCGCTACGAACTCGATGGGACGCAGACCCAGGTAAGCCAACACGGCGACGGCTATTCCAAATGCGACGCGCCGCGTCACCCGCACGCGCTCGACGAGGGCCGCATCCACACTGAGCACCGCCTGCACGACGATAAAAGGCAGCAGCGGAATGTAGTATCTCCCGATGAAGCCCATGACCTGCCGCACGGTGAGTAGATAGAGCACCGTCAGCGCCGCCGGCAGGAGCAGAACCAGGACTATCGGCACTTGTTTGCGCGTGAGTGTCGCCGCGAGCGCCCCGGCGAACGGCAGCGCGCACAGCGCGGCCAGGTAAGCATATTGAACCGCGTTTTCCGCGCTGAGAAAGCCCGCGTAACTGTGCAGGGATTTGGCATAGAACCCGAGCGGAAAGGGCACTTCGAAATACCATTTGCACAGCAGGAGCTCGACACCGATGAGGACCGCTGGAAGTACGGCCAACCCGGAGAGATCGCGCCAGCGACGCGCGCCAGGCAACAGCAGCCACGCCAGAAGCGGTGATCCCAACGCGCAAAGTCCCGTGTCGGGACGCGCCAATATGGCGACGAGGCTCAACGTCCCGACGAGGAAGGCCTTCCGGGTCGTCGGGCGCGCCGTGTACTCGAGAATCCCAAACACCACGGCAGCGTTCGCCCATAACGCGACCATCGTATCCATGCCCGTGGTGAGGTGATAGGCGAAGATCGGATTCGCCACCAAGGGTAAAGCGACCGCTGCAAACGCCGCGGGCGCCGAGTGTAGCCAGTACGATCGTGCCCGGCGCATCACGGTGAACGCCATCGTCGCGAGAGCGGCACACCCGACAAACCACGAAGCCAACTGTAGAGCGTGACCCGGCGTGAGCGGCAGAGCGGTCAGCGGCAGGATAAAAAAGACCCACAGCTGACTGGTCATGCCATAGGTGTGCACACCGTCCGGATTCCACGAGATTCCCAGGCCGTGGGTGATGTTTACCGCGTAACGATAAAACATGTAGGCATCGTCGAAGCTGAGCATCTTCAGCCAGGCTCTGCACAGCCACGCCACCAACAGCAACATTGACAGCGACATCGCGGCGAGCACAGTGCGCTGGAACGTAATGCGCTCGGCGCCAAAGGCGCGGGTACCTGGAAACTCGTCGAGACTCGTAGTGGACACGATTGCTCGCAGGCCAATTGGGGTGCCATGAATGCAAAAACCCCAACGCGTACAATCCGTCGCTCGTGGCAGGGCTAAGGTCCATTATCGGCGCGCTGTGTGACGCTCATGTAACGTAATCACTGCGTGAGCGATGCCATTCGCGGCGGCGTCAATCGACCAGTGCGCACTTTCCGCTTCGGCCGCGGCGCCCATCGCGCTCAGGGTAGCCTCGGTCCCCGTCAGTGCGTTTGCCACAATGGCCGTCAGCTGCTCCAGGTCGCCGGACTGGAACGTCCAGCCATTCACACCTGGCGTAATTAAATCCCGCGCACCACCGACTTTGCTGCCGGCAATCACCGGACGCCGCGCCGCCATCGCCTCGTTGAGCGCAAGCCCCCAGGTCTCGCCCGGCCCGCGGGACGGCAGCGCGAATACATCACACAGGCGATAGACGGCAGGCATCGTCTGCTGGTTTTGAAACGGAAGAAAATGAACGTCGCCGCGACCCCCAGCGCGTGCGACCAGCTCGCCCTCGAGTGCGCCATTTCCGACAAACACCAGGTGACCGGCCGCGCCACAGCGGAAAAAGGCTTCCAGCAACAGCAACGGATCCTTTTTTTCCTGGAACTTGCCCGCGAAGACGATCGTGCGGGCCCCCGTGGGAATTCGCAGTTCACGACGCCACTCAACGGCGCGCTGCGCGTGAGTGCCGTCCGGATCCGAGAAGCGCTTCGTGTCGATCGCATGCGGTGCCAGGGCAATCCGCTCCTCCGGTACTCCACACCACCTGAAGTAATCTTTATTGTTCGACCCGACCGCGATCGCCACATCGATATGCCGATAGACCCAGCTCAGAAAGACGCGGCGCGCCGCCGCACGCCACCGGCTCGTCGGATCCAGAAGGGTGGAGTCGCCACGGAAGAAGACCGGAATCCGGCCTTTGAAGTGACGCATGACCTGCAGATGGGATTGCGAATTCCACGCAAAGACGAGCACCGCGTCGGCACCCCACGCCTCGATGGCACCGATCAGGCCGGGATTGCGCAAGCCACGGAAGTGATCGGTGCCGGGACTGGGCGCGGTGTTGGGCACGAACTCGAACTCGTAGCCTTCGAGCAGTGGGATGTCCCACGTGATCGCCCGGTCGAAGCCCGGGTCGGACACGGCGGCCCCGGCAGTCTGTGACCAGGTGTAAAAAACCCGGGGGCACAAGGCTTTGGAGCGAGCCAGCGCTTGAAATATAGGTGCGTAATACTGGATTGGGTGCGTCGAGACGATTGCCAGCCGGAGTGTTTTCATGCCCGCGAAATCCTACGCTCTCTTTATGACACTGCTGGCAATCCCATGGGGCGCGATCCCAGCGGTCGCGATGGCGCCGCGCGTGCTGCATACCGAGGGCTATGAGTCGCCTGTGCATGCCGAACCGGACGAGATCCTGGTGATCTGTGGCAGCGGCTTTACGATCAGCGATCACGTGGTGTACGAAGCAATGGGATCGGGCGACACGACACAGCGCCACCCCGCCGCGATACCCGCCACGTCCGGCCCGCTTTCCGGTGTCGCTCCGATTGTCGCCGTCGGGGACCCGGCCTACTCGCTGAGTGCCCGGCTTCCGGAAGTCATTCAGGCACAGCGCATTTACAGGCTCTGGGTCGTGAGCGCCGCAGGAGAATGGAGCGAGCCGATCACAGTCAACGACCCTCGCCCCCTGTGGGTCACCCCGGGTACTGTAAATGAGACAGCCGACCCCGCTCGGTTGGGGCGGCAGGTGCGTGTCGTCGGGCGCAACCTGCGCCCGGAACCCGGGCAACGGGTTCAGATAAGACTCAAGGGCCCAACCACCCATGTCCTGACTTCCAACAGTGTCGGTGACGACTCACCGCATCTGGAGGACTATGTGGCCGAGGCCGCTTTGCCGGCGCGCCTGACGGTAGGCAGCTACACGGTGAGCGTGAGCCGTGACGGCCGCAGCTGGGTCGAGGTGAAGTCCCAGAAGTTGGTAGTGAAGCCCGACCCGCCCGAATTAGCGAGTTTCCCGGTCGACGACCCGCGCTTCGGCAACTGCCGCCCGGGAGACGGCATAGCCGACAACCTCTGTTTTGCCAAGGCAATCGCCGCCGCCCAGGCGCAAGGCGGCGGCAACATCGTCATTCCGCCGGGGGCGTGGGATCTTTCCGCGGCCAACGGTTTTATCCTGCCACCCCATGTCCACCTGCAGGGGTCGCAGGATCGAGCCGGGAAAATCGTCCGCCATGACACCCGCGCCGCCCAGCCCAGAGCGCTCTTTACGGTTACGGGCGATAACTCGATCACCAACATTACGTTCACGGATGCGGACACCTTCACTTCTCCTGCCGAGAGCCGGCCAATCATCCAGCTTGGCGAGGCGCACGCTTCGACCGATGCCGTTACCGACATCATCATTTCCAACAACGATTTTCAACGCGTCGGCCGCGCCATCGAGGACAGCGGGCGGCCGCTGCTGCGGCTCATGGTGACGCACAATCGGTTCGCCGCCTACGATCGCGACCTGCAGCTGCCGGGAAATCACTTCGGCACCGAGGTGGCCTACCGCATCGACGACTCGATCGTTCGTTGGAATACGTTCATTCCGGGCAGCTTCATCGACATCGCGGGGCACCAGGGCGTGATCGCGAGCGAGCTCGGCGCTTCGCAGCGGCTGGACTTCAGTAACAACATCGCGGACGGTGCCGCCACCGATGGACTGCAGAACCCGGACGATCCGAAGGGCTGGCGTGCGGCGTTCTTCTGGAATCTCAACGGCAACCAGGAGCAGTTGCTGGTCTCCGCAAACCGCATCAGCTGCTCGGGCGACAAGGCCGGCGACGGTGAGGCCCTGAGTTTCGACGGTAACGGCGATACGTTCGGCTTCATCGGCGCGCAGCCAGTCACCCGCGCCGGCGACGTCACGGTCACCGTACACGGCACACTTTTGGAGGAGCAGGGCAAACACCCCATCGAGCGCGCGAGTTTTTATCGTGGCCACTGGGTGCAAATCATGGAGGGTCCGGGAGCGGGGCAGGTTCGAAAGATACAAAGTTATGTTGAAGATGCGGCGACCGGCACGGTTACATTCACTGTCGCGCCGGCATGGGATGTGCTGCCCGGCCGCGGCAGCCGGGTCGTCGTCGGACGCGATTACTGGCAGGCCTACGCGGTAGCGAACCAGGTCGATCAACGCAACCCGCCCTGCCAGAAGTCGAACCTGAACGATCCCGCCGGCGGCATCATCGCCTTCTGGACTCCCACCGCGGACTCGCTGATGGCCGCCAACCGGCAGTACGGGACCAGCGGCCTGCTCTTCAACGCCGGCTACGGCGTGCCCTCCAAGGCGCCGAACTGCCGCGATTGCGGTAACGGCGCCGCCTTCCAGGTGGGCCTGGAGATCCGCGACAACCTCATCGATGGCGAGTATGACTGGGCTTCCGCTTGCAGCCATTCCGGCATCAGTGGCGCGTTGGGTGTAGCGCCGGCACCGGAGTCGCCGCCACCGCTGGTGGGAATCGGAATCTCCATCGCGCACAACCGGATCATCCATGCCGACGGTTTGTATGGCGGAGCGATCGATCTCACCGCGACGTGGTACCTCGGACCGCCGCCAGGACACTGGCAGCTGCTGCAGAGCGTTGTGATACAACACAACTCGCTCGAAGACATCGACGGACCGCTGCCACGCGCGTGCCGCTACGATCAGAAGTATCGCGCGGGTGTCCGGTTGGATGGTATAGACAACATCCGCAACACGGTGCTTTACGCGAACCGCTGCGAGCGCGTCGCCACGCCACTCGTCGACGGAGGCAAGAACACTCTGCGCCTTTGCACTTCCACGAGCGAAGGGAGCTGTGAGTGCGCGGCGTCAGCGCATTAAGTTAGGGAAACGGGGCAACGCCAGGGCGACCGGCGGCGTGTCCTCGTTCACTGGGGCTGACGGCAGGGCCGGCGCGTCCCCGCGGCGAGCGAACATCACGTGCAGCAGGCCGATGGCGGCCATGGATCGCAGCCACAGGATGTAGGCGATGGGAATCGTCCCTTCGAACCCGATGCACAGGCTCTGCGCCGTGATGAGCAACACCAGAATCCGCGTCAGCGACTTGCCCCGCTCGAGGCTGAATTTCGCGCCCGTAAAGCCCATCAGGAAGCCGCCCACCGGCATGCCGAGCAGAATTCCCAGCCAGCCGAAATTCCAATACAACTCACCGAGGTGCGATATGGAGATGAAGACCTCGCTGTCGCTTTTCAGAATGAGCTTCGGATAGAGAGAGCCGACGGAGACATCGGCCTTTTCCGGCGCCAGCAGCCGCGGCACGAACGCCATCGGGATCGCGACCAGGCTGCGTCCGTGCAGCAGCGGAACGTCGCCACTATCCACGTGGGCGAAAAGAGTCTCCAGAACATCCTTCACCGACGAGCGCTCGAGAAAGGTCTGGGCGCGCTCGCCGCCCGGCGCGCCCTGCTCGACCTTGTCGCGGGAGGCGAGCGTAATCTCCAGGACCTTGCCGATCTCCTGGAACGCCTGCAGGCGATCCAGGCCGCGGTTACCCGTTATTTCGGAGCGGTACGCCTGGAATACGGGGAAGGCCAGGACGATGAAGACCACGCTACAGGCGGCCCAGGCCTTGGGCAGCCGATTGTCGACGAGAGTCCGCGTCAGGATGACCAGGGCCCCGCCCATGAGGGCGGTGCGCTTCACATCGATGATAAAGCCAACACCCACGTCGATGCTCACGACGGTCAGGATCAGGATGAGCCAGAACGCACCCCGATACTTCGCATAAGCATAGGCGAGAATGAGAACGCCGAGCGGCTGCATCATGCTGCCCAGCATCACGATGAACGTCAGCACCGGGCCCATGTTGGCAAAGGCATTGTTCGTCGAGCGTACGGTCTTCTCGGGAGCCGCGAAGAGCTGGAAGTAGAGGATGGCGGCCGTCCCCGCGACCCACACCATCAGACCGAGGACCAGCATCGTCTGCGCGGACCATTCCGCGGGAGGGCGCGCAGTGTTGCGATCGACGGCGCCACCGCGCCCGAGCTCCACGCCAGCCAGGTATCCGCCGAGTATGAGGGCGCCCCCGACGAGAACCGCCACCTCGGCGGAGCTGAGGAAACTCGTCCTCGCGAGCGGTACGTCGACACCGAACAGCAAGTGCTGCAGATCGAGGGCGCCGAACGTTAGAAAGTAGAGCGCCATGAAGATCCCGAGCAGCGCATACCGATCGTTGAAACTGCGCAGCAGGAGAACGGGCGTCGAGCAGATCGCGAACAATACGCTCACATAGACGACGAGTCCGAACTCGGCATCGTGCGCCACCGACCCGACCAGGGCCGCGAGCAGCACGCTCAGGTTCAGAACGGGGTATAGCGCGGCACGATGGCGTGCAACCCAGTCGATACTCACCGTTGCCATCGATTTTGCGCCTGTTAAGCGGAAGTCACCCGGCTGTCATCATGGGGCAGCATTGTTACACCTGTGGGAATTTCGCCGATCGGGCTCGATGACGGGACTCAACGATGGGAATGACAGCGACAACTTATGTGCAATATGGGTGTGGACTCTCGGCGCCACAGGGATGGCTGAACTTCGATGCGAGCCCGACCCTGCGTGTGCAGAGACTGCCGTTGGCCGGATTCCTGCGTGTGCCCGGTGGTCCGGTTTTCCCAGCGAACGTCCGGTATGGCGATATCGTAAAGGGACTGCCCGTCGAGGCGGGTAGCTGCCGCGCGGTGTATTGCTCTCACGTGCTCGAGCATCTGTCCTTGAGCGACTTTCGGGTAGCCCTGGCCAACACCAGAGCGGTACTGGCCGCCGGTGGCGTCTTCCGCCTGGTGGTTCCCGACCTGCGAACGGCCGCTCAACGTTACGTCGAGGACCCCAGCGACACCGCCGCATCACGTTTCATGACCGAAACATTACTTGGCGTGACGGAGCGGCCCAGGGGCGTCGGCGGCTTCCTCAGGAGCTGGCTGGGCAACAGCCATCACCTATGGATGTGGGACTACCCGTCATTGAGCCGCGAATTGGCGACCGCGGGATTCAAGGGTATCCGGCCCGCGCGAATGGGCGATTCCGCGGAGCCTATGTTCGCCGCCGTCGAGGAGGAGTCGAAATGGGTGGAAGCAGTGGGAATCCAATGCACCGCCTGAGGCCCCGCCGATCCTGGCGCCAGCATTGTTACGGGTTTTCGGTAGAGGCCGCATGATTCGCATCCTGTCCGATATCGCCCGCCATCCCCTGAACAGGCGGCACCCAGTCGCCGCGCTGCGAAGGTTTCTGGCCTGGCAAATTGGCACGCGCCTGGTGGGCGCGCCCGTGGCCATGCCGTTCGTGGGCGCAACGCGACTGCTCGTGCGGCGTGGGATGGCAGGAGCGTCCGGGAACGTCTACTACGGACTACAAGAGTTCGAGGACATGGCGTTCGTAATGCACGCTTTGCGACCCGGAGACGTGTTCGTGGACGTTGGAGCCAACGTAGGGTCCTACACTATCCTCGCCTCCGGCGTGTCAGGAGCCAATTGCATCGCGCTGGAGCCCGTGCCACGCACTTTCGGCAGCCTGCTCGACAATGTTCGATTGAATAATCTGATGTCGCGTGTCGATTGCCGCAATGTAGCTGCCGGGGACGCCGAGGGTACAGCGGCATTCACCGCCGATCTCGATGCTCTCAATCACGCAGTGGCGCAAGGCGAGACTTCCCAACACGTACTCGACGTCCCGGTGACGACACTCGATACGATGTTGGGCGCGACCAGGCCCACCCTGATCAAGATTGACGTCGAGGGATTCGAGACCCGGGTCATAGATGGAGCGCAGCAGACTTTGCGCAAGCCGACTTTACTGGCCGTGCTCATGGAGCTCAATGGCAGCGGCAGACGCTACGACTTCAACGAAGATGCGCTCCACGAGCGCATGTTGTCGTTAGGATTCGCCGCAGCGACGTACAGCCCCACCACGCGCTCATTGAGCAAGCGGCAACTGAACGGCAAACGTGATGGAAATATCCTGTACATACGCCAATGGAGCGAGGTCGTCGCCCGGCTTACGACGGCACCGCGCGTCCGGGTACGGGACTCCAGTCTGTAGCTGTCGATTGTTTGATCGTCAGCCGCGCGAGCACGACCGCCGCCGCCAGTTGCACCGAAAAATAGACCGGCACCGCTATAGCAGCACCCTTCAGACCCAAAGTGATCACACCCAGGGGAGTCGCGACGAGCGTGGCAGCTACGGAGCAGGACTGGATCATCAGCACACGGCGAGTCTGCCCATACGCATAGCACATCCGCTCGAACACAGCCGACACGGAACGGATGGCGTAGCCCAGGCCTATCCACGGCATGAGATCCGAGGCATGACGATAGGCCGCTCCGACGAACAGGCTCGCGACGAGTCGATGCCCGAAAGCCAACGCGAGTACGCCGACTCCACACACCGCCGCTACCGAGATCAGCCAGATCCGATACATTTTCCGCGAGTGTCCCTGATCACCACGCGCCACGGCCGCCTGATGTATGGGGCGCAACGCGAGTTCGACCGTTCCACCCACCATCAGAAAGGGTGAGCTCGACAGGCCGTAAATCGCCGCGTAGACACCAGCGTCGGCCACGCTTAGAAGTCCGCCGATGACGTAGCGGTCGCCGAGGTTACTGATCCACCCGATCACACCCAGCGGAATGAGCGGTATCGCGTAATCCCACAGCCGTTTATCCAGGGCAACAGACTCCTCCCGAGAGTAAGGCCTTGCAGTGGCAAGAGCGGTCTTTCCGCTTCGATGCGAGAAGACGAGCACGAGAGTCATCGAGACGACGACATAGGCGCCGAGTACGACCTCAGGCGCGCTCCCCAGTAACAGTACTCCGAGCACTGCAGCCAGCGGGCGCAGAGCCGCGTCGCCAGCAACCCAGAGCGCGTAGGGACGATGACGGCGCGCGGCATTGAGCAGACTCAGGTTCGCGGAGCGCCAACAGTCGGAGGCCAGCAAGAGAACGAGGATGATCACCAAAACAGGTGAGCCACCGCCCCAGCGCATATAGGCGATTGCAGCCAACACGGCGCCCGCGACTGTCCATGGGATCGCGCGCCCAAAGGAGCGCCGCAATGAGCGGAGCAACTCGGCCGTGGAGTCGCTCTGTGTCAGGGCGGGATAGTAATGAATCGCGGCCTGCGTCAGGGGGGTTGCCACGAGGCTGATCGCGAGCGTCGAGAGACCTAGAGCGAGTGAGACAGCACCATAGGCGGCAGGGG
>JAQGOE010000107.1 GCA_028293725.1 Gammaproteobacteria bacterium | reverse complement strand
GATATGCAACTCGCGTAACTGCGCTTCGCTAGCTTCCGTAGGAGCATCTGTCATCGGATCCGCAGCCGTCTGCGTCTTCGGGAAGGCGATCACTTCGCGAATGCTGTCGGCCCCCGCCATCAACATGGCAAGCCGGTCGAGGCCGAACGCAATGCCACCATGCGGAGGCGCGCCATACTTGAGCGCGTCGAGCAGGAATCCAAACTTCCGCTGCGCCTCTTCCGCATCGATTCCCAGGAGCTCGAACACGGTCGACTGCATCTCCTGCCGGTGAATACGCACCGAGCCGCCGCCGATCTCCGAGCCGTTCAACACCATGTCGTAGGCTTTCGCGATGGCCTTCTCGGGATCCGAGCGCAGCGCCGCTGGATCGTCGTTCGCCGGCGAGGTGAACGGGTGATGCATGGCCGCCCAGCGCTTGCCGTCCGGATCCCATTCAAACATCGGGAAGTCGACGACCCACAACGGCTGCCAGCCTGCCTGCACGAGCTTCAGGTCCTGTCCCACCTTCAGGCGCAGGGCACCGAGCGCGTCATTCACAACCTTGGCGCTGTCCGCGCCGAAGAAAATGAGGTCGCCATCCTGCGCGCCGGTCCGCTCCAGCAAACCCGCCACGGCGGCGTCGTTCAGGAACTTCACGATCGGAGATTGCAGCCCGTCGCGGCCCTTGGCGCGCTCATTCACTTTAATGTAGGCGAGACCCTTCGCGCCGTAGCGTCCAACAAACGCGGTGTACTCGTCGATCTGCGAACGCGGCATCGAGTTGCCGCCCGGTACGCGTAGTGCGGCCACGCGACCGCGGGGATCCTTGGCAGGGCCCGCGAATACCTTGAAGTCGCAGTCCTGCACGAGGTCCGCGACATCGACGAGCTCGAGCGCGATACGCAGATCGGGCTTGTCAGAGGCGTAGCGGCGCATCGCCTCCGCGTAGGTCATGCGCGGCAGGGGATTCGGCAGGTCGACGGCCAGAACTTCCTTGAAGAAGTGGCGCACCAGGCTTTCCATGACCCCCATGATGTCGTTCTGCGTCAGGAACGAGGTTTCGATATCGAGCTGCGTGAATTCGGGCTGGCGGTCGGCACGCAGATCCTCGTCGCGAAAGCAGCGGACGATCTGGTAGTAGCGGTCGAAGCCAGCCACCATCAGCAGCTGTTTGTAAATCTGCGGCGACTGCGGGAGGGCAAAGAATTTGCCCGCGTGAGTCCGGCTCGGCACGAGGTAGTCGCGCGCGCCCTCCGGCGTCGTCTTGCCCAGCATCGGCGTCTCGAGATCGATGAAGCCGTTCGAGTCGAGGTAGCCGCGCATGGAGCGGGTAATGCGATGGCGCAGCCGCAGGCGCTGGTTCATTACGTCGCGCCGCAGATCGAGGTAGCGGTACTTGAGGCGCGTTTCCTCGCCCACGGTCTCATCGAGCTGGAAAGGCAGGGGCTCGGAACGGTTCAGGACTTCGAGTTCCCGGGCCAGGAGCTCGACGCGCCCGGAGGCTAGGTTCGCGTTATCGGTCCCCGCAGGGCGCGCGCGTACCAACCCGCGAACCTTGATCACGAACTCATTGCGCAACTTGCTGGCTTCTTCGAACATATTGGCGGCATCGGGATCGAAAACGATCTGCAGCAACCCTTCCCGATCGCGCAGATCGATGAAGATCACCCCGCCATGATCGCGACGCCGATGGACCCATCCGGCAACCGTGACTTCCGTCCCGATGGCCTTCTCGTTTACCTGACCGCAGTAATGTGAGCGCATAGGGCGCGGGATGTTACGGAGCCGTCCGAGGCGCCGCAATGAGCAAAATAGTGCTGAGGCCCCAGGCCGACACCAAGGCCACTGCCCTCTCAGGCGACAGTTTCAGGCAACCGCGGCACTTTCTGGGTAGGCGCCGGTGGCACCACCACTCCGCAGGTGATGATCATCTTCATCGCCGCGTCCACGGACATCTCGAGCTCAACGACCTGCCGCTTGGGCACGAGCACGAGATAGCCCGCGGTGGCATTCAGAGCCGCCGACAGATAAACACACGCATGCGGCTCGCCGGTTCTTTCAGAGACCTCCGGCACATCCTCCGCCGTCATGAAGCCGATGCTCCAGACGCCCACGCGTGGATACTCGATCATCACAACCTTACGGAACGAGTTCGACTGCGAAAACACGCTCTCGGCGAAGCTTTTCACGCCGCCGTAAACCGAGCGCACCACCGGGATGCGATTGAGCAGTTCCTCGCCCCAAACCACGAGGCTCCGGCCGATGAGATTCGTGACCAGGACGCCCGTCACCAGCAGGACCAGGAGCGCAAAAACAGCCCCAACTCCCGGCAACGCGAATCCGACCAGGGCCTCGGGCCGATAGGCGACCGGCAGCAGGAGCAGGGTCCTGTCCATGAGGTGCAGCATGAAGCTGACCACCCAGATCGTGGCCACGATGGGGAGCCAGACGAGCACTCCCGCGACGAGGTAGCGCCGTAGCGTCCAGCGCTTTGCGCCCGAGCCCACCGGCTTACCGTCCGGGCTGATTTCTACAGAGCTCGGACTCACCGCGCGTCCCCATCCTGACGATCAGGGCTCAACGACGCCCCTTCCCCGCCTTCCCCTTTGCTTTGGCCTTCGCCTTGGGCTTGCTAGCCACCCTGCTGGCTGGCTTGGTTGCCGGCTTGCTGGCGGCTTTCTTGTGGCCACCCTTGGCCGCCACAGCCGAACGCCCGGAGGAAGACCGGCTACCGGATGATCCAGAGGACCCGGATGATCCGGCACTCTTCGCCTCAGCGGGCGCGGCGGTCTTCGTTTCCGCAGCCGCCGCTGGCTTCGCGGCGTCTTTCCCTTCGGACTTGGCACCGGCCTTGTCGCTAGAAGACTCCTCCGAGCTGGCCGCCGCCTTCGACTCCTCCTTGTCGGCGCCGGCGAGATTGCGCTTGTTCTCGTTGTCCGACTTGAAGTCCGTCTCGTACCACCCCGC
Organism: Gammaproteobacteria bacterium; assembly: GCA_028293725.1. The sequence continues at coordinate 20,714 of JAQGOE010000107.1, read as the reverse complement.
GCCCTTCAGGCGGAATACCGGCGCGGAAATGAGCTTCTTCATGGTCTTCTTACCGCACGAAGGACACTTCTCCAGCGGCGGATCCGAGATCTTCTGTAATAGCTCTGAGTAGAACTTGCAGTTCTGGCACTCGTATTCGTAGAACGGCATGGTTGTTTTCAGTTGCGGAGGTTGGACAGCGATTATGCCGTCCAACCCCGAATTTAGTGAGCCTTTGTAAACGTCAGGTGTCCTTCACGGACACCGACACGAATCCGGTCACCGGGTGAGAACCCACCCTGCAGGATCTTTTGCGCGAGCGGATTCTCGATCTGCTGCTGGATGGCACGCTTCAGCGGTCGTGCACCATACACGGGGTCGAAGCCCGCTTCGCCGATAAGGTCGCGTGCCGCGTCGTCGAGCACGATGTCCATGTCCCGCTCCTGCAGCCGCTTGCGCAGGTATACCAGCTGGATGTCGACGATCGCGCGGATCTGCTCGCCGCCCAGCGGATGGAACACGACCATGTCGTCGATCCGGTTGATGAACTCCGGCCGGAAGCTCTGCTGCACGATCTCCATGACCGCGCTCTTCATGCGGGCGTAGTTCTTCTCGCCCGCACTCTCCTGAATGACCTGCGAGCCGAGGTTCGACGTCATGATGATGACGGTGTTGCGGAAGTCCACCGTCCGTCCCTGCCCGTCCGTGAGCCGTCCATCGTCCAACACCTGCAACAGTACGTTGAACACGTCCTGGTGAGCCTTCTCGACCTCATCGAGCAGGATGACAGCGTAAGGACGCCGCCGGACCGCTTCGGTAAGGTAACCGCCCTCGTCATAGCCGACATAGCCGGGTGGCGCGCCGATGAGGCGCGCCACGGAATGGCGCTCCATGAACTCGGACATGTCGATCCGGACCATGGAATCCTCAGTATCGAACAGGAATTCAGCCAACGCCTTGGCAAGCTCCGTCTTACCCACGCCGGTGGGCCCGAGGAAGAGGAATGATCCGTTCGGCCGCTTGGGATCCGAAAGACCCGCGCGCGAGCGGCGGATCGCGTTCGAGACAATCCGCAGAGCCTCGTCCTGCCCCACGACGCGCTTGGCGAGCGCGTCCTCCATGTGAAGGAGCTTTTCCTTCTCGCCCTCGAGCATCTTGGAAACCGGGATGCCGGTCGACTTCGAGACGACCTCGGCGATTTCTTCCTCGGTCACCTTGTTACGCACGAGCTGCGGGGCTTTGTTCTCCGCGGCCAGTGCCTGCTGGAGGCGCTTCTCGAGCTCGGGGAGTTTGCCGTACTGAAGCTCTGCGACCCGACCGAGATTGCCGGCGCGGCGTGCGGCGTCGATTTCGAGACGCGCGCGGTCCATCTCCTCGCGGATTTGCGCGGCACCCTGCAGCGCGGCCTTCTCGGCCTTCCAGATCTCCTCCAGGTCGGAGTACTCCTTCTCGAGCCCACGCAGCGTCTCCTGCAACGTAGCCAGGCGCTTGCGTGAAGCTTCGTCCTGCTCCTTCTTGAGCGCTTCCTGCTCGATCTTGAGCTGGATGATGCGGCGCTCGAGCCGGTCGAGCGACTCCGGCTTGGAATCGATCTCCATCCGGATACGGGCCGCCGCCTCGTCGATGAGGTCGATGGCCTTGTCAGGAAGCTGCCTGTCCGTGATGTAGCGATGCGAGAGTGTCGCGGCCGCGACTATCGCCGGGTCCGTGATATCGACACCGTGGTGAACTTCGTAACGCTCCTGCAAGCCGCGCAGGATCGCGATGGTGTCCTCGACCGACGGCTCGTCGACGAGCACCTTCTGGAAGCGCCGCTCCAGAGCAGCGTCCTTCTCAATGTACTTCCGATATTCGTCCAGCGTCGTAGCGCCCACGCAATGCAGTTCGCCACGGGCGAGCGCGGGCTTGAGCATATTGCCGGCGTCCATGGCGCCCTCGGCTTTACCGGCGCCGACCATGGTGTGCAGCTCGTCGATGAAGAGAATGACCTGGCCTTCCTGCTTGGCGAGATCGTTGAGCACGCTCTTGAGGCGCTCCTCAAACTCACCGCGGAATTTCGCGCCCGCGATGAGAGAGCCCATGTCGAGCGCCAGAATGCGCTTGTTCTTCAGACCCTCGGGCACCTCGTTGTTGATGATCCGCTGGGCCAGACCTTCCACGATCGCGGTCTTACCGACGCCGGGCTCGCCAATGAGCACCGGGTTGTTTTTGGTACGGCGCTGCAGGACCTGGATCGTGCGACGAATCTCGTCGTCGCGACCGATGACCGGGTCGAGTTTGCCCGACGAGGCGCGCGCAGTGAGGTCCACGGTGTACTTCTCGAGCGCCTGGCGGCTGCCTTCCGCATTCGCGTCGTTGACCTTTTCGCCGCCGCGCATTTCCTCGATGGCCTTCTCGACCGCGCCCTTGATGACGCCGGCATCCTTGAAGAGCTTCGCCAGGTTGCGATCCTCGAAAGCCGCCAGCACGAACAACTCGCTGGCAATGAATTGGTCGCCACGCTGCTGGGCAAGCTTGTCGGTGATGTTGAGCAGCTTGTTCAGCTCGTTTGAAATATGAATCTCGCCCGGCGTACCTTCGACCTTCGCCAGCCGGTCGAGCTGGCCGCCCAGCTCAGAGCGCAGCTTATTGACGTCCGCCCCGGCCTTGATGAGGACCGGGCGCACGGAGCCGCCCTGGCTGTCGAGCAGGGACAGCATGACGTGAGCCGGCTCCAGGATCTGGTGGTCACGGCCCAGCGCGAGCGATTGCGCGTCGGCCAGGGCCTGCTGGAACTGGCTGGTGAGTTTGTCTTGTCGCATACGGGGTTACCCTGAAAGGGTGAGTGATTGCCCGGGAAATTGGGGGCAAACGGCAATGCGTTCAAGAGCTGTGGTGCCGGCGCGGCTCGAGCCCGTGAGCGACTACTGGTGCGCCAGGCTTTCCGCCCAGGCAATCGTCCCGACACCCAATCCCATGAGAATCACCTGGGCGAGACTCGTGCGCGGGTCGGCCCGGCGGTGGAGGCCCGGGATGAGCCCCGCAACCGCGATGTATAGGAAGCCGGCCGCCGCCAGCGCCAAAGCATAGGGAAGCGAGCCGATCGCCCGCTGCAGGCCAAAGTACGCCGCGACGCCGCCAATGATGGAAGTCAGGCCGGTAGCCATGTTCATGACCAGGGCCCTGCCGCGCGACATTCCTGAGTGGACCAGGATCGCGAAGTCACCGACCCGGTGGGGAATCTCATGCGCCGCGACCGCGAAGGTGGTCACAAGGCCGAGCGGAAAGCTGGTCAGGAAGGCGGCTGCGATCAACACGCCGTCCAAAGCGTTGTGAATGCTGTCGCCGATGATGACCAGCACGCCCGACGCCGCGGCGCGGCCGGCATCTCCGCCGTGCCCGTGGCCGTGGTCGTGCCCATGCGCATTGCCGTGATCATGTGCGTGTCCATGATCATGTCCGTCCCCGTGCGCCTGGTCATGGCCGTCACTGCGCGCATGACCATTACCATTCCCATGCGTGTGCCACCACAACACGAGCTTCTCGATGACAAAGAACACACCGAGACCCAGCAGCAGCGCGACTCCGATCGAGTGCGCGCCGTCCGGCCCAACACCCTCCATCGCCTCCGGTAGCAACGCGAGCAGCGCCGCTCCCAGCAACGCCCCTGTTGCGTAGCTTACGAAGTGAGGCAGGAGGCGCCGGCCCGCTGCCTCCGGCACCAAAAGAAACAAACCCGCGAATGCCGCGCTGGCAATGCCGCCGACCGCGGTAAAGAGAATGATCCAGACGAGCAGGGGCAAGGGCTCTGCGCTTCTCTTCGAAGGTAGTGAACTAGCATATCACGAGCGTCAAGGGGAACCCCGCGCCACAGCCTGCGTCACTCCATCCAGACCAACGCCGCCATACGACCGCACTGGCCATCGCGCCGGAACGAGAAAAACCGCGCCGCGTCTGCATAGGTGCACCAACCACCACCAAAGACATCCTGGACGCCCAGTGCAGAGAGCCGACGTCTCGCCAGCGCGTAAAGATCGCACTGCCAGCGCCCACGCGCGTTAGTTTCGAACGCGGACGCCGCATCCGGATCGCGCAACAGGAACGCCGAGCGAACGTCGTCGCCGACTTCGAAATGGCCCTGACCAATCGTCGGTCCGAGCCACGCGATCAACTTTGGGGGTGGCACGGCGAGCTTGCGCACGGTTTCTTCGAGAACCCCGCCAGCGAGCCCACGCCATCCCGCATGCGCCGCGCCAACCGCCGAGCCATCGCGCGCCGCAAACAACACCGGCATGCAGTCCGCGACCTGGATAACACACACCTGCCCCGGCGCTCGCGTCACCGAAGCGTCCGCGCGCGGAGGTTCACCCGGACTCACCAGGCCCAGATCCGCCACCTCAATCCCATGTACCTGCTGCAACCAAACCGGCTCAGCAGGCAACCCCAACCGCTCCCTCACCCGACGCCGATTCTCCGCAACCGCGTCCCCGGCGTCACCAACATGCGCCCCCAGGTTGAGTGAGTCATACGGCGACACACTCACCCCGCCCGCGCGAAGCGTAAACGCCGACCGCACGCGCGCAGGCGCCGGCCAGTCCGGCGCGATGATCTCCCACTCACTCCTCACTGGCGTCAGCCTCCAGCACAGCCACGAGGTGCGCCATATCAGCCGGCAGCGGCGCCTCCCACTCAACTTCCTCCCCGGTCGCGGGATGCGCGAGCTTCAAACGCGCGGCATGCAGCGCCTGGCGTTTGAAGCCTTCCAGCTCCGCGATGAGCGCTGGGCTCGCCCGCGCTGGAAACCGACGCCGCCCACCGTAGACCGGGTCACCAACAACGGGATAGCCGATATGCGCAAGATGCACACGAATCTGGTGCGTGCGGCCGCTCTCGAGCTGCACGTGGAGGAGCGTGTGCGCGCGAAACCGCTTCATCAGCCGATAGTGTGTAACGGAAGGACGCCCGTCACTCCGCACAGCCATCTTGATGCGTTGGCTGCGGTGGCGGCCGATGGGCTCGTCGATCGTGCCGCCTCCCGTCAGTACACCACTACATAACGCAATGTAATGCCGCTCGATCTCGCGCTCAGCCAGCGCCGCGACCAGCGCGGTGTGAACTTCTGGAGTCCGCGCTACCACCAGCAAGCCGCTGGTGTCCTTATCGAGTCGATGCACGAGCCCCGCCCGCGGCACGACCGCGAGCTTCGGATCGAGCGCCAGCAGAGCATTCTGTAACGTGTGATGTGCATTGCCGGCGCCCGGGTGCACGACCATCCCGGGGGGCTTGTTGATGACGAAGAGGGAACGGTCTTTGAAAACAATCTCCAGAGGCATGACCTCGGGAGCCACCTCCGCATCGACCTCCAGCCGGGCTTCGATCTGGACCCGCTCCCCACCCACAACCTTGTCTTTGGCCCGTGGACGGCGACCATCCACCTGGATCGCGCCAGCCTCGATCCAGCTCTGTAGCCGGGCGCGGGAATATTGCGGGAGCGCGCGCGCCAGGGCCTGGTCGAGCCGCAACCCCTGGAGGTCTTCAGGCAAAGCCAGAGAATGAGTACGGAACTCCGCGGCCGGTGCGCCGGTCGGAAGTGGAGGCTGGGGATTCGCTATACTCCCCCGAATTACACGGCGCATTGCCAAAGATAAAGGCCCTTCTTAATGTCCCTGATCGGTCCGGTGCGCGTCACCGTAGTCGCGTTGTGTATCGCTTTGCTGGCCCTCACGGGCTGCGCGCACAAGAACCGCCAACTGCAGCAGTCGAGCCCCGAGGTTCTCTACAAGAAGGCCAAAAAGGCCCTCGACTCATACGACTACGGCCAGTCCATCAAGACGTATGAGCAGCTCACCGCGCGGTTCCCGTTCACGGACCAGGCGCGCCAGGCGCGACTCGATCTGATCTACGCATATTACCGCGCCGGCGAAGGTGAGTCCGCGACCGACGCGGCCGACACCTTCATCCGCGAGAACCCGACCCACCCCCGCGTCGACTACGCGTGGTACATCAAGGGTCTCGTCGACTTCGAACGCACGCCGAACGCGCTCGAGAAGCTGTTCCGTGTGGACCTGACGCAGCGGCCACCGAGCACGGCTCGCAAGTCCTTCGCCGCATTCCGAACTGTAGTTGAGCAGTACCCGAAGAGCGAGTACGCCCACGACGCGTTACAGCGGATGATCTACCTGCGCAATCGGCTCGCGAATTACGAGGTGCACGTTGCGCGCTATTACATGAAGCGCGGGGCTTACGTGGCCGCCATCCAGCGTGCGAAGGGATGCGTCGAGCAGTACGACGGCGCCCCCGCAGTTCACGATGCCGTGGCGATTATGGTGGAGGGCTACGACCGCCTGAACCTGCAGCCGCTCGCGGAAAAGGCCAAAGAGGTCTACCGCTACAACTACAACGGCGAAGTGCGCGAAGCGACCGCCGAGATCAAAAAACACTGGTGGCAGGTCTGGTAGCAGACCCGTTGCCGCCGCCGGCACGGACCTCCCGCGCCTCGTCTACCGCCGATATCCGTTCGTAATCGGATAGCGCCAGTCGCGCCCAAACGCGCGACGACTCACGCGCACTCCCGGCGGTGCCTGCCGGCGCTTGTACTCGTTGCGTTTAACGAGATCCAGCACGCGGCCCACGGTCGTACGGTCGAAGCCACGCGCCTCGAGTTCATCCACCGACAGATCCTCCTCGATGAACGCCTCGAGGATCGCATCCAGCACGTCATAAGGCGGCAGCGAATCAGAATCCTTCTGCTCGTGTCGTAGCTCGGCCGAAGGCGGACGGTCGATCACACGTTGCGGGATCACGCGACCCAGCGAATTCCGGTAGCCGGCGAGACGGTAGACCAGCAGCTTGCTGCAGTCCTTGATAGGTGCAAAGCCACCTGCCATGTCGCCGTAAAGGGTGGCGTAGCCCACCGCCATCTCGCTTTTGTTACCGGTGGTGAGCAGCATCTTCCCGGTCTTATTGGAGATCCCCATGAGCAGCAGCATCCGGCAGCGAGACTGGATGTTCTCTTCGCTCGTATCGGGCGGTCGTCCGGCGAATTCGTTCTTCAGGGTTGCGAGCGTCGCCTCGAACATGCTCTCGATGGAGAGGGTGCTGTATTTCACGCCCAGCATGCGGGCCTGCTCCTCCGCATCCTTCAAGCTCATCTCGGAGGTATAGCGCGAAGGCATCATGACAGCATGCACACGATCGGCGCCGAGGGCGTCCACGGCAATGGCCAGCGTCAACGCGGAATCAACGCCTCCCGACAAACCCATTACCACGCCAGGAAAGCCGTGTTTGTTGACGTAGTCGCGCACGCCGAGCACCAGGGCGCCGTAAACACTAGCCTCGTCGCTCAGCTCCGGCGCGATCGGTCCGGGCTTCGGCACGACCTTGCCACGACCCTGCCGCACGAATTCGACGGGGTAGATACCCTCCTCGTAAGCGGGCGCGCGCATGACGACGCGGCCGTCCGCATCCATGATGAACGAGTTGCCTTCGAATACCAACTCATCCTGCCCGCCCATCATATTCACGTAGGCGAGCGGTAAACCGACATCACGCGCCCGGATCCGCGCGATGTCCTCGCGCTCACGCTGCTTGTGCAGTTCGTATGGCGAGGCATTGATCACGACGAGCAGCTCGGCACCGTCGGAGCGGGCGAGTTGGGTCGACTCCGGCTCCCAGATGTCCTCGCAGACGAGCATGCCGATCCTGAAGCCCTGGCGGTCCACTACGGTGGGTTGCGCTCCAGGTTGGAAATAGCGCTTCTCGTCGAACACCTTGTAGTTGGGGAGCTCGGCCTTGCGGTGGATAGCGGCAACGACTCCCCCCGAAATGAGGGCAGCCGAGTTGTAAATCCCCGCGCGGGTGTACTCGGGAAAGCCGATGACGACGCTCGAGTCCTGCACTTCCTGGCGCACGCGCTCCAGACCCATCTCGATCTGGCGCCGAAAACCGCGATGGAACAGCAGATCTTCGGGCGGATAACCCGACAGGGTGAGCTCCGGGAAAAGGACCAGGTCAGCACCTAGCTCCGTGCGCGCCCGACGCGTCGTCGTGATCACCCGCGTCGCGTTACCGTGCACATCGCCAACCAGCAGGTTGAGCTGTGCGAGTGCGATTTTGAAGGAGTCGCTCATGAGTCCGCCTGGGGGAGCCCCGCCCGGGAATGCCCGCTGCGGGGAATTCGCTACGCTTCAGCGCTGCGAGAGCCCCGCCTGCGGACGTATTGTTCCACGACTCAGCGGCGTTTGCCGCGCGCCGGAGGGGGAGACGCCTTGGCCTTGCCTTTGGCTTTAGCGAATGCCTTGGCTTTGGGGCCGGCCTTGGCCCCAGCCTTAACATTCCCCTTGGCCGGCGTCTTGGCGGCGACCTTCCCGGGAGTCTTGGCCACCGTCTTGGCGGGAGCCTTCCCTTTCAGCGCCGCCTTGTGACCCGAGCTGACCGCCTTTTTGGCCGCCGTGGCTGGCGCCGGTTTCGCCTTACCTTTGCCTCTGGCCAGGGTCGCCTTCGACGCGGCTACCTTCGACGGCTTCTCCAACGCCACAGGCATCCCCATCGAACTCACCAGCCGCGGAGCCTGAGCAGCCGCACGCGCTCGCCGCTTCTTCAAAAGCTCATTCATCGCACTACCGAGCTCAGCCGGCGATTTCACCGTCTTCACTCCCGCGCGCTCGAACGCCTCGTATTTGTCAGCCGCGGTGCCCTTACCGCCCGCGACAATCGCGCCAGCGTGGCCCATACGTTTGCCCGGCGGCGCGGTCACTCCCGCGATATAGGCGACAACGGGCTTCGTAACGAACTTGTGGATGAAATCCGCAGCCGCTTCCTCGTCGCTGCCGCCGATCTCACCCACGAGGATGATGCCTTCGGTACGCGGATCGCGCTCGAACAACTCCAGCACATCAATGAAATTCATGCCGCGCACAGGATCGCCGCCGATGCCGACGCACGTGCTCTGTCCGAGGCCGATGTTGGTCGTCTGGAAAACGGCTTCGTACGTCAGCGTGCCGGAACGCGACACGATACCGACGGCGCCCTTCTTGTGAATGAACCCCGGCATGATGCCGATCTTGCATTCTTCAGGAGTGATGACACCGGGACAGTTCGGCCCGACCAGTCGTGTCGCCGAACCCGCAAGCACCGACTTCACGCGAACCATGTCGTTCACGGGCACACCTTCAGTGATGCACACCACGAGTTCGACGCCCGCGTCCGCTGCTTCGAGAATGGAGTCGGCAGCGCCCGCGGCGGGCACGTAGATCATGCTCGCAGTCGCCCCGGTTTCCCGAACGGCGTCCTGCACGGTGTCGAATACGGGCAGACCCAGGTGCGTCTGGCCGCCACGTCCGGGCGTAACGCCCCCGACGAGCTTCGTGCCGTAAGCGAGCGCCTGTTCAGAGTGAAAAGTGCCCTGCTTGCCAGTGAAGCCTTGGCAAATGACGCGGGTGTTCTTGTTGACCAGAATACTCATGCTGCTTCAGCCCTTGGCCAGCGCGACAACTTTGCGCGCGGCGTCTGTCAGATCGGAGGCCGGGGTGATGGCGAGGCCGCTTTGTGCAAGCATTTCGCGCGCCTTGTCCGCGTTCGTACCCTCGAGGCGTACGACTACAGGGACCTTCACTCCGACGTTCTTAACGGCATTGATTACGCCGTCAGCGATGAGGTCGCAACGGACGATGCCACCGAAAATATTGACCAGAACGGCTCTCACCTTCGGATTGGAGAGGATCAGCTGGAACGCCGCCGTCACACGCTCGCTCGTGGCGCCGCCACCGACGTCGAGGAAATTTGCCGGATGGCCACCGTGGAGCTTGATGAGATCCATGGTCGCCATGGCGAGACCCGCGCCGTTCACCATGCAGGCGATGTCCCCGTCCAGGGACACATAGTTCAGGTCGTGCTCGCTAGCGCGACGCTCCATCGGATCTTCCTGGCTCGGGTCGCGCAGCTTCGCGAGATCCGGATGACGGAAGACCGCGTTCGCGTCGATGTTGATCTTGGCGTCGAGCGCGACTAGAGCACCCGCCTTCGTCACGATGAGCGGATTGATCTCAACCAGGCTGGCGTCTTTCTCAATGTATAACTTGTAGAGCGCCGTCGCGATCGAGGTGAACTCAGCGATCTGCGTTCCCTTGAAACCCAGACCAAAAGCGATCTGGCGCGCCTGGTAGGGTTGCAGCCCAGCGGCCGGGTGAATGTTGACCGTAAGGATTTTCTCGGGCGTCTTGGCTGCGACTTCTTCGATGTCCATACCGCCGGCAGCAGACGCGATCAGCGCAATGCGTCCGCGCTCCCGATTCAGCGTCAAAGAGAGGTAGACCTCGCGTTCGATCTCGGAGCCCGATTCGACGTAGACGCGCTCGACGGGCAGGCCGTCCTCCGCAGTCTGCTTCGTGACCAGGCGCGTGCCGATCATGTGCTCCGTGGCAGAACGCACGGCAGCCACGTCGCGGACGACTTTCACGCCGCCCGCTTTGCCGCGGCCACCAGCATGCACCTGTGCTTTGACCACCCACACCGAACCGCCGATAGCCTCGGCTGCCGCGGCGGCCTCGTTGGCGTTCGCCGCTACGCGTCCCGCGGGAACCGCGATGCCGTAGCTACGGAAGATGTCCTTCGACTGATACTCGTGCAGATTCATCGTCACCGCCGTACGCGCAAAGCGAGCATTGTCCCGAAATTCGCGGTGCGTGACCAGCATTGTGCGCGATGTGTCGCGCATCTCACCGCTTACCGGGCTGATAGAGTATTTTCACGGCGCGCGGCGCCGGATCGCGTTGAATCCTGACGTCTTTTCCGAAAAAAAGCAGTCTTGCGAATGCCGGCCAGCCTCCCGCCATCATCTTCACCGCCGAGCGATCTCGCGTGGCGGGTCATCGGACTGCTGAATCTGTATCGGATGATGGTTCCGCTGGTGCTCATCTCTATGCAGTGGTTCGCGGGACCGCAATGGGCGCCGGTGGCGACGCGCCCGTCATTATTCGTCTCGGCCTGCATCGCCTACTTCAGTTCGGCGCTACTCCTGGTCGTCGCCCGGCGACTCCACTGGGCCACTTTGCGCATCGTGGCCATCATCAATGCGGGCGTGGATTCGGCCGCCATCGCGCTCATCCTTTATGCCAGTGGAGGTGTGGCCAGCGGACTGGGCATCCTCCTCGTATTGCCGGTCGCGGCGCTGGCGGTCCTTGCGGACCATCGGGACGCCTTTCTGATCGCCGCCCTCGCGGCGCTCGGGGTCCTCGTGCAACAGGTGTTCGTCGCCCTGGCGGATAACATCCCGAGCACGGATTACACCGCCGCGGGTGTGCTCGGGGTCGTGCTGTTCGGAATCGCCCTTTCACTGTGGCCGGTGGCGAACCGGCTGCGCGAGAGTGAAGCGTTGGTGCGGCGTCAGGAAGTAGACCTCGCGAACCTCGCGCAACTGTCGCAATACATCGTGCAGCATCTGCGCGAAAGCATCCTGGTCGTCGATTCGCAGGACCGGATCCGTCTGATCAATGAATCCGCAGCACAGATTCTCGGTGACGGCAAGGCCTACCCCGACGCGCTGATTGGCGAGGCCTCACCACAATTGCTCTATCTCCTCGAGACGTGGCGGCAGGAGGAAGGCAAGACCGGCGTGTTCCCCGGCCCCGACCCGACGTTCGTTTCCGCCGACGGCGGGTATCTGGTGCGCGCGCACTTCGCACCCCTGGGCGGCTCCAGTCCCGCGCCTGTGCTGGTCTTCCTGGAAGACACGAGCGTGCTCGCCGAGAAGGTACAGCAGTCCAAACTCGCGGCTCTCGGCCGGCTGAGCGCGAGCATCGCCCACGAGATCAGAAATCCCGTGGGTGCCATGAGCCACGCCGGACAGCTCCTTGCAGAATCGCCGAACGTGTCGGCCGAGGATCGGCGTCTCACCGAGATTATCCGTACGAACGCCGACCGGGTGAGCACGATAATCAACAACGTGCTGCGCCTCTCGAAGCGGGAAGAGGCCCGTGTCGAGCGCCTGTCGCTGCAGGCCTGGTGCGAGGAATTTCACGAAGAATTCTGCGAGACCATGCAGTGGCCCCGCGAGCGGTTGCGGGCGAGCGGCACGGCCGAGGATATCGAAGTTCGTGCCGATGCGAGCCAGTTGCGCCAGATCGCGTGGAATCTTTGTGAGAATGCGCTCAAACACGGAGTCCGGGAGAGCCCCGACCAGGTGGTCGAGTTACGATACGGCCGTATGAGCAGCACCGCACGTCCGTTCCTGGAGATCATGGATCGCGGGCCCGGTGTCGCGACGGAGCACGCGGAGCGTATCTTCGAGCCGTTCTTTAGCGGCGGACGCGGCACCGGCCTCGGTCTGTTCCTGGCCCGGGAGCTCGCGCAGACCAATGGCGCTACGCTTCTTTACGAGTCACGGACAGGCGGAGGTAGCGTGTTCCGCTTGGTGTTCGCAGACCCACGACGGTGGGAGGCCTGGAGTTCATGATCGAGAGCGGCGACAGCAGAAGCAGCGTGGTGGATAAGCCCACAGTGCTGATCGTGGACGACGAGCCCGACTTGCTCGAGCTCGTCAGCCTCACGCTGAGTCGTATGAACCTGGAGGCCCGTACAGCCGCCGACGTGACCTCCGCACGGCGTCTGTTGAAGGCGGAGAAGTTCGATCTTTGTCTCACGGACATGCGTCTCCCGGATGGCGACGGCCTCGACCTCGTTGCCTGGATTCAGCAGAACCGCGCCGATCTGCCCGTGGCCGTCATTACGGCCCACGGCAACGTCGAGTCCGCGGTGCGCGCACTCAAGTTGGGCGCGTTCGATTTTGTCTCGAAGCCGCTCGATCTGGGGGTGCTCCGCAAGTTGGTTGGCAGTGCGATAAAACTCGGAGCTCGCAACACCGACCGCACGAGCGTCACCTTCCGCGGCCCGCGCCTCCTCGGACACTCCCAGATCATGGAGCAATTACGGGAGATGATCGCCCGCGTCGCCCGCAGCCAGGCGCCCGTGCACATCTACGGCGAATCCGGCACCGGCAAGGAGTTGGTAGCACGTCTGATTCACGAGAGCGGCGCCCGCAGCGAAGGCCCGTTCGTCGCGGTGAACTGCGGCGCCATTCCAACCGAGCTCATGGAGAGCGAGCTGTTCGGACACAAACGAGGCAGCTTCACGGGTGCCGTGGCCGATAAGAAGGGACTCGTGCAGAGCGCCGAAGGCGGCACCCTGTTCCTCGACGAGGTGGCCGATCTGCCGTTGCACATGCAGGTGAAGTTGCTGCGGGTCGTACAGGAGAAGACGGTCCGGCCGGTCGGTGAAGCGCGCGAAGAAACTATCGATGTGCGTATTTTGTCGGCCACGCACAAGAATCTCGGCGAGCTGGTGGGCCAGGGTCTGTTTCGCGAGGATCTTTTCTACCGTATCAACGTGATCGAGTTGCGAGTGCCTGCGTTGCGCGAGCGCGCCGGCGACATCCTGGAAATCGCCGATACCATTTTGCAGCGGCTCGGCCGGCGCTCCAACACAGAGGCGCCGCAGCTCGCGGCTGACGCCGTCGAGATGCTCCAGGATTACCCTTTCCCGGGCAACGTGCGTGAGTTGGAAAATGTGCTCGAGCGTGCACTGACGCTCTGCGTCGACGGCATGATCACCGCCGAGCACATCAAGCTTCGCGGTTCCGCACGGACCTCCGTGGCCGAAACGCAAACTCAGGCTGCGGTCGCGCCTGCGGAGGGTGGCGGCGCTTTGGGTGATAAGCTCGAGGACATGGAGCGCGACGCTATCATCAAGGCCCTCGAGAAAACCCGGTATAACAAGACGGCTGCGGCGAAACTGCTCGGCATGAGCTTTCGCGCGCTACGCTACCGTGTCAAGAAGTTGGGAATCGAGTAGCGCGGCAGACAGACTGCGCCATGATCGATCACGCTCGACAACTCGCCCGGTTTTCCGCGGTCAGTCTGTTCTGTTTTGCCCTGGGGCTGGGCGTTCTCACCGGGCTGCATGAGCTCTGCGGGGTTCACTACCTCGTCGCTTACGTCGCCTCCTTCGTCGCCACGAGCTCGCTCGGCTACGTTCTCAATGGACAGTACACTTTCCGTGCCCGCGGTGGCGATCGCGCCGGACTGCTACGCTACATGTTGGTAAACGTGACGCTTCTCGTCATCAACGGCATGGCGCTGAGAGTGCTGGTCGAGCACTTTCACGTGTGGTATCTCAGCGCAACGCTCCTCCTGGCGGCTCTCAACACACCGGTGAGCTTTGTCGCGCATCGACTGGTTTCGTACCGGCTGGGCCTCGGCAGGCCGCGGCTGTCGCCGGCGAATGAACACCTCGGCCTGCGGCAGAGTCGCGCAGTGACAGCGTCCACGCGGTCCACGGACGCAAGACGAGCGTCACGCCGCCTCGCACTGGATGTGATGCTGTGGTGCTCCATTCCGCTCGCATTCCTGCTGGTCTATGTCGGTCACTTCGCCAGGTCCGCTGCGTCGGTCATTCCCCACCTGCGCCTGGTTGCGCTGCCGCTGCTAGCGCTGTTGCTCCTGAGATTGACGCTCGCGCGCCTGAAAGTGACACCGAATATCGCGCGGGCGGTGAACTCACTCACTATGGCCAGCCTGCTTGCGCTGCTGCTGGTGTACTACTGTCTCGTGATTATCGGACTCGGTTCGTGGGGTGGGGTCGTAGCGTGGAATGTCATTCCAACATTTTTCGCGCAGACCTCGGTGATGGCGGACGCCCTGGGCATCCCTCCGCTGCTGGTAATTGCCGCGCTACTAGTCGTTTACGCCGGCATTGTCGTGGGCTGCTGGTCATACCTGCGGCGCTTCGACGGGCTGCCGGAGCTCGCAGCGCGTCTATCGGGCAGCATGTTCATCGTCTTGATTGCCTCCGGAGCGACCGTGCTGACGATGGAGACCTACCAGTTCTCCAGGGGTGCGGGCACACTGGCCGACGAGCCGCTGAGCCTGACACTCTTCCCGCCGACCGGTGCGCTGGATCTGGAGGGCTACTCGGTGAATCCCGTGACGGCGAGCCGCATGGACCAGGTTGAGAAAGCAGCCCGCGCGGCCTATGTGCCGGCGCCCGCCGCGCACAGAAACCTGGTGGTCATCGTCGTCGACGCCCTGCGACCCGATCACATGAGTCTCTATGGATACGGCCGCGATACGACACCTAACCTTGCCCGGATCGCGAGCGAACAACCCACTCGCATCATCTCTGGAGTGCACTCCTCCTGCGGCGATACGATCTGCTCGCTCTACAGCCTGTTCAGCTCCAGATTCCCGCGCGAATTCTCTTTGGCTCCCTTCACTCTGCAGGAAGTCTTACGGCGCAATGGCTACCGGATTCACCTGGTCCTGAGCGGCGACCATACTTACTTCCATACGCTGAGGAACATGTATGGGCCGGTCGACACATTCTTCGACGGCACCCAGGCCAAGGGTTACTTCCTGAACGATGACCGGCTGTTGGTTGACCACGTCGCCGCGATGCCCGCGTGGGACGGCGTGCCGGCGATGTTCCAGTTCCACCTCATGTCCGCGCACATCCTGCGCCGCGGGGATGTCGTGCCGGGCAAATTCCAACCCGCGGCCCGCTACCTGTTCAAAGACGCCCGCGATACCGGCGCCGGCGGGCACGTCGAACCGACAGCGGTCAACTTCTACGACAATGGCGTCGTCAGCGCCGACAGCATCATCAACAGTCTGCTTGAGACCCTGCGCAGCAAGGGCTATTTGCGGGATGCGCTGGTGGTCATCACGGCGGATCACGGTGAATCGCTGGGTGAGCATGGTCTCTTTCACCATGCCAACAGTGTTCGAGAGGAGCTGTTGCGCATTCCGCTCGTGCTCATCTCGTACGGCTACCAGCCGCAACTTTCGGCTCGGACGCGTAAGTTTCCCGCAGAGGTGGACATTGCTCCCACCCTCCTCACCGAGCTCGGCCTGCCGCACCCCCGAAGCTGGTCGGGGCGACCACTGCAGCAAGCCGATGGCCCGGAATTCTCCTACTTCGACGAGCACACGTTCGCCGGTCTCATCGATCATCGGGACCCGGACAATCTGTGGAAGTACTGGATAGATACGAAGTCCGGCGAGGATCATGCGTTCAACCTCAGCACCGATCCTCACGAGGACCACGATGTCCGCGGCGTGGCTCCGGCGCAACGGTTGAGCGACTGGCGCACCCTGACTCTCGCGGCAACCTCGGTGGCGTTGGATGGGCGTTGAGGGTGCCGCAACCAACAGGCGCGTGCGCGACGCAGTGCGTCGTGACAGTTTGCGTCAGTTTGTGACCCGAGGCTGATCGCCTGTCGTCACTCAGCGCCGTGATTAAGTCAATTTCCGGTCTCGGGGACGTTGGCCTTGAGCTTGTAAATCAAACAGTTAGCATTACACCGCAGCCCTGGCATAGGCCTTGCTTTGATTCTCCCGCAGGCGCCCGATTGCGCCGCTGGTTCACTCACTCCCACTGCCTCGAGGTATTCATGAAAGCTGTGCAAAAGGGTTTCACCCTCATCGAGTTGATGATCGTCGTCGCGATCATCGGCATCCTGGCCGCGATCGCGATCCCGGCCTATCAGAACTACACCATCCGCGCGCAGGTCACGGAAGGTCTGAACCTGGCGGACGGCTGGAAAACGGCGGTTGCCGAGTACTATGCCAATTTGGGTACCATGCCGGCGAACAACGCGGCCCTCGTGGGCACCGCCGCTTCTTCGGGTAAGTACGTCAGGTCGGTCAACGTAGTTGGTGGGGCCATCGAGGCCACGTACGGCACGAGCCAGAGCAATGCGGCGGTTGCCGGTCTGGTCCTGGCGCTTCTGCCGTACACGAACTCTAACAACGACATCGTGTGGGTGTGCGGTTCGGCGAACGTACCGACCGGCGGTGTTGGCACGCTCACGGCTTCGAGCGCTGGAACTGCCGCCACGACGACCGTGCTGCCGCAGTACCTGCCGGGCACCTGCCACACCTAAGCTGATACGGGTTCCTCGCTCGGAGGTCCCAACGAAGCCCCTCCTCTCGGAGGGGCTTCTTCTTTTGGGAAGCCAATCACGCAGCAGCGCCGGCTGGATATGAGACGATTGACTGCAGATTTGACAATTGCCTGAGCCTCCGGCTCCGGTAGACTAAGGAACTCAGGGCTCAGATCTCTTGCCATAACTCCATGAATGATAACGTTTCTTTAGCACTCGGCGGGGGCCAGCGCTCCGGGTTGGGCGGTCTGCCCCAACGCCTCGTGCAGGACGGGGTTGTGGAAGAAGCGGCCATGCTGGAGGCGTTGAACGCCGCCCGTGAGCGCAAGATCGGCATAGTGACGATGCTCGTAACGAGCGGCGCCGCCAACGCACGTGATATCGCGGTAGCCGCCTCGAATGAGTTCGGGGTGCCGCTGTTCGATCTCGACGCCGTTTCGCTCGACCTCGAGACGGTCCGCCTCGTCAGCGACAAGCTGCTTGCTAAACACCGTGTTTTGCCGCTGTTCCGCCGCGGTAAGCGTCTCTTCCTCGCCGTTGCCGATCCGACCAACCTGCACGCGATCGACGAGATCAAGTTCCAGACCAGCCTCGGTATCGAGGCCATTGTCGTCGAGGACGACAAGCTGCAGAAGGCCATCGACAAGGCCATCGAGCAGGTCGACAGCCAGATGTCCGCCCTCAGCGATGATGAGGGCATGGATCTCGACTCCCTGGAAACAGAGGGCGGCGATCCTGAAGACGACAAAGGCGCCGCTGCTGGCCGCGACGACGTCGAAGACGCGCCCATCGTCCGCTTCGTGAACAAGGTGCTACTGGACGCCATCCGCCGTGGCGCCTCGGATATTCACTTCGAGCCCTACGAGAAGATCTATCGCGTCCGTCTCCGCATGGACGGCGTACTGAAGGAAATCGCGCAGCCCCCGGTGCAATTGGCCGGTAAGCTATCCGCACGTCTGAAGGTGATGTCGCGGCTCGACATCGCCGAACGTCGCGTCCCGCAGGACGGGCGCATCAAGATGAAGCTGTCGAAGAACCGCGCCATCGACTTCCGCGTGAGCAGCTGCCCCACGCTGTTCGGCGAGAAGATCGTGCTGCGTATTCTCGACCCGGCGCAGGCGGCGCTGGGTATCGACTCGCTCGGCTACGAGCCCTTCCAGAAAGATCTGTACATGAAGTTCCTGGCCAAGCCCCAGGGGATGATCCTGGTCACGGGCCCGACCGGTAGCGGTAAGACTGTCTCGCTTTACACCGGCCTCCACATCCTCAACCGCGAGGATACGAACATCTCGACGGCCGAGGATCCGGCGGAAATCAATCTCCCTGGTGTGAACCAGGTGAACGTCAACAACAAGGTGGGCCTCACCTTCGCCGCGGCAATGCGCGCATTCCTTCGCCAGGATCCCGACGTCATCATGGTCGGTGAGATCCGTGACCTGGAGACTGCGGAGATTGCCATCAAGGCGGCGCAAACCGGCCACTTGGTGCTGTCGACTCTGCACACGAACGACGCCCCACAGACTCTGACCCGTCTCGTAGACATGGGCGTGAAGCCCTACGCGATCGCGACGTCGGTCAGTCTAATCATTGCCCAACGTCTGGCACGCCGGCTGTGCTCGCATTGCAAGCAGCCGATGGACATTCCCAAGGAGGCACTCCTGAAGGAAGGCTTCCAGGAGGTCGACGTGGCGGCGGGCATCAAGATATTTGCGCCCAAGGGCTGTGATAGCTGCACCGACGGCTACAAGGGCCGTGTAGGTATCTATCAGGTTCTGCCCGTAACCGAATCCATCGCGCGCATCATCCTTGCGCTCGGAAGTGCGGTGGATATCGGCACCCAGGCGGCGAAGGAAGGCGTGTGGGATCTGCGACGCGCAGGACTCGAGAAAGTCAGGGCAGGCATGACTAGTCTCGAGGAAGTCAACAGCGTCACCACTGAGTGATGAAGGACGAGTAATTCATGGCTCCGGCAGCAACGACCAGCGTAAAAACGATCAAGCGGGACATCCCCTTCGCCTGGGAAGGCAAGGACAAACGCGGCAACCGGGTGAAAGGCAAGAGCCTCGCGCCTGATGAGGCCGTGTTGCGCAGCGAACTGCGCCGCCAGGGCATTGCGCCTTCGAAGGTCCGCAAACAGAGCAGCTCATCAGTGGGCCGTGGCGGCAAGGTCAAACCCGAAGATATCGCGATCTTCGCCCGCCAGCTCGCAACCATGCTGGCCGCCGGTATTCCGCTCGTGCAGGCGTTCGAAATCGTCGGCAACGGCAACGACAAGCCATCGATGCAGAAGCTGGTCCTCGACATCAAGGCCGATGTAGAGGGCGGTACTTCGCTCCACGAAGCGCTCGGCAAACATCCTTTGTACTTCGACGATCTGTTCGTCAACCTGGTCGAGGCTGGCGAGCAGGCGGGTGCCCTCGAGTCACTCCTCGAGAAGGTCGCGACCTACAAGGAAAAAACCGAGGCGCTGAAGAAAAAGGTCAAGAAAGCCCTCTTCTATCCGGCGGCGGTGCTGGTCGTGGCGGTGGTCGTCACAGTCATTCTGCTGATTTTCGTGATCCCGCAGTTCGAAGCCTTGTTCAAGGGCTTCGGCGCCGACCTGCCGGCCTTCACCCAGATGGTGATCGACTTATCCAAGCTCCTGCAGCACGACGGCATTTTCATAGCCGCCGTGGTGGCCGGCGCCTTCTGGACGTTTTTCTACTTTCACAAGCGCTCGCGAAAAATGCGCGAGTTCCTGGACCGCGCCGCGCTCAAATTCCCGATCATCGGCCCCATCCTCAACAAATCGGCCATCGCCCGTTACGCCCGCACACTTTCGACTATGTTCGCGGCCGGCGTACCCCTGGTCGAAGCGTTGGAATCCGTAGCCGGCGCCACCGGCAACATCGTCTATGAAGACGCGGTCATGCGGATGCGGGATGAGGTCGCAACCGGGCAGCGCCTGCAGCGCGCGATGGAATCGACCGGCCTGTTTCCCAACATGGTCATCCAGATGATCGCGGTGGGCGAGGAATCGGGCTCCCTGGACGCCATGTCCGCGAAGGTTGCGACGTTCTACGAGGCTGAGGTCGACAACGCGGTCGACTCGATGTCGAGCCTTCTCGAGCCGCTCATCATGGCCGTCCTGGGTGTGCTCGTCGGCGGACTCGTGATCGCCATGTACCTCCCCATCTTCAAGCTGGGCTCGGTCGTCTGACCCCGTTACCAGCGGCCGGAGATAGCAAGACGCCGCGCATCGCGCGGCGTTTTCTTTACTAAAACATCATGGCCGACGTCATTGCGCTTCTGTCCTCCTCGCCAGCGGCCTTCATCTTTACCTGCGTGGTGTTTGGCCTGCTGGTGGGAAGCTTTCTCAACGTCGTGATCTATCGGATTCCGGTGATCCTGGAGCGCCAGTGGCGCGAGCAATGCATGGAGCTGGCGGCGGATTCCGCGGGCTCTCCCGCTACCGCGCCCGGTGCGGCGCCGGCGGCTCGAACCGAGCCCTTTAATCTCGTAGTACCCCGCTCCGCCTGCCCGGCCTGCAAAGCCCCGATTACCGCCCTCCAGAACATCCCCGTGGTGAGCTACGTGTTCTTGAGGGGTCGCTGCGCGAGCTGCGGCATCCGGATCAGCCCGCGCTATCCGGCCATCGAGGCGCTCACAGGCCTGCTCTCCGCGGCGGTGGCCTGGAAGTTTGGCGTCGGCTGGCCGGCGCTGGCGGGACTCGTCCTGACCTGGTTTCTGGTCGCGCTCACCTTCATCGACGTGGACCATCAGCTCCTGCCGGACAATCTCACGCTCCCCCTGCTCTGGATCGGCCTCTCATTGAGCCTCTGGT
>JAQGOE010000086.1 GCA_028293725.1 Gammaproteobacteria bacterium | reverse complement strand
CTTCGGGATTGAGGCTTGGGCCGCGCGTGACCGCCCAGCTCTTCAACACTCCGCCAAGCTCCAGGCGAAAGTCATAATGGAGACGGCTCGCCGCGTGTTTTTGGATCAAGTAGCTGTGCCCGGCCGCGCCATCCGCTTTTTTGCCCGAGGGCTCCGCGGTCTGCGAAAAATCTCTTTTCGCACGGTACCTTGTAAGTTTCGTGCGGGTCGCGGGGGTCACGTCTGTCATAGAACATCACGGCTGATAGGCGATAACTTCAACGGCGGCCGCAGGTGCAGGTTCCGGGATGCTTGGCTAGGGGGGCTGCTGTGGTACGTAAGGCTGACGCATGGCGTGCGAATCAGAGGAACCGACGGATGGCACACGCCGTTGAGTTCACTAGCCTGTGCTATTTCGCGCTATCGTTTAACCTACATCAAGCACGCATGAGCGTCTCCTCCAATACTAAAACTCACGCTCGGGGGCGACAGGCGAGCCAGCCCCGAGACATTCCAGCGCCGGGCTGGTGGGACATTGTCTGGCGTGTTATCAAGCGGTTCGGAACCGACAACGTCACCCTCGTGGCCGGAGGCGTCGCCATGTACGCCTTGCTCTCGGTCTTTCCAGGCGTAGCCGCGGCCGTCTCGATCTACGGACTTTTTTCTACGCCCGCCGATGTCATCCGGCATATGAGCGTTCTCTCCGGCGTGCTGCCTCCCGGGGCGTGGGACATCTTCAAGGAGCAGCTCCAGAGCATTACCCGTCACGAACAGAGCACCTTGAGCATTGCAGCCTCGATCGGACTCATCATCGCAATCTGGAGCGCGCGCTCCGCCCTGAGTGCGCTGATGACGGCCACCAACATCGCTTACGGCGAACGCGAAAAGCGAAGCTTTCTGAAGCAGACCCTCATCTCGCTCGTGTTGACGGTAGGGGCCGTAACGGGCTTTCTGGTTATGCTGTTACTCGGGATCGCGCTCCCGACAGCGCTGAATCTGTTCGGCACGCGCCCCGCGATACAGATCGCCGCAGACATCGTGCAATGGTTGGTGCTGTGGCTCTTTGCCACCGTGGGCCTTGCATTCGTATATCGATATGCCCCCGCGCGCGAGCCGGCGCGCTGGCACTGGGTGAGCTGGGGCTCCGCGATTGCCACCACCGGACCGATCTACTGATTCAGACAGGGGGATTGGGTAAGGTCGGAGGCGCGTTTCATGCTACCTAACATTCCATCCACCATGCAGGAGAATGCAATGAACGCGGCTCTTCGACCCCTTGCTGTAGTCACCGGCGCCTCGAGCGGCATCGGGCTCGAGTTGGCACGCGAATGTGCCAGGAATGGCTTGGACCTGATCGTCGCGGCGGACCGTCCGCTCGAGGCGGCGATCGGAGACTTGCGCGCTTTGGGCGCTGCCGTCGAGGCCGTCGAGGCGGATCTGGCCACGCCGGAGGGCATTGAGATGTTATATACGCAGGTCGCCGGACGGCCTGTGGCGGTGCTCATTGCTAACGCGGGCCACGGTCTCGGTAAGGGTTTTCTCGATCAGTCGTTCGAGGACATCACTCACGTCGTCGATACCAACGTGACTGGCACGCTGGCCCTGCTTCATAAGGTCGGCCGTGACATGCGCGCTCGCGGCGCCGGCCGCATTCTCATCACCGGCTCGATCGCGGGCTTTATGCCGGGGTCCTTCCAGGCGGTCTATAACGGGACGAAGGCATTCATCGACTCCTTCTCGTGGGCATTGCGTAACGAGCTCGAGGACACGGGCGTGACTGTCACGTGTCTGATGCCGGGGGCAACGGATACCGAATTCTTCCAGCGCGCCGACATGATGGACACCAAGGTTGGAGCGGGGAGCAAGATGGACGCGGGGGAGGTGGCGCGGATCGGGTTCAAAGCCATGATGGACGGCGATGGCGATGTGGTCGCAGGGCTGAAGAATAAGCTTCAGTCGGCCGTCGCAACAGTCACGCCTGCCGCGGTGTTGGCGGAACAGCACCGCAAGATGGCGGAGCCCGGCTCTGCCGAGCGTTAAGCGTGTACCGCGATTCACTCATTGTGTCAGGAGCGTGTCATGGCTGAGCAGACCACCCGTACCACCCGCGGCGATGCGCCTTTGTCGGCTGCGAAAAAACCCGATCCGAGAGCGGTGGCGGGGCCGGGCGCGAACGTCGAGAAAGACGACCAACTCGTCGGGCGGACGGTGTCTATCAATCGTCCTCGCGGGGAGTTGTACGCGTTCTGGCGTGACTTCACTAATTTGACACGGTTCATGGAGAACATCGAGGCGATCAGCGTGTTGGATGAACGCCGCTCCCACTGGGTGGTGACGGCTCCGGGTGATCGCACGGTCGAGTGGGACTCGGTCGTGACAGAAGACGAGCCTGGATCCTTGATTGCCTGGGCATCCGTAAAAGGCGCCGATGTCCGCAACAGCGGACGAGTCGAGTTTCGCGACTCCAGCAACGGGCGCGGCACCGTGGTGACGGTTACGATCGTTTATGACCCTCCGGGTGGGACGGTCGGTAAAGCGCTCGCCAAACTCTTACAGCGGGAGCCCAACATCCAGGCGCGCCGCGATCTGCGGCGTTTCAAACAGCTCATGGAGACCGGAGAAGTCGCCACTGCGCAGCCGCCCGAGGCGGCTCCGCGGGGGCGGTGAGCGGGGCGAATTCATTTATCTCGAGGAGTGTCCGGAATGCGCGCATTGACCTGGCATGGTAAGCACGACGTCAGAGTGGAGACCGTACCTGATCCGCAAATCATCAATCCCCGGGATGCCATCATTCGTATTACCTCGACGGCAATCTGCGGATCTGACCTGCACCTGTACGATCATTACATTCCGACTCTGAAAGCGGGCGACATCCTCGGCCACGAATTCATGGGTGAGGTGGTCGAGGTGGGGCCGGGCAATCAGAAGCTCAGAGTCGGGGAGCGGGTGGTGGTGCCGTTCGTGATCGCCTGCGGGCAGTGTTTTTTTTGCCAGAAGCAGCAGTACTCGGGTTGTGATAACTCCAATCCGGCTGAAACGGCCGACATGTCGGAGAAGTTGTACGGATATCCCATGACGGGGGCTTTTGGCTATTCACACCTCACCGGGGGGTATGCCGGCGGCCAGGCGGAGTATGTGCGGGTGCCTTACGCCGATGTGGGGCCCATTGTCATTCCGGACGGCATTGCAGACGAGAAGGTGCTGTTCCTGTCCGACATTCTCCCCACCGGATGGATGGCGGCCGATAACTGCGACATCGAGCCTGGCGATGTGGTGGCTGTGTGGGGCTGCGGGCCGGTCGGGTTGTTCGCGATTCAGAGCGCCCTGGTGTTGGGAGCGCACCGGGTGATCGCGATCGATCACTACCCGCGCCGTCTGGCTCTGGCGAAATCGCTGGGCGCCGAGGTCATCGACTTCGAGGAAGTGAACGTACGGGAGGCCCTGGTCGAGATGACCGGGGGAATCGGGCCCGACGCGTGTATCGATGCGGTGGGCATGGAAAGCCACGGATTTACGATTGATAACACTTTGGATCACGTGAAGGCCGCCGTGGGTCTCGCCACCGATCGTCCGCATGCGTTGCGGCAGGCTATCGTGGCCTGCAGGAAGGGCGGGCGAGTCTCGATCCCCGGTGTCTACGGCGGGATGGCGGACAAGTTTCCGATCGGCGCCCTGATGGAGAAAGGGCTCACGGTGAAAAGCGGGCAGACGCACGTGCAGAAGTACATGCCGGAGCTGCTGGAGCTGATTCTGCGGGGCAAGCTGAATACGACCTTCCTCATCAGCCATCGGCTGTCGTTGGAAGAGGCGGCGCACGGTTATAAGATTTTCAAGGAGCAACAGAACGAGGTGACCAAGGTGGTTTTGCAGCCGCAGCGAGGGACGCGCCACTAGAGACCCCTCTCTACCGCGGAGAGCGGCGTTTGCGTTGGGCGACTTTCGCCGCTTGTTTCCCCAGAGCTGTGCGGGTGCGCTTCGGCAACTTGCTAATGGTCTTTTTGCGCTTTGCGGCCGTGGAGGCCTTACGCACGTTGCGGCGAGCGGCAGCGCGTTGTTTCGTACTGGCCATTTAACTGCTCCTGCTATATCGGCGGTTGGTACACGGCGAAATCAGACCTTCAGTTCGTCCGGCAACGCGGGCTTCTCGTTGGCATCCACCACGGCGTCGAGTATCGCGGGGCCGGGCGTGCTCAGGAAAGAGCGCACGGCGGCACCTAACTCATCGGGTGTGGTGCAGCGAAAGCCCGCAGCCCCGCAGGCTTTTGCATATGCGGCGAAATCAATCGGCGACAGGTCGCAACCGAAGTTGGGATTGCCTAACTCCTCCTGCTCGAAGCGTACCTCGGCGAGGCTGCGGTTGCTTAGAACCAGGACTTTGACCGGCAACTGATACTTGACGGCCGTGGCGAATTCGGCCATGAGCTGAGCGAAGCCGCCGTCGCCGACGATGGCAACGGACTGCCGCTGCGGAAAGGCGAGTTGCGCGGCAATGGCGTATGAAAGACCCGGTCCCATGGTTGCCAGCAATCCGGTGCCAGTCAATCGTTGGTTCTCGCGAAGTTGTAAAATTCGCGCGGCGAAGTGGGTGTTGGCACCGCAGTCAAGGGAGATGATGGCGTCGGCGGCCAACGCATCCCCCAATTGCCGTACCACCATCTGGGGTCGTAGCGGGCTGCGTTTCGTCTGCGCTACTTTAGTAAGAAGCGTGTTCCATTCACGCATGCGGCTCTGGGCCGATGACAGAAAGGTCCGATCTGCTTTTCGGTCGAGCAAGGGGAGTAACGCAGTCAGCGTTGCCTTCACGTCCCCGACGAGTCCCACTTCAACGGGATAGCGTAGGCCGATACGGCTGCCATTGAGGTCAACTTGAACAGCTCGCGCCTGGCCGGGTTTGGGATAGCTGTCGATCCACGGCATGGTGGAGCCCAGGATGAGCAGGGTATCGCACTCCTGCATTGACTGTTGCGAGGGCACCGTCCCCAGGTGACCTATGCCACCGGTGGTGTAGGGTGAATCGTCGGGCAACACCGCCTTGCCGAGAAGCGCCTTGGCGACGGGGGCGCCGAGCTTATCTGCCGCTTGAATGACTTCGGCCCGGGCTCCCAGCGCGCCTTGACCGGCAAGGATGGCGATTCTGCGACCCGCATTGAGCACGGCCGCGGCCTCGCGAAGCCGGTCTGGCGATGGGACGTCTTGTGGAGGTTCCCAGCGGGCCGACGTTTGGAGACCGTGATTCTCCATGGATGGCTTGTCGGCGCTCAGGGCCATCGATTGGGTGTCTTTGGCGACGCTCAGATGCGCAACGCCACGACCGCTCAGCGCGGCACGACACGCGACATTACCTACGATTCGTGCGTGCAGTGGCCCCGTGACTTGCACGTTGTAGAGGGCAACGTCTCTCATGAGCGAGATCGTATCGACTCCCTGCATGAAACTCGTCCCGATGAGGTCATGAAACGTGGTGCCCGTAATGGCGAGTACCGGGGCAGAATCCATCTTGGCATCGTAGAGGCCGTTTAATAGGTGCACCGCGCCGGGCCCGGTCGTCGCCAGGCACACGCCAAGCTTGCCGGTGTGCTTGGCGTAGCCGCAGGCCATGAAAGCTGCGGCCTCCTCGTGTCGTACGGTAATGAAGCGGATTCGGTCCTGCCGTTTTCGCAGGGCCTCGGTGATTGAATTGATGCCGTCGCCCACGAGCCCGAAGACGAATGGCACGTCCCACGCGATCAGGGTCTCGATCAGCAGGTCGGCTGTGTTGAGTGTCGGATCGGAGCTCATCGGTGTGTCCTTCAGTGGAGAGCGTTGCTGTCCGAACGAGAGGGCAGCCTGCGTAGCGAAGATGTCCGCAGCAGCCAAGCCCGTGCCTGTTGCGCCCGCGAGTTGCAGCAGCTTGCGTCGCCACGGGTTGAATTTCAGGTCTGCGCTCATGCAATGGTGTCAAAGGCTCTTGGCATTGCGGTCCCGCTCAATCGGGCGAGGCGAAGGATCAAGCAAGTCTTGCGCCCAAAGACTCAAGTGCGCCGGGAGGCAGGTCATGCTGGAGTGGGACTCGCACTTGCTGAAGAAACCCCGAAAGGTTCACGGCAGGATCGCATCTCTACTCAACAACTTGACTATAGGCGGTGTTATGAAAGCGTTGGTTTACCATGGTCCGCGAAAGGTTTCCGTGGACAAAGTTCCGGACGCAAAGCTCGAGAAGCTAACCGACGTCGTGATCCAACTGACGACCACGAACATCTGTGGGTCCGATCTTCATATGTACGAGGGTCGTACGGATGTCGAAAAGGGCAAGATCCTGGGCCACGAGAACCTCGGCGAGGTCGTCGAGGTCGGAAAAGCGGTGGATGCGATCAAGAAGGGCGATAAGGTTGTGTTGCCCTTCAATGTCGGCTGTGGTTTCTGTGCCAACTGCGAGCGCGGACTGAGCGGCTATTGCCTTACCTGCGCGGACCCGTCCGTGATGCCGGGTATGGCGGGTGCGGCGTATGGATTTGCCGGCATGGGTCCTTACTCCGGCGGTCAGGCAGAGTTCCTGCGCGTGCCCTATGCGGATTTCAATTGTCTCAAGTTGCCAGACGATGCCGATGAGAAGGAAAAGGACTATGTGATGTTGTCCGATATTTTTCCCACGGGCTGGCATGCCACGCGCCTGGCTGCGCTCAAGCCCGGCGAATCAATCGTGATTTTTGGAGCAGGGCCTGTAGGGCTGATGGCTACGTTGTCTGCGCGGATTCAAGGTGCAAGTCAGATCTTCGTAGTCGATGGAGAAGCTGATCGGCTCGCGTTGGCGAAGAAGCTGGGCGCGACCACGATCGACGACAAGGATGGCGACGTGGGCGATCAGATCCGCGATTTCACCGGGGGCGCTGGCGCCGACTGTGGAGCTGAGTGCGTCGGGTACCAATGCCATAATTCTGCCGGCAAGGAAGTTCCGAATCTGACCATGAACGCGCTGGTGGATGCCGTGAAGGCCACTGGCCAGATCGGTGTTATCGGGGTGTTCGTTCCGCAAGATCCGGGCGCCGAGGATAAGCTCGCCAAGAAGGGCCAGATCGCCTTCGACTTCGGTAAGTTCTGGTTCAAGGGGCAGAAGATGGGCACCGGCCAGTGCAACGTGAAGGCGTACAACCGCCAACTGTGCGAGCTGATTCATCATGACATCGCGAAACCTTCAATGATCATCTCTCACGAGTTGTCGCTCGATGAGGCGCCTGGTGCCTACAAACATTTCGACCATCGCGACAAGGGATGGACGAAGGTGGTTCTGCATCCACACGCGATGTGAGCGGCGCGGCGAGCTATTTCGCGCCTGGCGGCGTGGGCGGCGGGGCGCTGTGGATTCGTTCGCTGGCACTGAGATTCTGTGCGGAGTAAGGGGTCGTCGGCAGCCTGGGGACGTGGTAAGCATCGAGGATACGGTCAATAGCGAGCCGCTCTTTCTGCAGGATAGCGTCGATCTGTGTCCTCAACTGAGGCTCTGCCCGTCTGACGCCCATCGAGATGTCGTAGGTCATCGGCCACACCCCGGCGTCCACGGCCGGAGTCACGGGCTGTATCTGCAACTGTGTGTTAGAACGGTTCACGAAATACCCTGCCAACGGGCCCCACACCAAACCGACGTCGATCTCGCCCCTGGCGACCGCGTCGACGATTCGAGCAGGGGGGTTGGGGCGCTGGTAGTCTCCGTAGACCGTGAAGCCGCGAATGTTTTGCACGACTCCGCGGCGTGCGAGGGCGTGCGCGGGCGGGGTATTCATGGCGTCATTGCCGATCATCTGCACGCCGATGACCACGGACTTCAATCGAGGATCGTCGAGCGTCAGGTCGGCTAGCTTGCTGTCTGCGCGTGACACAAAAACGTAGGTTGAGCGGTAGTAAGGCCGGGTGGGAAGCACCCGTTCCATGCCCGTTGCAACCCCCGGCCAAAGGTCACACTTGGATTCTGTTAGAGTGTTACGTACGTAACCGCGACGCTGTGCCCACCAGACGTAACGAAGGCGCACACCTAGGTCCTTTGCAACGAGTTGTGAAACTCGATTTTCGAATCCCGGTTGAGCGCGGCTCGAGAAGGGCAGGTTGTTTGGATCCGCGCAAACGACCAATTCTTGACGTGCCTGCGCGGGCGCCGCGTGCGTTGCAGTCGCCGCCATCGCTGGGGTCAGCGCGAGGCTAAGCAGAACCACGACGGTCCACCACATCAATCGGGACCCTTGATAGTGGCCCCAAAATCGTTCGTTGTATCAGGAGGCGCCGTCCAGCCCGTATCCTGTTCCGCGGACCGCGGCACTGGCGCGGGTGTCTGAGAGGGTGTCGGGCCGTTCTGGGCCGCCAGGGTTTGCGGTAACGACAGCGAGCGGACATAGGCGGATATCTGCCAAAGCTGCGGGTCGGAGACCTTGCCACCCCAGGCAGGCATACCGTTGGGGCGCCCTTCAACCAGTGTCTGATGGATCTGCTCGAGGCGCCCGCCATAGATCCACTCGCTGTCCATCAACGAGGGCCCCATGCCCCCGCCGCCGTTCGAGTGGCATCCGGAACAGTTGTACTGCTTGAAGAGCTGCTTGCCCGTGTTGACGGCCTCCGCGTTGTCGTAATAGGCCGCTGCGCGCGGGTCGATGGTCACCAGCGTGTGGTTGACGCCTGGCTCGAGGCCAGAATCAATAACGCCCTGATTGCTTGCGGGTACGGCCGCTATCGCTTCGCCAGAGTGCGAGCCACTATTGCAAGCGGCCAGAGTTGTCGCGAGTGCGCCTGCAGTTGCGATCGTAAGAGCCACAGTTGCTGCTCGCGACCTAGTGTGGAAGCGCGAACACATAGAGTGTCCCTCCGGCGGTCGTATATTTGGGGAGATCCGACATGGCATTGATCATCCCGAGCGCCGCGCTTCCGTCACGCGGATCGACGGGCCCGGAGACCACCGCGCCAGACCAACCTCCGACACCCGAAAGCACGGCGATGTACTGATGTCCGTCGGGGCCTTTGTAACTGATCGGTTGGCTGATGATTCCGCTGTCGACTTTGTACTTCCAGGCGATTTCGCCGGTCCGGGCGTTCGCGGCCTTGAACCAGCCGTCCATCGTCCCGTAGAACACGAGGTCACCGCCGGTGACGACCGTGCCGGACCATACGGGGAAGTTTTCCTTGATCACCCAGACCGGCTTGCGCTGGACCGGATCCCAGGCGGTCAGTGCGCCGCGATTGCCTCCAGGGCCGGGTTTCATGTGAACCTCGGCGCCGACGTAGGGCGTACCCACGATGTAGTTCACCTGGGCGTTCATCCAATCCATGCACATGTTTTCGTGGGGGATGTAGATCAAACCCGTCTTCGGGCTGAAGCTGCTGGGTTCCCAATCCTTGGATCCCGAGGCGGTGGGACAGATATTGCGGACTGTCTCACCTAACTTGGTTTCCTTGTCGGGATTGACGATGGGCCGTCCCGTGCGTAGATCGACCCCCTTGGACGAGTTGACCGGTCCGAACGGGTCGGCGGACAGCACCTGGCCGTCGGTCCGGTCGATGACATAGACGTAGCCGTTACGATCGAGGTGCACCAACACCTTGTGCATCGACCCGCCAAAGGGCATGTCGAGCAGAATTTGCTCGTTGATGCCGTCATAGTCGTGCTCGTCGTGGGGCGAGAACTGGTAGTACCAGTGAGCGTTGCCGGTCGCCGGGTCGCGGGCGAACAGGCCGGCGGTCCACTCGTTGTCGCCTGGGCGCTGTTCGGCGTTCCATGGCCCGGGATTACCGGTGCCATGATAGATCGCTTGCAACTCCGCATCGTAAGTGATCCAGCCCCACATGTTGCCGCCGCCGATCTTCCAGGCTTCCGGCGGCCACGACTTCACGCCCAGGTCAGTGCCTTTGGCGCTGGCGTAGTAAGGCTTGAACCGCGAGTCGATCAGCACGTCCTTGTCGGGTCCAGTGTTGTATGCTTTCCAGTCGAGCTTGCCAGTCTCCTCGTCGAGCGCCACGACCCAACCCCGAACACCGAGTTCGCCGCCGGAATTGCCGACGTAGACCCGCCCCCCGGCCACCACGGGGGCCATGGTGATTGACTCGCCGATGTTGATGTTGCCGATCTTGGTCCGCCAGACGGGCTTGCCGGTTTTGACGTCTAGCGCAATGGTCTGGCCGTCCAGTGTATTGAAAATGTACTTACCGTTGCTCACCGAGCCGCCACGGTTGACGACGTCGCAACACGCCACGCCTTGGCTGGCCGGCAGCGGCCGCGGGGAGAACTTCCATTTCAACGGCGCGCCGGGTTTGGTCAGATCGAGCGCATAGACGTAGTTGGGATAGGCCGTCACGACATACAGGGTATCGTCGGCAACGATCGGGGCCGCCTCCTGCCCCTTGTTGACGGCCAGTGAAAAACTGAACTGCGGTTGCAGTTGCTTGACGTTTGCTGGCGTCAGCTCGGTGAGTGAAGAGAATCGCGTCGAGGCATAGTTCTTCGACGGCATGGTCCACTGCCCGTCGTCCTTGGGCGCGTTGAGGTCGCTGGCCGCGACGCGACCGGCCTCCGGTGTCGGCGCCGACAGGGCGTGTCCGATCTGCTCGCGTGTGAAGACTTCGTTGTCGGGAACCGGGGCGGGCAGCGTTTGCCCCACGGCGGTGCCAGCGACCCACGTCAGCGTCAGGGCAGCGAGTGAGGTTCTCATAAATTTGATCCCATCAGCCGGCACACCGTGGCAGGAAGACAAAAGCGATCCCGGTGACGAGGGAGGCGAGGGCAAAACCACTTCCCAACACGACACCCCACAAGGCGAGAAAACGGGTACGACCGGTCCCCGCCTCCAGCAGATGGCGGTGGTCGCCCGGGCTTTCTTCACGCGTCCTTTGAAAGGCGCCCCACGCAACCCAGAGCGCCGCGACGCCGATGACCACGCCAGCGGCCATGATCACCACCATCGCCGGAAAGCTCCACACGTAACCGTCCATAGGAAATTGCATTCGATGATCGCCGGGAAAGCAGGGCCAGCTCGCCAGGGCGTAGCCGGCGGTGAACTGTACAAACCAGGCGACCGGGCCGCCCGCTACCGCAAACGCGAGCTCCAGGCCCGACACGCGCTCCCGATGCGGCGCCGGATGTTGTGATAAGGCTTCGTGGCGTGCGCTCATGTGCCGAATCCAAGGTAGGGGGTCAGGTAGTAAGTCGAGAATACGAACAGCCACACGACGTCGACAAAATGCCAATAGAGCACGCCTGACGAGATGGTCAGGCGCCGCCGGGGGCTGAAGTAGTCCAACGCGGTCCACAGAAACAGCGCAGCGAGCACGCCGAGGCCGATGATGACGTGCGCCATG
This sequence comes from Gammaproteobacteria bacterium, assembly GCA_028293725.1. The sequence goes on along the minus strand of JAQGOE010000086.1, from coordinate 48,224 downwards.
TGAAAGCCTGTTGTAGCGAAGTACAGCGAGGCGTAGCTGGAGGTGCCCAGGCTGTAGGGTTTGGAGACCCATTCATAGCCCTGGATCGTCGCGAAAACGGCGCCCATGAGGAATGCCAGCCCGAAGCCGAGCAGCGCCTTGCCGCGCTGTCGGTCGAGGATGCCTCGCTCGCCGATCCAGGCCGCGACGCTGGAGGCGAGTAGCAGGATAGTGTTGGGAAGGGCCAGTTTGAGAGAAGGCCGCGGCTCCAGGACCCAGCCATGCTGTGCGGAGGCGCCCGTGTAGTAATAGGCGAACAACAGATAGGAAAACAACGCGGCTTCGCTGACCACGAGCATTCCGACTCCCCAGTAGCCGATGCCGTGACGGCCAATGGGGCCGATGGGAAGGTCTCGCGGCTGGGAAATCGCGACTTCCGCGGTGTCAGCCATGCGCGGGCTCCCGCTCTGGCGGTGGTTCCCGCTCACGCAGTTCACGCCGCGGCCATAGCCAGGCCAGCAGTGCCAGTACCGTGACGGCGCCGCCCAGCCCCGTCAGGCTCCAGTGCTTCAACAGCAAGCCGACAAAGATGACCGATGTGCCGATCGCCAGCAGAAGCGGCGCGAAGCTGTCCGCCGGCATTTCCAACACCATATCGGGTGCCGCGTCCAAGGAAGATGTGGCGATTGTCTCTTTGCCGTCTTCGAGCAACATGCCGCGATTGAGCGACGAGAGGACGCCTTCCTCGCCCAGGCGGCCTTCCCACAGGGGATGGCGCGAAGCTACTGTCGGAATGACGGCAAAGTTGTAAGGGGGTGGAGGCGACGGTATGGACCATTCGAGGGTCGGCGCGTCCCACGGATTGGCGCCGGCGGGAGCGCCGCTTTTCAGACTCTTCGCCACGTTGACCAGGAACAGCACGATGCCCACCGCCAGTACGAAGCTTCCGACCGAGGTGATCAGGTTTAACGTGTCCCACCCCATCCCGTCCGCGTAGGTGTAAACGCGGCGTGGCATCCCCAGCAGGCCTGTGATGTGCATGGGCAGGAACGCCAGGTTGAAGCCGATGAAAGTTACCCAGAAGTTCCAACGGCCGAGCCGCTCATCCAGCAGGCGTCCGGTCATTTTCGGAAACCAGAAGTAAACCGCGCCGAGCACGGGGAAGACATTGATGCCGATCAGCACGTAGTGCAGGTGCGCGACCACGAAGTAGGTGTCGGTGAGCTGCCAGTCGACCGGCACACTGGCCGTCATGAAACCCGATACTCCTCCAATGACGAACAAGAGAATCATGGAGGAGAAATACAGGAAGGCGGTCGTGACGACGGGTCTCCCCAACCAGATGGTGGCGAGCCATGCAAACACGGCGACCGCCGAGGGGATGGTGATGACGATCGAGGCGCCCGAAAAGAATGACAACCCGAGGCCCGGCAGTCCTGTGGCAAACATGTGGTGCACCCAGACCCCGAAACCCAGGATCATGGTCGCGACAGTCGACAGGGCCAGCAGCGAATAGCCGACGATCGGTCGCCGGCAGAACACCGGCAGGCCGTCCGAGACCATGCCCATGGCCGGCAACACGATGGCGTAGACCCAGGGATGGCCGAAGATCCAGAAAAGGTGCTGCCACAGTAACGGCTGGCCGCCTCCGGCGGGGTCGAAAAAGTGGGTGCCGAATTGGCGATCCATCCAGAGGAGCAGGAACGCAAGGCTTACCGCCGGTACCACAATGAGATTTGCCACGCTCGCCGTCAGCGTCCCCCAGATCAGGATCGGCATGCGGTTGATCGACATCCCCGGTGCCCGCGTCCGCAGCGCCGTCACGATGAAGTTAGCGGCGCCGACGGTTGTTGAGATACCGAGCAACACCATGCCGAGCGCATAGAAGTCCTGATTGAGCCCCGGGTTGTAGTCCCGGGTTGCGTAGGGCACGTAGTTGAACCAACCATCGTTGGGACCGTTGCCGGTCAGGAAGCCTGTGTATAGAAAGAGGCCGGCCGCCAGGTAGATCCAGTAGCTCAGCGCGTTGAGGCGCGGGAAAGCCATGTCGCGGCTGCCCAGCAGCAGGGGCCAAAGATAGTTGGAGAACCCGGAGAGAATCGGCGACGCATAGAGAAAAATCATGGTCATGCCATGCGTTGAGAACAGCTGGTTGTACTGATCAGGGGTGAGTAGCGCCCGGTTGGGTCCCGCCAGCTGCAGGCGCATGAGCAGCGCCTCGATTCCACCGACGAGAAGGAAGACGAACGCTGTGACGATGTAACGAATGCCGATGTCTTTGTGATCCACGGTGCTGAAGAAGCCTTTCAGCCCCGGCGCGGTTTCCCAGAGCTCGAGGAGCCTCGCTTGGTGCGTCACACTGTCGATACCGATGTGTGGCGTGCGGTAGGCGGGGGCTCTCATTGCAACGTCTCCAGGTAGGCGAGCGTGTCCGACAGTTGTTCCGCCGTCAGGTTCTGGCTGGGCATCTGTGTCCCCGGCTTGAGCAGCTGTGGGCCTTCTATCCAGGCGCCCAGGGTGCCGGGGCCATTGACGAGCGTGCCGGCCGCAATCGTGTGCCGGGACATGAGGTGGGTCAGGTCGGGTGCGGTGATGGCGCCGGCGGAGGTGCCACGAACTTCGTGGCAGAGTCCACAGCGGTATTGGACAACCTCCATGCCTCGTTCCTGTTGCGGTGTCGTGGGGGCGGCGGCGGGTTGCACCTGGTGCTCGCGCCAACGGTCGAAGTCCGTCTGTGATTCGGCTACGACCTCGAATGCCATGTGCGCATGTTGAAAGCCGCAGTATTCCGTGCACTGTCCTCGGTAGCGTCCGGACTGGGACGCCTCCAGCCAAGTCAAGTTGGTTTGCCCCGGAATGGTGTCCGTCTTACCCGATAGTTTGGGAACCCAGAAGCTATGAATGACATCAGCGCCGTGCAGACGGACCAGGACCGGTACGCCCACGGGGATGTGGATCTCGTTCGCCGTGCTGAAACTCTGATCCGGTTCGGCCGCGTCGTAACGAATGTCCCACCACCATTGCCGTCCGGTGACATCGAGCGTTAGCCCCGGATTCGCAGGCGGTCCTGAGACCTTTGCGAGTGCCACCATGGTCCACACCAGGGTCACGAACAGCGGCAACGCAGAGATGCTGAGTCCGACGCTGATCCATCTCAGACCATTGCCACCACGCGACACCTCGACGGCCCGAGTCTCCTCGGCGCCGCCCGACGCTCGAGAGCGTCGTATGCCGAGCCACAGGAGGATCGCTATAATGAGACAGACGACTACCGAAATGATCAGGGTGAGCCACGTCAGCGGTAGCGTCGTCTGCGCGCGCTGGCCCGCAGCGTCAAGATAGCCTAGCGGGATGGGACTCATGTCGGGTCCTCTCCAGGGTATCCCACAGGCGCCGTAAGCTTCGGATGGCCGCCCATAGAAACAACAGGATTCCCGGGACCCACATCAGGATGCCGCCCAACTGCTGATCCTGCAGTGGCGTCAGTCCCCAGATCTGGGTGGTGGTGAGGTGCGGAAAAAACAGGGGTCGCCGCGCCAGTGTGAGTATGGCGGCCAACAATCCCATCTGTACGGAAGTCAGGAGACCGACAATCAAGACTGGCGCGATACGCCACGCGGGATGATTCAGCAGCTCTCGCCATAGAACGATGCCGCTGCCGAACAGTGTAATGTGCATCGTCCAATACAGTACGGCGGACGTAAAAGTTGCGTCATAGGGAGCCGGCATATGCCATCCCCACAAGGCCATCATGAAAACTCCGGCCGCGACCCATACGGTCCTTCCCTCCGAGTCAGTTGCTGGGCGACGCGTGGGCCAGCCCAACGCGATCAGGGGCGCGGCGACCAGCAGGAGGATCATGTGTTGCGCGATGCGCGCACTAAAGAGCGCGACGGACAGGGCGCACAAGGGGGAAAGGAATGCAATCGTCGCCGTCAACCACCCGCATGCCGCGTAAGTGCGATGGCGTCGATCGTGACCTGAGGCAACATGAATCACTGTCAGGGCGAACAGAGCGCCAATCAACAAGGGATCGAGATTGAATCGGCCTAGGAGCTCTCCCGGTGACGGCGGGGTCCCGCAGTACGGCAAGGGGATGAGCATGGGTGACTCGATTCGGGCTTTGGGGTTCCGCGCGCAGTGATCAATGGCGTTTGCCGAACGCGGCGACGGCTGCCTCGGCGACCTGCTGGTCCTGATCCACGGTGCCTCCGCTAGCGCCAACCGCCCCGATGACGGTGTCGCCGTCTTTCACCGGTAGGCCGCCGGCAAAAATGACGACCCGCTCGTGATTGGTGCTGTTGATACCGAACAGCGGCTTGCCTGATTGAGCCATCTTGGCGAGGTCCTGGGTCGCCATATCGAACGCGCGCGAGGTGAACGCTTTGTGGATCGAAATATCGATACTGCCCAGCCACGCGCCGTCCATCCGAACGTGTGCGACGAGGTTGCCGCCGGCATCGACGACCGCGATGTTATAGGGAATGCCAAGCTCCTGCGCCTTCTGTTCGCCCGCTGTAATGAGGCGACGCGCGTCCGCGAGCGATAATGAGCTGATGTTGATTGGCATGGTTGAGGTCCTTGCGAAGTGCGTGGCTGCGAATGAGCAACATTCGCTCCCGCGGTCAGATCAGGTTCAGGGCGGCACCGTTGCCGCGAGCGATGCCGTCGGCGCGTCTATTTTGGCCGTGGCTCGTGCAGAGCGGAGTCTGCCTCGGGGCGTCCCTGGCGCACGAACCTGACCGCCGTCGCGAGTGCTCGTGCGGTATTGCGTACTTCTTCCTGGAAAACGACGTCCTCGTCCAGAGCTTCGTGGTTACGGGCGTAGGTACCGTAGTACCCAACATACCGATCCAATGCCCCTGCCTCTCCGGCCTGCACGAGGCGCATGTCGGTAAACCAGTCAACGAGGGACCGGCGCAATGTTTCAGCCCCGGCGGCGTCGCCGTGCACCACGACCGCGAACGCACGTCCGCCGAGATGTTTCGGGTAATCCCAACCGGCGAGCTCGAGTTGCTTTGCAAGCTTTGCGTTTTTCCCCTGCGTCGTCGTCGGATCGGGGTTGCCGCCATCCGCACAGACCAGGCGATCCATGAGGAGCTTGAGCACCGAGGGCGCTTGATACCAGTAGACGGGCGTGACGATCAGAATCCCGTGAGCCGCTACAAAGCGCGGATAGAGCTCGTTCATCCAGTCATTCACCTGCCCGAGGCTGTGATTGGGGTAGCACGAGCAAGGCCAATGGCACAGGGGCATCGCCGTTGAGACACAGGCTTTGCAAGGCAGGATTCGTCGGCCGTATTGACCGTTGAGCTGGCTGAGATCCAGGCAGTCCACCTCGATCCTTTCGGCTTGCAGCACCTCTCGAGCCAGCTGCAGAAGCCGATAGGACTTGGGCATTTCCCCGGGGCAGGTCTGGTCATTGCGCGCAGCACCCGAAATCAACAGCACCCGGGATGCGCTCGTGGGATCGAGCTGCCGGCGGGCGGCAGCTTCGATCGCTTCCCGGGTCGCCAGCCATTCGACGGACAGGTCGTAATCGGGAGCGGAGAAGGCAGTCCCAGCTTTTCGGGTCCGCGGACTCTTGCGCGAATGCTCATAACCGTCCCACGCCACTGCGGCAAGGCGTTCGATCTCCTGCTGTAGCCCGTCGAAGGCTGGGTCAAAGAACTGTTGTCGAAATCGACGTGTGAACTCCTCGCGGGTCAAATGAACGTCGTCCTGCCCCTTGCGCGGCTCGGGTACCTCGCTCTCGGCCTTTTTGCCCAAGGGAACTGCTCCGCAAACAACCATGCCGCTACAAGTACGAGCAAGAATTGTTCTTATGCCGGTGGAACGGGCGTAAGCCTGAACGGCACATGCCAACCGGGATGGCACGATCCCTGCTTTGGAGAGTCGGCATGGAATCGACATCCGACTCACTCAACTGGTGGCAACACGGGGTCATCTATCAGATCTATCCCCGCTCATTTCAGGACTCGAACGGCGACGGCGTCGGTGACCTGCCCGGCATCTTGAGCCGCCTCGACTATCTGCAATCGCTCGGCGTCAACGCCGTGTGGCTGTCGCCGATCTACCCGTCGCCAATGGCGGACTTTGGCTACGACATCTGTGACTACGAGAACATCGACCCGGTTTTCGGCGCCCTCGGCGACTTCGACCGATTGGTGCAGGAGTTACATCGCCGGGCCCTCAAGCTCATTCTCGATTTCGTACCCAACCACACTTCCGACCGACATCCCTGGTTCCAGGAGAGCCGCCGCTCGACCGGCAGCCCGCGGCGCAATTGGTATATTTGGCGGCCGCCCGGTCCGGGTGGGGGGCCGCCGAACAACTGGCTGAGTGAATTCGGCGGGCCGGCGTGGACTCTCGACCCGCAGACGGGGCAATACTATTACCATGCCTATCTTCCCCAACAGCCTGACCTCAACTGGCGGGAGCCGGAGGTTCAGGACGCGATGCACGGGGTTATGCGTTTCTGGCTCGACCGCGGCGTCGACGGATTCCGGGTCGACGCGATCCACATGTTGGTGGAGGACGAGCAACTGCGCGACAACCCGCTGAATCCGGCGTGGGAGCCGGGAATGTCGCCCGCACGCTCACTGGTACGTGTCCACAGCTCCGACCAGCCCGAGACGCATCACTTGGTTGCAGGCATGCGCAAAGCCCTGGATTCGTACGCGGCTCGCGTGCTCATAGGGGAGGCCTATCTCCCGATCAGCCGCCTGATGATGTATTACGGCGATGGGCTCGGTGGATTTCATCTTCCTTTCAATTTTCATCTGCTCAGCACGCCCTGGAACGCGACCGCGATTGCGGCATTGGCACGGGAATATGAGGCCGCTCTGCCGACTGGAGCATGGCCGAATTGGGTCCTCGGTAATCATGACCGGTCCCGGCTGATCAATCGCGTCGGCGGTCCCGCGCAGGCCAGGCTGGCGGCGATGCTACTGCTGACTTTACGGGGCACGCCGACTCTCTATTACGGCGATGAGCTCGGGATGCATGACGTGGTCATCCCATCAGAGAGTATCCAAGATCCGTGGGAAAAGAATGTCCCGGGCCTCGGGTTGGGCCGGGATCCCTGCCGCACGCCCATGCAATGGTCTGCAGAGCAGTATGCCGGTTTCTCGTCCGCGTCGCCGTGGTTACCTCTCAGCGACGACTGCGAAACAGTCAATGTCACGACCGAGTCGTCAGACCCGCATTCCCTGCTTAACCTGTATCGGGTGCTGTTACGGTTGAGACGCGACGAGCCGGCATTGGCGATCGGAGAGTATCGAGAGCACAGCGTCGGCCCCCGCGTCCTCAGCTATGAGCGGATTGCCAGTGGGCGTCGCGTTCTCGTGGCGCTCAACTTCGGTGCTGAACCTTGTAGTTTGCCCGTTTTGCCCGGAGTCAACTTGAGCGTTCTCGTGTCGACAGACCCGCGGGGTCCGCTCGCGAGTACCGCGTCGGAGAAACTCCATCTGCGCGCCACTGAGGGAATCATTGCTCGCATCGTGTGACTCGACGGTGCAGCCCCGGAACGGATTTTGCGTCCTGGATGTCATATGTCAGATACGGGAAGGGTGTCCCATGCCAATCGATCCACGCTCAGCCGGACCGCGTCCGCCATTCCCGAAGCAGCAGCAGCCCGCGCCAGGCAAGTCGCGTTTGCTCGACCCGCAACCGGATCACGGCGAGGAAACCTACGAAGGGGCGGGCCGCTTTGACGGCTGCGGCGTGCTCATTACGGGCGGTGACTCCGGCATAGGCCGCGCGGTCGCGATCGCTTTTGCGCGGGAGGGAGCGGATATTCTGATCTCCTACCTCAATGAGCACGACGATGCGAAGGAAACCGCGGAATGGGTACGTCGCGCGGGCCGCCGGGTAGTGCTGGTCCCTGGTGACGTAGGAGAAGAAGGGCATTGCGAGAAACTCATAGAGACGGCACTGCGGGAGTTTGGCAGGCTCGATGTACTGATCAACAATGCTGCCTTCCAGCGCACCAAGCAGAAAGTTCAGGATTTCTCACCGGATGAGATCAAGCACACGTTCAGGACTAACATCGAAGCGATGTTCTTCCTCTCTCGCGTCGCCGCGCCGAAAATGAAGCCGGGGGCGGTCATTCTCAACACCGCTTCGATCCAAGCGGATGATCCAGCACCGGAACTGCTTGCTTACGCGTCCACCAAGGCGGCAATCGCCAACTTCACGTCGGGTCTCGCGCAACTCCTCGCGAAGGATGGCATCCGCGTGAACGCCGTGGCTCCCGGGCCAGTATGGACGCCGTTGATTCCGTCGACCATGTCGGCTGAAAAGACTTCGCAATTCGGGGCGAACACGCCGTTGGGGCGGCCGGCTCAACCTGCGGAACTCGCGGCAGCCTACGTGTTCCTCGCCTCGGATGCCGCCAGTTATATCACGGGCGCTGTATTGCCCGTGACGGGCGGTCGAGCGATGCTCTAGTTAGATGCTCAGTCTGAACCCACGCTCGAGGGCGAGCCTGCGCGGGCGGCCGCTGGCCATATCGATGCGACGGCCGAGATCGCCCTGTTAGCGTCCGTGATCGGGTGCCCGTTCCAGTGCCATCTGGTTCACAACCTTGGTTACGCCAGGCACGCCGCCCGCTATGCCTTTTGCTTTGTTCAAGGCTTCGGTCGTTCCAACGGAACCACCTAGCGTAACGACACCATTGTCAGCGAGCACGGTGACGTGTTTGTAGTAATCAACTTGATCCGCGTTCAGCTTCGCATAGACGCGTTGGGCCAGCTCTTTGTCGGCCGGCGACTGCCGCGAAGTCGTTTGCGCGCCGCCGCCCGCTTCCGAGCTCGACTGCGCGCGGACTGGAAGGGCTGGCGCGGCTATCGCAAAGAATACGAGCGCTACCGCGTAGATCCTGCATTTGCTGGACATACCACTCTCCGCCCAACCTGGCCGTGAAGGTGAAAGGGAGTCAATTCACGGCAGCGTGCTGTGCTGCCTACCGGAGGTGGTGCTGGGACTCACCAACCTGAAATGCAGTTTATCCATCTTCGCGCACGGCGGCAGCGGATCACCGCCGGTTTACGTGTCAGAATGTTCTGACAGCTGAACATAGGCGTCACGGCGCCTCTATCCTTGGACAAGCCGTGTCTCGAAGTCAGCGACGCTGCGTACGCCGGGCTACGGGACAAGCGCTTGTACATGAGTTGATTTTGCCGGGCGTGACGCTACTGCACCCGCGGAATCCGCTCCGTCATAAGGAAGATGTTGGATATCCAGCTTCAGCCGGGTCTTGAACAATTCGCCGGCGACCTGCTCCGGACTTCCATTTCCGTTGGAGGCATAGGAGAGGGTCCCCGGTCTGGAGCGGCCAACTCAACCAGCTGCAACCCCGATGACGCCCGGACCGTGGGCGACGCGACCAGGAGGATCGGCGAAGACTCCAACAGTGCAATCGGCACGAAGTCCCGCTCAGGCGCAAAACTCAGCGTGGCATAGGTGAATTGATGAACCGCCAGCGGTCCGACGGAGCCCAGAAGCAGGGTGTAACCGTCCGGCGCGGCGCGGGCCGCAGCCGCCGTCCCGTTATTTCCGCCCGCACCCGTTGCAACGTGAGATGCTCGGGGATGAGGCCCTTCGCCTCGTCCAAGTCGATAGGCGTAGCCCCGGGCGCGTATTCAAACCTCATTGCCAGAGTCGCGAGCGTTTGCCTTCCAGGAGTTTTCTGCGCAGTTCCGCGATCTCGCGCTCTGAATGCTCCTCGCTCGTAAGCTGGTCTTCCAAGGCCATGGAATGTCTTACGCGGGATACTTGATCCCGTGCGATGCGGTCGGCCTGTTGCTCGACCATTTCCTGAAGGGGACGTATAGGGACAAGCGCGTAGGCAACCTCGCAGCCGAGCGCGGCCGCGTATCGTTGCAATGTCGCGAGTGTGATATCGCCTTTGGCCTCCGTTCGTTCGGCGTCGACTACGGCGGCCTGAGTAACACCCACGGATTTGGCGAGTTGGCGCGTTGTCATACCCAGAGTCTGCCGAATCGCGCGTAACCAACCGCCGCTGGGGCGTGCGTACGTCAAAGCGCGCCACGGTCCCAGCGTTTTGTCGAGCTGCTGCAGGGGTAGTGAGCGGAGCATGGGGAAAGTCCGAGTAGCTTTGACTATTCGGAATCAGGATATATGAGTAGCTATAGCCTGTCAAATGTTCACTTATTGACAAGTTATAGCCTGTCAAAATCATCCGAAGCCGCCTCAAACCTGCCGCGCCAAAAGGGGTACCGAGGGGCAAATGATCAAACATTCAGTCGCCGCCGGTCTATAGACTGGCCCGGCGGCGGTCGGCCGTTATCACCAGGCCCGTCTTAAGTGCCGTCAGCGCCGTCGCCGTTGCAAAATCACATTCTGGAGGCGCTGCCGCGGGCAGAACGTGAGCGGCTGTTTCCACACCTGAAACTGGTGACGCTGCCGCTCGGCACTGTGTTGTACGAGTCGGGTGTGCCGTTGCGGTACGTATATTTCCCCGTCGACTGTGTCATCTCTCTGCTGTACGTGCTCGAGAATGGAGCGTCGGCCGAGATCTCCGTCGTTGGCAAGGAAGGGCTGGTCGGGGTCTCACTCTTCATTGGCAGCGAAACGACGAGTTCACGCGCCATCGTTCAAAGTGGCGGCTCGGCGTACCGGCTCACGGGCCGCAGGCTCATGCAGGCATCCGAGCGTCGCGGCGAGTTGCTGCATATCCTACTTCGCTACACACAGTCCCTGCTTACACAGATGGCGCAGACGGCGGTGTGCAATCGGCATCACAGCGTCGACCAGCAATTGTGCCGCTGGCTGCTGTTGTCTCTCGATCGCCTGACATCAAACAAGCTCGCGGTGACCCAGGAGCTGATCGCGAGCCTGTTGGGCGTGCGCCGCGAGGGTGTGACGGCTGCTGCGGGTAAGTTGCAGAAGCTCGGCGTGATCTCGTACATACGCGGCCATATCACCGTACTCAACCGGCCACGGCTCGAGCAACTTTCCTGCGAATGTTATGGGGTCGTGAAGAAAGAAACAGACCGCGTGTTGCGCGCGAGCCCGCTGCACCGAGGCAGTTGAGGCGGGGCTGTTCCGGGTGCGTCATTCCGCAAGCGGCCAGTAAATTTCAGTCCTCCAATCGGCTGGATCCGGGTGTTCACCCGGGTCCGTAATATACGATTCCCAAGGTGCTCCACCTACGCGAAAGCCGTTGGACTCGATCCACTTCTCGATCGCTGCGTTGGATTCGGGAAGTTGGTCGTAAGTGCCGGCATGAACGCCGAGCGCAACCGGACCGCCAGGGAGAATACCCGGCTCCATCTCGCCTGCACCGGTTGCGGGGGTCGCGAGAGGCATTGCCGCTTCAATCGTCCAAAGTCCGGGTCCGGTCGACAAGTAACGAGTGAGTGGCCAGCCCGCTACAGCAAGTCCCGCCGTGTGGCCATGGGCGTATAGCTTGCCGAAGCACTGCGAGAGCGCGCTTTGCAGATCGTCGCGGGAGAGCTGCCGGCGGATGAGCAATATCGGCTGTTCGGCGCGCTCCTGGCGTGCAATCGATATCAAGGGCATTGTCGATTTCCTATGTGGGTGACCTGTGTGGAGTGACGAGCCTCAGTTCACCGCGGCGGTGGCAAGCTTTACGCCGAAGCCAACAAAAGCAGCGCCGGCACCGCCGGTCAGGGCGGTGCGGGTGCGGCGCCAACGGCGAAAGGACTCGGCCAGGCGGGCGCCGCTGAATATCAACAGGCTCAAGTACAGGAAGCTGCAGGACTGCGCGATCGAGCCGAGCAGGGCGAATGACACGATCTTGTGGCCGTAGGCGGGATCGACGAACTGAATGAAAAACGCGATGCAGTACAGGATGGCCTTGGGATTCAGCAGGCTGATGCCCAGCGCGCGCGGTAGTGGGTCGCCAACGGGCGCCGGCAATGTTTCTACGGTTGGCGTTGGCGCTGGCGCCGACGCAGGGGCGCCTCTGCCTTTCCACGCGGTGATGATCATGTTGATGCCGAGATAGCCCAGGTAGGCGCCACCGGCGGATTTCAATATCAGGAATACCGTGGGATTGGCTTTCAGCACCGAGGCTATGCCTATGGACGCGAGCGTCATCAGCATCGTGTCGCCAATGAACACACCGCAGGCGGCCCGGTAACCCAAGCGGACGCCCCGCCGCGCCGCTGTGCTGAGCACGAACAGCGAATTCGGCCCCGGCAGCAAAATGACCAGCACGGTGCCGATGACATAGGTCGGCAAATGGACGATGCCAAAGAAACTGTCGCTCATGGGTATCCCGCCGTCTTCCCTATCCGTTGCGGCTTCGGAATTATAGACTCCCGGGATTCCCCACTTCCAAATTACAAGAGGCCCACCATGGCAGCAGGCGACCGAATTGCGCTCATCACCGGCGCGGGCAGCGGTATTGGGCAGGCGACAGCGCTGGCGTTCCTGAACGATGGCTATCACGTGGTCCTGTCCGGCCGGCACAAAGAATCCCTGGACGAGACTGCGTCCCTGGCGGGTTCCGCGGGCAAGAATGCCCTCGCCGTCACGGCGGACGTCACCGACCCGGGGTCGGTGCATGCTCTGTTCACACGTGCCCATGAGGTATTTGGTCGCCTCGACGTGCTTTTCAACAACGCGGGCATCAGCGCTCCGGCGGTTCCGCTCGAGAACCTCCTTTACGAGCAATGGACGGCAGTGATCGCCACGAATCTCACGGGTGCGTTTCTGTGTACGCAGGAAGCTTTCCGGATCATGAAGGCGCAGAGCCCGAGAGGCGGCCGCATCATCAACAATGGCTCGATCTCCGCACACGCGCCCAGACCTCTGTCCGTGGCCTATACGGCCAGTAAGCACGCGGTGACGGGACTTACCAAGTCGACTTCCCTGGACGGACGGGCCTACGACATAGCTTGCGGGCAGATCGATATCGGCAACGCGCGGACCGAGCTCGCAGATCGCCTCGCGTCCAGGAGCGCCACTCCGGAGCCTCTGATGGACGTGAAGCATGTAGCGCAGTCCGTCCTGCAGATGGCGAATTTGCCGCTCGATACGAATGTGCAATTCATGACTATCATGGCCACCAAGATGCCTTACATCGGGCGCGGCTGATCAAAAAAACGACCTTGAATTCGACGAGATGCGGGCGCGCCCACGGGTTGCGCGGTTTGGTCCGTGCGCGGTCCGTGTTGGTTGCGCTCCTCGCGGCGTCCATTGCGGCGCCCGCCGCCGCGACGTCGACCGACGATGCCTACTCGCGTAGTTGTGCCAGCTGTCATGGTCCTGAGTTACGGGGCGGTGAGACGGGGCCGGCGCTCATTGGCAGCGGTTTCCAGGAGCACTGGTCGGCGCTCGCGCCCGAGGAGCTCGAGCGGTTTGTCCGCAAGACGATGCCGCCTACCAATCCGGGATCGCTCAGCGAGCGGGACTACGCGGCCACCCTTGCTCGAATTCGCCTGGCGAACGGTTGGGCGGTAGCCTCGCAAGCGACGCCGGTCGTCGCCAGTCACGCCCAGGTTGAATGGCTCAACAACCGCAACGATCCCGGCAGCACCAGCTACTCGCCGTTGGATCAGATCAATCGCGATAACGTTGGTCAGCTGCGCGTGGCGTGGCGCTGGAAATCCGACAACTTCGGTCCGACTCCCGAGTTCTATTTTCGGGCCACGCCCGTGATGGCGGATGGGGTTCTGTATACCTCGGCCGGGCTGCGGCGGAGCGTGGTTGCGATCGACGCTGCGACCGGCGAGACCTTGTGGATGTATCGCCTCGATGAGGGTGAGCGCGGCACGAGTGCTCCGCGCCGCAGCTCCGGCCGCGGAGTCTCATTTTGGCGTAGCACCGACCCGAAGGAAGGCAGCCGGGTCTTCACCATCACGCCCGGATTTCAGCTCGTCGCCCTCGATGCCCATACGGGGCTGCCGATCGCCTCCTTTGGCAACAGCGGAATTGTCGATTTAAAGCAGGGTCTGCCGCGTGTCGATGAGTTAGTCAAGACGCCCCCTGGCTCGAGTTCACCGCCGGTGATTGTGGGCGATGTCATCGTCGTGGGAGTCGCGTTCGCCGCGGGAGGAGCGCCACCGTCTAAAGTTGCGGTTCCCGGCTGGGTCCGTGCTTACGACGCACGCACCGGCGCGCTCAAATGGACTTTCCACACGGTACCGCAGGCCGGCGAGCTCGGCGCCGACACCTGGGCCGACGAGAGTTTGGAGTACACGGGAAACACAGGTTTGTGGACGCCGTTCTCGGCCGATGCAGCCCGCGGTTATGTTTATCTACCCATCGAGGCCGCTACCGGTGATTTCTACGGCGGTCACCGTCACGGCGACGATCTCTTCTCGGATACTCTCGTATGCGTCGATGCCAACACTGGAAAACGTATCTGGCACTACCAGATCGTTCATCACGACATCTGGGACTACGACCTGCCCGCACCGCCGGTGCTCGCTGACATAACAGTAGCAGGTCGGAAAATCCCCGCCATCGTGCAAGTGACGAAGATGGGATTGGCGTTCGTCTTCGACCGCGTGACGGGAAAGCCCGTATGGCCCATCGAGGAGCGCCGCGTCCCACAGTCGGATGTGCCGGGCGAGAAGACCTCAGCAACGCAGCCGTTTCCGACGAAGCCCGCACCCTTCGAGCCGCAGGGTCTGCGGCGCGAGGACCTGATCGACTTCACGCCCGAGATGAAGCAACAGGCGCTCGAGATCGTCAGTCACTACCGCTTTGGCCCAGCGTACACGCCGCCGTCGGTTGTAAGTGAGGGTGGGAATCTGGGCAGCCTGTTGCGCCCGTCACTCTCCGGCGGCGCGAACTGGCAGGGCGCCGCGGTGGATCCGGAAACCGGGATCCTGTATGTCAGCTCGATTTCTTCCGTGAGTCCCATCGGATTGCGCCAGGATCCGAAGATCTCCGACATGCGCTACATCGGCGCCTACGGCGAGGGCTTTCCCAAGGGCTCACTGGGTGGTCCCGCCGGCCTCCCCCTGATCAAGCCGCCGTGGGGACGTATCACCGCCATCAACCTGAACACCGGCGATCATGTCTGGATGATTCCCAACAGCGACACTCCGGATTGGGCGCGCGACAATCCAGCGCTCGCCGGTGTCAAACTGCCGCGCACCGGCTCCTTCGATCAGGTCGGCCTCCTGGTGACGAAAACGCTGTTGTTCGCGGGGGAGGGTAGCGGTCTGTGGCGCGCCGGGGGTGGCGGGAATAAGTTTCGCGCTTACGACAAGGCGAGCGGAGTAATGCTCCACGAAATCACGTTGCCCGCGAATCAATCGGGCATACCGATGACGTACGAGACCGACGGACGGCAATACATCGTGGTCGCGGTAGGTGCGAAAGGACTGCCCGGGGAACTCATTGCGCTGACGTTGCCTTAGAAGGCTCGCGTCGCGGTCGATGGACCGCAAGAAACGGAATGTCAGGGGTGCCGCGACCGCCGATGATCGCGGTCATTGAAGCCGCCAACTTCGGCGGAACCCCAAGGATTCCACTCCATGACGCGCGAACGCGGCGCGAGGCAGGTGTACCTGTCTCGGCGCGAATGGCCGTACCTGACCCGGATGGCGGTGTCGGCGGTCCTAGCCATGTTGTCCATGATTGCCCGCCCGGCGGGCGCGGCCGGCGCTGACGTAGATTCATCGACGGACTCCGCGACTCGACAGTCGCGCGATGACGCCTGGTGGACTGGCCCGGTGTTAGCCGCTTCGGCCGCCACGCTGTCGCAGGGACATTTCCTCGTCGAGCCCTATGTGTACGACTCGATCTCCAACGGTCATTTCGATGATCGAGGAGTGCGGCACGGGACTGCCCGGGCAGAGGGGTTTCGATCGCAGACCTACCTGCTTTACGGACTCACGGATACGGTGACGGCCGGTGTGATTCCGCGATTCGGCTACAATGAAGTCAGTCAGGGCCGGAGTAGCTCAGGAGTGCAGGTCGGCGATGTCACTTTGCAGGCGCAGTACCGACTCACGCAGTTTCAGGAAGGACACTGGGTCCCGACGATGTCTGTCGTGCTCGCCGAAACGGTGCCGAGCGGCAAGTACGATCGGCTCGGTGAGCGCCCGAGTGATGGTCTGGGTGCTGGTGCCTACACGACGACGGTGTCGCTCTACACCCAACACTATCTCTGGTTGCCGAATGGCCGGATTCTGCGGACTCGCCTCGATTTGTCCGGCTCATTTTCGCACGACGTCCGGCTCGAGGATGTCAGTGTGTACGGCACGGCATCGGGATTCAGGGGCAACGCGAGCCCTGGGAGTTCCTTTATCGCGGATTCGTCGTGGGAATACAGCGTGACACGTAACTGGGTGCTGGCGCTCGATGTCGTCTACGAGCATGACGCCAACACTCGCGTCGTGGGAAGTTATCCTACGCAGCAGAGTGGCGACAACAGCCCGGCGCCCATCTTTCGTGGCAACTCAGGCTCGAGTGAATCGCTGGGCTTCGCTCCGGCGGTTGAATACAACTGGACCTCCAATGTGGGCGTGATCTTCGGCACAAAACTGGTTACCGCGGGTCACAACACGGATGCTGTTGTGATTCCGGTAGTGGCAATCAATGTGGTGTATTGAGAGTGCCGCTGCCGCTGCCATCCAGGGGCACCGCGTGCACGCTAAATACACCGGGATCCTGCCCCTTGAGCGTCGGATCGATGAGATAGCCGATTTTGCCTTCGAGCGCATAGGCGGTCCGCCCTACGAGAGTGACGGCGGGCGGTGAGATGAGTCCGTCGCGGAGCACCCTGATCTCGGCGCGATCACCCTCGATCGTGACTTCATCGATCCGTCCGGCGCTGCCTTCGGCAAGCAGGAAGGTCCGCCCCTTGATGAGCCGGAAGCCATCAGGAGCCCCGAGAGTCGCCGACGTGGTCAGAGTCGTGAGATCCTTGAATTGTCCATTGGCGGCGCGCTCCACTCGCACCAACAATCCGCGAGTCACGATGTTGGCGTACAAGGCTTCATCGCCGCCGAACACGATCCCATCGATGCCCTTCAAACGGTCGTCCGCCGCGAAGATCTCCAGGCCTTTCGCGCCCCGTGTCAGTTTCAGGATTCGTCCATTCGGCGTATCCGAAGCATAGACGGTACCGTCGCGAGCGATCGTAATGTCGTTGCAGGCCGAGGCGGGCGCAGGGAAAGGGTAGACGCCTTTCTGCGAGCCCGTCTTGAGATCGAAGGCCATCAACGAAGAGGTGCCGACCGCGGGAGGATTACGGAAGGGACTGGGGTCTGAACAGATCCAGAGTGTCTTGGACCGTTCATCCACGAGTACGCCCAGGATCGACAGCAGACCGTTCTGCTCCGTGGGTTTGATCCAGGCTTCCGCTTTCGGACTGCCGGGCGCGGCGCGAAAGATGATGCCTTTCATGCTGCCGATGTAGATCGTCCCGTCTTTAGCGGCACTCATGCTTTCGGGATAGACGTTTGTATCGTCTATTACCACGTCGTGCAATGGCTGGTTGCGGGCGTTTCCTGCGGAGCAAAGCGCGACAGCGAGCAGAGCGAACGCCAATTCCCGATACTGTTTTATGACCGTCATTGCCGCGCGCTCTCTCTACCTTCGAGGTGGGGCAGTCTGCCTCTCGGCGCGGAGGTTCGCAATCGATCAGTTGGAAACTGGCGCGATTCACCTGTAGCGTAGAGAGACACTGGAGTCAAAGAACTCGTCCCGAGGAGCGTTATACCGTGAGAGCCAACACCCCGATCGACCGTTCGCGCCCGCGATTGTTTGCCCACCTCGTGGTCGGACTTTCACTTTTTTCGGGCGGCGCGGTGCTGGCCCAGGCGCCGGGCGAGTCCACTGCGGTGATCTCGAAAGCCTGCGACCACAATTGCCTCATTGGATTTGTCGACAACTACATGAACGCGCTCGCGCATAAGGAGCCCGCCCGGGCCCGCTTCGCAAAGAGCGTGCGCTTCACCGAAAACGATGTGGAAATGCCGGTGGGAGAGGGTCTGTGGGGCTCTGTCAGCGGCGTGGCGCCAACCGGCCTCGAGGTTGCGGACACGGATACCGGCAATGCAGCCTGGTTGGGTACGGTCGAGGAGCACGGCGTGCCGGCGTACTACGCAATGCGACTCAAAGTCGAGGACGGGCTCATCGTTGAGGTCGAGACCGTCGTCGACCGACAGACAGCGCATCCCGCGCCGTTTGGCGACCCCAAGCAACTCGTGCACGATCCCGCCTTCGCGGAAGTTTTGCCAGTGGAGGAGCGCCGCTCGCGCGAGCGACTCACGGCGGTGGCCAACGGCTACTTCAGCACGGTCGAAGTGAATGACGGCCAGGTGCTCACGTCGTTCGATCCGGATTGTCAGCGAACGGAAAACGGGATCAGCACCACCCGCGGGGCCAGCGGCGCCGCCTCCATCGCCCAGGGTTGCGAGGCGCAGTTCAAGCTCGGGATCTACCGGATCAACAAGCGTGTCAGAGAGCGCCGCTTCCTGCTCGTCGATGAGGAGCGTGGGGTGGTGGTCGCCACCGGCTTTTTCGATCATGCCAATGCATTCGACACCTACAAGACCGCGGATGGGCAGGTGCGTAAAACCGCTTTGAAGTGGCCGAATTCGCTGTCACTCATGGAGGCGTTCAAGATCAGAAACGGCCTCATCTACCGCGTGGAAGCCGTCTTCACCTACATCCCTTACTTCATGCATTCGCCGTGGACCGGTCCTGGTGCGGCGTACAGCAAGGATCTCGATCGTAAGCCTTCCGGGAAACCGTGTGATCGTGACTGTCTGATACATGCGGCGGATGAATACATGACTGCGCTGGTAGCGCAGGATCCTTCGCGAGTCTCCTGGGCGAAATCCGTGCGGTACACCGAAAACAGCGTCGCGATGATGATTGGGGATGGCGTCTGGGCCACAGCGACCGCGAAGAGCCCGAACGCACAGTATGTCGCCGATCCTTCCACCGGAAATGTTGCCTGGTATGGAACCATCGACGAGCACGGACAGCCCGCATACTACGCGATGCGGCTCAAAGTCGAGGACGGGAAGATCTCCCAGGTCGAGGCCATCATCGATCGCAAGGGTGACGCGGGCCCCTTTGGCGATCCTGCGAATGACACCCACGATCCGGCGTTCGCGGAGGCTCTGCCGCCGACGCGACGTACGTCGCGCAGCAAGCTGATCGCGTTGGCCGACGGCTACTTCAACACCTTGCAGCAGAACAACGGCAGGCTCCACACGAAGTTCGATTCGGAATGCGCCCGACAGGAAAACGGGATGTCGACTACCAGCGGCGCCTTCGCCCGGCTCGCGCAGGGTTGTGAAGCGCAATTCAAGCTCGGACAGTTCCGTTTCGACGAGCGGGTTCGCGGGCGCAGATTCTTCGCAGTTGACGAGGAGCGGGGTGTGGTCGTGGCGTCCGGTTATATCGATCATGCAGCCCGTATCGACGAGTACCAGACGACGGACGGCGCGACCCAACACAGTCCCTTCAAGTACCCCAATTCGTTACAGTTCATGGAAAGGTTCAAGATCCGGGACGGCAAGATCTACCGCGTCGAGGCGATTTTCACGGTATTGCCCTACAACATGACAGCGCAGTGGAACCCCCCGGATCGCTAACCGTCGCGCGCACCCCACACAATTCGTCGCCGCGGGGCTCGATTTTCCAATCGCGTCAAGTCACCGTTCTAGCGCAGTCAACTGGCGGGCCCCTCTCTCGCTATACGATCCCCCGCAATAACCAGCGGTGTGATAGCCGCCGAGAGGGGGAATATTATGTCGGGATCGAGAATATCTCTGCGCCTTGCCGTGCTCACGGCTTGCGCCGCGTCGAGCGTGGCTTTGGCGCAAGAGTCTTCCAACTCTAGTCCCCTGGAGGAGGTGACGGTCACAGCCCAGTTCCGCAAAGAGTCCCTCCAGGAGACTCCGGTCGCCATCACTGCGGTTACGGCCGGAATGCTAGAGGCCCGCAATCAGACGACTCTCTCCGACGTTACCGCGCAGGCACCCAACGTCATCCTGCAGCAGAATGGAGCGGGCGGGGGTCTGTCCATGCGGGCGCAGATTCGTGGCATCGGTCAGACTGACTTCGACCCGGCGGTCGATCCGGGCGTTGGCGTTTACATCGACGATGTCTACTTCGCGACCCTCACGGGCTCTGACTTCGAGTTGCTCGATCTGGACCGGGTAGAGATCTTGCGCGGTCCGCAGGGGACTTTGTCCGGTATGAACTCGCTGGGCGGCTCGGTGAAGCTGTACACGCAGAAGGCCACCGGCAGCAACGATGGCTATGTCGAGGCGACCTACGGCAGCTTGAACCGCGAAGAGCTGCACGCGAGCGGCGATTTCGCTTTGATCCCGGACACTGTGTTTTTGCGCCTGTCGGGAATCGCGCGCCGCCAGGACGGTTATGTACAGCTGTATGATTATGCTTGCACTCATCCCGCGGACCCCTATGTGGTCTCCGGTGCCATTCCGCGCGGCAACTTCACGCATGACTGCAAAACGGGAACCGAAGGTGGCCTCGACTACACCGCGCTGCGAGCGTCATTGCGCTGGCTGGCCGGGGAAAACGTCGAGGTCAATTGGGTCACGGACTCGACTCACAATAACTCCGGTAGCTCCGCGAACTCCCTGATCGCCGTGACTCCGGTTTTCAATACGGTTCCCTGGGCGAAAGCGCCGTACGACAGTCGCTTCGTCCCCAAGAATCCCTACACCAACTACGCCAATTTCCTCGACCCGGGCGTCACCTACAAGGCCGGGGACATTTTCGGCAACCCGACGACTCCGAACGGGGCGTTCTACGCCAATCCGAACAACACGCTGGACGGCTGGGGAACCTCGCTCACGGTCGATTGGAAGCTTGCCGACAAGCTGTCGTTGAAATCCATCACCGCCTTCCGCCAATACTCGAGCGGCTTCGGTGACGACAACAGCGACTCGCCGATCCCCCTGGTGCTCGAGCAGGCGTTGATCAAGAACAAGCAGTTCAGCCAGGAATTGCGGCTGAATGGCTCGGCGCTGGGGTCATTCCTCGACTACACGGTCGGTGGAATCTACTTCTATCAGAATACGGAATATCGGAGCCGGGAGGACGATCCGTTCGTGCCGTACGGCACCGCGAGCGAGCCCACCTTCGACTTCCTGGGTGACGTCACGGCGAAGGTCATCACCAAGGCGGGGTTTGCCAACACCTCCTGGCATCTCTTCCCGGGCCTCAACTTCAACGCCGGAATCCGCTACACCAAGGAGGAGAAGGGCTTCGAATTCAACGATTCCAACATCGACGGCATCACTCCTTATTTGCCGCTGAGCAATCCGGCGGATCCGCTCAACGGCACAGTGGGCCGCTTCGACGGCTCGCACATCGACTACCGGCTGAACCTCGACTATCAATGGACACCGGCCATCATGACCTACGCGTCATGGTCCACCGGCTTCAAGGGCGGCGGCATCACACCGCGGCCCTACTACCCCGAGCAGGTGGTCGGCTTCAAACCGGAGACCCTGAAGTCCACCGAGGTGGGTCTGAAGAGCCAATGGTTCGACAACCGGGTGCGCGCCAACTTCGCCGTCTTTTACGAGGATTACTACGGTTACCAGGCGTCCGCCAACCTGCCGCAACTGTGTGTGGACAAGAACGGCGCTCCGTTGCAGCCGCCGTTCAACAACCCGTGCGGCGAGTACGTCAATGCGGCTGATGCGGTAGGCAAGGGGTTCGAGGCGGAATTCGAGCTGCACCCGATCGACCACCTGATGATCGACGCCTCCTACAGCTATCTCGACCTCACGTTCATCCACTCGATTTCGCCCGCTATCGCGCCGGGTGAGTCCGTTCCGGATGTGGGCAAGAACAAGGCGAGTATCGGTATCCAATACGAGGCCCCCCTGGCTAATTATGGCTCGCTGACACCGAGAGTCGATGCTGCGTATACTCCTGCCGCTTGCGGCGACCTGATCTGCAGCCCTGACGTCCAGACGCAAGGGTATACACTCGTCAACGGCAGGCTGACCTACTGGTCGCCGCACCGTGGCTGGAGCCTGGCTCTGCAGGGCACGAACCTGACCAACAAGTTGTACTACATCACCAAAACCAGCACCGGGATTGGCTACATCGATGGACAGATCGGTATGCCGCGCGAGTGGGCGCTGACAATACACAAACAGTTCTAGGCGTCCGCATGCGATGGACTGCTCTAGTGGCGCTGTTCGTAGGAATGGCTGTCTGGCAGTCGCCGGCCAGCGGCGCCGGTTCTGACCGCGCCGCTGCCGTCGGCAACTGGATGACGGAGGGTCACGGCTACGACGCGCAGCGCTACAGTCCATTGGACCGCATCAACGAGCGTAACGTCGGTCGCCTCGGATTGCAGTGGTTTTACGATCTCGACACACTGCGCGGGGTCGAAGCGACCCCGCTGGCGGTCGACGGTGTGTTGTATGACATCAGCGCGTGGGACATCACCTACGCCTTCGACGTCAAGAGTGGCAGACTCCTATGGAGCTACGATCCACAGGTGCCCAAGGAGTGGGGACGTTACGCCTGTTGTGAGCCTGTCAGCCGCGGGCTCGCGTGGTGGCAGGGACACGTCATTATCGCAACTCTTGATGGGCGCCTCATATCGCTCGATGCCCGGACCGGGAAGCCCGTCTGGACGGCGCAGACATTCGAGAAGACCCAGCCCTATTCGATCACTGGCGCACCCCGCGTTTTCGACGGCAAGGTTGTGATTGGCAACGGGGGCGGTGATTTCGGCGCCCGTGGATTCGTCAGTGCCTGGGATGCGGGAACCGGCGCTTTCATATGGCGCTTCTATATCGTTCCGGGAGACCCGGCCAAGGGTTTCGAGAATACGCTCATGGAGCAGGCGGCCAAAACCTGGCACGGGGAGTGGTGGACGCTCGGGGGTGGTGGCGGCGCGTGGGATTCGATCGTCTATGACCCGCAACTGAAGCTCGTCTACTTCGGAACGGGCAACGGCACCCCGCTTGCGCAGGATTACCGCAGTCCGGGAGGCGGGGACAATCTCTTTCTCTGCTCGGTCGTCGCTGTCGATGCCAACACCGGCGAATACCGCTGGCACTACCAGGAGGTGCCGGGGGAGGAGTGGGATTACGACTGTACCGAGTCGCTGATTCTCGCGGATCTGAAGGTCGACGGGCAACAGCGCAAGGTGTTGCTGCACGCTCCGAAGGACGGCTACTTCTATGTGTTGGACCGACGCACGGGTAAGGTGATTTCGGCGAAGAACTACGTTCCGGTCAACTGGGCGCTGGGGATCGATTTCAAGACGGGCGCGCCCATTGTGAACCCGCAGGCGCGTTATGGCACCGATCCCGTGTTGATCACCCCAGGCCCGGGCGGCGGGCACAACTGGTTCTCCATGGCCTTCAGCCCCAAAACGCGCCTGGCCTATTTTCCCGCCTTCGAGCAGTGGTTCCCATATGCCAAGGCGGAAAGCTTCGAGCCCAAGCCGTTCCGTTCCAACCCGGGATGGGGTGGGTTCACGGGCGCCGCGCTCGAGAAGCGCAAAGTGCTACAGAAGGAGGCCGATCAGCGCGAGCGCGCCTGGTTGTCGGCGTGGGATCCTGTCGAGCAGCGGCAGGTCTGGCAGGTGCCGTTGCCGCGCTCCGGTAATGGTGGAGTGTTGACCACCGCCGGAAATCTGGTCGTGGAGGGCACGACACGGCAGACGTTGACCATTTTCCGCGCCACCGACGGCAAGCAGCTTTGGGAAATGCCGGTGCAGTCCGCGCCGGTGGCAGCGCCCATTACCTTCCTCGTCGGGGGTGAGCAATACATCGCCATCAACGCCGGTTGGGGCGGTGGAGCGGCGCAGATCGAGCGCATGAGCGGTACTGCCATGAACCGTGCCGCGGCCCGCCTGCTGGTGTTCAAACTCGGGGGAAATCGGCAACTGCCGCCCTTGCCGCCGGCCACTCCGACGGTCCTGACCGAGCCGCCAGCGCTGACAGTGAGCGAGGCGGCGGTGAAGCATGGCGCCGAGCTGTTCGCCAACAATTGCGCAGTCTGTCACGGCCAGATGGCCGTTGGCGGTGTGAAGGACCTGCGCTACATGGATGCCAGGACGCATGCGAGTTTTCCCGACATCGTGTTGCAGGGAATCCGCTCCGACCGCGGCATGGCCAGCTTCGCCAAGTTGTTGAGCCGGGACGATGTCAATGCGATTCATGGGTATATCATTTCCCGCGCGCAGGAAGACTGGGGCCATCAGAACGAGCATCAGTGAGAGATTGAAATGACTACTCCGTTCCCGGCGACGCCGGATTTCAGTGGGCACAACGCGCCGTCCCGGATCGAATGCGACATTTTCGATCTCGTCGTGGAGGGCACGCTGCCCGCCGAGTTCGAGGGGTCCTGGTACCGCTCTGTTCCCGACCCGCAATATCCGCCGCTCATGGGAGACGACACGTATCTCAGCGGAGACGGCATGGTGAGCCTGTTTCGCTTCGAGAAGGGTCATGTGGACTTCAAGATGCGTTACGTGCAGACCGAGCGCTGGAAGAACGAACGCGCCGCACGCCGTTCTCTGCACGGCCTTTATCGCAACCCCTACACGGACGATCCGAGCGTACATGGTAAGGGTCGTGGCGCGGCCAACACGACACCGATTCTGCACGCCGGGCGGCTGTTTGCCTTGAAAGAGGACAGTCGCGCCTGGGAGCTCGATCCCGTAACGCTCGAGACCGTGGGAGAGTGGAGTTACGGCGGCCGTCTGCGCACTCCGACCATGACGGCGCATCCCCGCATCGATCCCGACACGGGGGAAATGTACTTCTTTGGATACGAGGCGGGCGGTCTTGCGAGTCGCGAAGTCGCGTTCTGCGTCGCCGACAAGAACGGGGAGCTCATCCGGGAGGATTGGTTCGAGGTGCCGTTCTGCGCGTTGATGCACGATTTCGCCGTGACCAAGGAGCACGTGATTTTCCCGCTCTTTCCCATCACCGCGAGCCTCGAGCGCATGAAGGCCGGTGGGCCTCATTGGGCATGGGACGGCTCACGCGAGACGCTGATGGGCGTCATGCCGCGCGCCGGCCGGGTCGATCAGATTCGCTGGTTCCGGGGCCCGACGTGCTCGGCGTTCCATTTTTTCAATGCCTTCAGCGAAGGCAACAAGGTGTACGCCGACTTCAGTCTGAGCGACGTGCCGGCGTTCCAATTCATCCGGGAAGCCGGCGGGCTGCAGATCCGCCCGGACCAGTTGAATGGCAACATCGTGCGCTGGACGTTCGACCTGGGCAAGCCGGGTGATGGCATCGAGAGCCAGGTGTTGGGTCCGTCAGGCGATCTGCCGCGGCTTGCGGACAAAGATGCCATGCGACCCTACGACATCGCGTATTACTGCCGCTACGAGCCCAGCGCCGGGCCGCCGATTCTGTCAGGACCGGTCGGCGCCGGTTTCAATGCGATCAGCCGCCTGGAAATCAACACCGGCCGGCTCACGACACTGGCACCCGGACCCACCTCGACACTGCAGGAGCCGATACACGTACCTTCGGCGCAACCCGGACACGAGGGCTACCTGGCTTTCGTGGTCGACCGGCACGACCAGAACCTGGCCGAGGTTCACGTCGTCGCAGCGGGTCACCTGGACAAGGGCCCCATCGCGCGCATCAGGGTGCCGATGCGGTTGCGATCTGGAGTTCATGGGAACTGGGTGCCCGCGGCTGCTGCCGCAGGGCCGCCGCGCTGAGCACGCGGCCGAGGCTCATTTGCGCCTCGGCCGGGTGAAGTCCGGCTGCCAATCCTCCTGGGC
Source organism: Gammaproteobacteria bacterium (assembly GCA_028293725.1). The sequence goes on along the minus strand of JAQGOE010000086.1, from coordinate 22,525 downwards.
CCGTTGGATCAGGTAGGCGTGGATGGATTGCGCCTGCTGCGTGTTGAGGCGGTCGCTGAAGCCCACCATGCCTTGTTCCTTGAGCTTGCCGCCCAGGACGATGTCCATGAACTGCGAATGTCTCTCGGGGCTCAGGTAACGCAGATCCTTGACTCCTCCCACTGCGTTCTGGCCGTGGCAGACGGCGCACTGCGCGGAATAGAGCGCAGCGCCGGCTTCTACCTGCTCCACCGGCTGCGGATCCGTAGGAGGCTCGGGGATTGAGGCGACGGGGGGCGCCGGCGGCAGGGTCACTCCCTTCGCATCGAGCTTGAAGACGACGAGATTGGCGGGACCGACGTTGAATGGCTCGGGGCCATCATGCAGCGCGTGAATGATGGCGCTATTCCAACCCGCGTTGACGGCGATGTATTGCGTCCCGTCGACCTCGTAAGTCATGGGTCCGGCCACCGGAACGCTCTCGACCGGCATCTCCCAGAGCTTGTTACCGTTGTCGGCGCGATAGATGGCCAGGGTCCGGTTAATGGTTCCCTCGACGAGGAGGTTGCCCGCCGTTGTCAGGGCTCCGCCGTTGCCCGGATTGGGATAGGGGATGCGGAATGCCTCGCGCTGGTGAACGGGGTCCCAGGCCAACAGGTAGCCCTTGTCGCTCTTCATTTCAGGAGCGGCGTTGAGTTGCTTGCGCAACTCCGCGTAGTTGTTGACGCCGGCCGCCAGAGTCGATTGCCCGAGCACGTACTTGTACTGCCCGTCGGGCAGCCGCGATTCCACCATCCATTGCTCCATGGTGGGCAGGTAAACCAGCCCGGTCTGCGGGCTGTAGGACATGGGATTCCAACTGTGCCCGCCGCCGTAGCTCGGCGTCATCAGGTGCGGTTTTTCGGCCACGTAGGCGTCGGGCAGGACCGCCGGGCGCCCGGTCTTCGGGTCCACGTGCGACGCCCACATGTTGGGCACGTAGTTCTTGGCCGAGATCAGCTTGCCGGTCGCGCGATCGAGCACGTAAAAGAAGCCATCTTTCGGCGCGTGCATCACGACCTGGCGCTTCTTTCCGGCGATGTTGAGATCCGCCAGGATGAGCGGCGCGGTGCAGTCATAATCCCACTGTTCCGCGGGGACTTCCTGGTAGTGCCAGGCGTAGTGACCGGTGTGCGCGTTCACGGCCACGATGGAACACAGAAAGAGATTGTCGCCGCCGCCGGGACTGCGGAATTCCTGCGGATGAGGCGAGCCGTTACCGGTCCCGAAGTAGACGAGATCGAGCTTGGGATCGTAAACGATGGCATCCCAGTCGTTGCCGCCGCCGCCGACCTTCCACCATTCCCCGGACCAGGTCTTGGCGGCCATGGGCATGATCGAGTCGGATGCGGCGCCTTCCGGCGTATGAGCCGGATCGCCCGGCACGATATAGAACTTCCAGGTCGGTTTGCCGGTGAGCGCGTCGTAGGCCGATATATAACCGCGTGCGCCGAAGTCGCCGCCGGCATTGCCGATGACCACTTGTCCGGCGGCGATGCGCGGCGCGCCCGTGAGCGACAGCGGCTGTCCCTTCTCGATCGTCTGCGTGGTCCAGACAGGCTTGCCTGACTTCGCATCCAACGCGATGAGGCGGCCGTCCAGGGCGGCAATGATGATGTTGCCGGCCCAAGCTGCCAGACCCCGGCTGACCGGGCCACAACACGCCAGCCGCGCCCATTCCGGCGCAATCTTCGGATCGTAGGTCCACAACACTTTGCCGGTGGCCGCGTCGTAGGCGGTGGTGATGTCCCACGCGGAGATGTTGTAAAGAATGCCATCGATCATCAGCGGGGTCGCTTCGACTCCGCGATAGGTATTCAAGGGTGCGTACCAGGCAAGCCCCAGGCGCTGCACGTTGGTGTCGTTGATGCGGCTCAGCGGGCTGAAGCGCTGTTCGCCCGTGGTGCGCCCCGGAGTCAGCCACTCGCCGGGATGGTGATCGGCCGTCTCGAGCCGTTGCTGATCGACACCGGCGGCTTCAGAACGGTGGGCGGCAACACCGAGCGTTGCACCCAGTACCACGAGAAACGATTGCCACAATTTGCCGCTCACGAACTCCCCTCACGACTAGCCGCCTCCCGGCAGTATACGGACAGCATCGCGAGCCGACACCCGACGTGTTGGCATATCCATTTGCCTCAGGTGGAAACGTGGGGGTTAAACGGGTTCCGTGCCAGCCGGGCGAACGGCGTTGCGCCAATCCCGAGGTGGCATGCGGTAGCGCCGTTTGAAGGCGCGTGTGAAGTGCGCGACGTCCTCGAAGCCCGCGGCGAAGGCTATCTGCGTCACCGTTTTGGAGGCGAATCGCTCATCGCGGAGGTCGCTCGCGGCCTGTTCCAGCCGTCGCAGCCAGATGTGCGAGCTGAGTGAGCCGCCGGTGGCCTCGACCATGATCTGGTCGAGCCGTCGCCGGCTTACCGTTTGTGCATCGGCCACCCGGGTGGCCGTGAGCTCCGGATCCGCAAGGGAACCGTCGATGTAGGCCAGCGCTGCTCGTACTCGCCAATGGGCCCCGGAGTTGTTTTCCTGGGTCTCGACTCGAATGGCGCCCAGGAGTTGTATGACCGAGGCCAGGGCGGAGGCACGTTGATCGTCCTGCAGGGAAGCCGCGTTTTCCGCGGTGTTCAATAGCAGAGTCCGCACCAGCGAGGTCCCGGTGTCCTGGGTATCGAATGCCTCGGCCGTGCGGCGCTCCAGGTAGGGGTGTCGGCCGAGCACCGCCTGGCGCGGCATCTGCATCACGACAATCTGTGAAAGCATCCCACCCACCGACAGCTCGAAGGGCAGGCGGCTGTCGATGACACACATCTCGCCCGGGCGGATCATCGCGGCCCGGCCATCCTGGCTGGCCACCGTCGTGCCCCGGAGCTGTAGCATCAAAGAGAATAACTGTGTTTTCTCGAACGAGACCGCCGCAGGATCGTAGGTGACCTGCACGGGGGGCGACAGGATAGTCCACAGATGTCCGGGGCCAAATTGCGATCCGGCAATCGAGCCCAGCGCGGGCCTCTGGCGCAGGTCTCTCACGGACAGGCCCGGAAAAAAGGTTTGCGCACCGACGCGCCACGCTGCCGCGCGCTCGCTTGCATCGATGACATCCAGCTCCAGCAACGCTTGCAGCGGTGCGGGTGCCTGCGAATTGATACCGCCCACGTAAGTTCCCCCTCGACTAGCCCTCCGTGGTGCGGACGACGCTACGCGCCACAAAGGGTCGATACTTGACCTTGGTGGATGGCACCTTTGACTCTAATGGAAGTGCGCCGCCTCACAAAACCCAATTCACACGATGGAGACACCCAGCTCACGCGCCCGCTGCACGAGGCCGGGCCACGCATTGGCGACGAACAGCGCCGGGTCGCCCCAGCGGGCGTCGAAGTCGCGGGTGGGTGCCGCGGCCAGCATGTCCTGCACGCTCATGCCTTGCGACAGGAGCTGCGACAGTTTCAGTTTCAAGGCCGCCAGCATCGAGTGCTCGGCGTCCAGGTCGGAGCGGGTCTGTGCCGGCCCGGTGCCCGGAATGACACGTGTGTTGGCGTCGCATAAGCCAAGCAGCGTCTGCGTGGCATTCACCATACCGCCGATCCACCCGTTGGTGCAGTAGTCCAGTATCGGGTAGGAGCCGACCGACACCACGTCTCCGGCCACTAACACGTTGGCCTTTTTGAACATGACGTAGATATCACCGTCGGTGTGAGCCTGCGGCAGGTAACCGTAGTCGAGCGTTTCCCCGCCGAAGGTCAGGCTGCCCGTGGTGTAGAAAGTCTGGTTGGGTCGGGCTTTGGGGGGCAGCCGCTTGTAGGTGCGATGCTGCCATTTCGAATCCACTTCCGTGCTGAGCCACAGCCGGGTGTTCTCATGCGCGATGATGTGTGTGCCGGCCGCACCGAGTGTCAGGTTCGAGCCGGTCTGGTCCCAGTGCCAGTGGGTGTTGAAAAGCGTATGGATTTTCGCAGCTCCCGTGCGCTGCTTCACCAGCTTCAGCACTTCCGGCGAGCGCTCGGGGGAGCCGCCATCAACCAATAGCACTCCCTCGCTCGAGTTGAATACCGTCACATTGCCGCCGCCACCCGAGATGACGAACAGTCGCTCACCGACGTCGGCAACCGTGAGTGGTGATCTTTGCGGCTCGGCTCCCCATGAGGGGCTGACTTTGAGAAACGAGGTGGTGGCGGCCACCGGTACGAGCCCCGCAAGGAATGATCGACGCTTCACTCGGCACAACTCCTGAATTGATGTCTGGCGACCACGCGCTCACTGCGGAGGCAGCAATGCATCCTCGCTCGGGATCCACGCAGTGATACGTGGTGTCGAGGCAGCCGGCCACGGCGGCAGGTCAGGGTGCTCGACCTGTGCACCGAGTGATTTCAGCAGGGCGGCGGTCTGCAATTTCGGCTCCGCCAGGATCGCGTTGAAGGCCTTCGGAATGCGACCCATGGCGAAGTCCAGCGGCGTGAGCCCATTGCCGTCGGCCGCATCGATCTTCGCACCGTCGGCTACGAGCCGTTTGACGATCTCGTTCCAACCGCGCAAGGCCGCGCTGTGCAGCGGGGTCTCGTTAAAGTGGGTCTGGGCGTTTACGTCGGCGCCCGCTGCGCGCAGCAGCGCGTAGACCTGCAGTGCTTCCTCCTCGTTGTAGAAGGCGCCGCGTGTCGGTGAGTTGATCCAACCTTTGCCAACGGCGGCCATTAGCGGAGTGTCACCGTTGAAATTCGCGAGATCCGGCAACGCTCCGTGGGTCAGCAGCAGCTTCACAACCGGGATGTCGCCTGCCTTCGCGGCACGCAACAGCGGAGTCGCCCCGATGTTGAGCATGGGCTCCGTGTAGCGATCGTACGGGATCTGACGGTGAGGCACGCGCAACTTGAGTTGCGCATTGGGATTGGCACCCCGGTCGAGCAGCATCTGGATGACCTGCAGACCGGTGGTCTCATCCAGGGACGGCAGGTCAACATGCCGTCCCTTGGGTAAGGTATTCATGTCGACCGCGGCGTAGAGAGGCGCCCGACCGTAGAAGTCCCACTGGTTCACGTCGGCCCCGGCCTCGATGAGGTATCGGGCCACGTCCCAGTGGATGTTCATCAGGGCCAGGATGAGCGGTGTCACTCCGTCCGGATCGGCGAGGTTCAGGTCAGCTTTCGAGCGGACGAGTTCGCGCGCGCATGCCACACAACCCTCACGGGCCGCATATAACAGAGCAGTGAAGCCCCCGTGCTCCATATCCTTGGGGCGTCCCTCCGCCGTCACTCGTCGTTCCCAATCGCGAATCGTTGCGCGCAGGTCGACTTGTGCACCGTGATCCAGGAGGAATCGGATCATCTGCGGCTGGCTTTGCGCGGCCGCCCACATCAGCGCGGTCTGGCCGCCCCAGTGCTCGCGGGCATTCGGATTGGCGCCCTTGCGCAATAGGATGCGGCCCGCATCGATATGTCCTGTTCGAGCGACCGCCATCAAGGCGGTTTGTCCCTCCGGGTTTGCGGATTCGACGTCCGCGCCCGCTTGCAACAGGAGTTCGATCACGCGGGCATCACCGCTTTCAGCTGCCGCGGACAGTGGCGTCGCTCCGTAGTCATTCACGGCACGCGCGTCCGCGCCGGCAGCAATCAACAGTCGGGCGAGTTCAGTGTCCGACTCGTGCGCCGCCCAGTGCAGGGCGGTCGTGCCGTCGGCATCTCGCAGGCGTACGTCGGCGTGTGACTTGATCATGGCGATGGCGGTGGTGCGGTCGCCGGTTTCGACCGCGGTCACCAGGGTCGCAGAGGGCGGCGCGGCTGCGGGTTCGTCGGCGGAGGCCCTACCCGCTACCCACAGCCAAAGCGAAATCGAAAGCAGGCTGAAAGCCAGTCGACGCATCAGATTTCCTGCAGCAGCCCCGTGCTGTTGCCCAAGGTCGTGGTGGGTACGTTGGCGCGATTCAACAGGGTGAGCAGCAGATTCGCGTGCGGGGTGTCCTGCTGATAGTGCAGGTGCTGTCCGCCCTTGATACGGCCGTAGCCGTGTCCGAGCACCGCCGAGGGCAATGGGTCATTGTTGTGTTTGTCGCTGTTGCTCATGTTGCTGCCGTACAGAATGATGACGTGGTCCAACAGAGAGCCGTCGCCGTCGTTCACTTGCTGCAGCCGCTTCGCGAAGCCGGCAAACATCTTGGTGTGCCAGGTCTGTATTTTCGCCAGCCGGTCCAGCTTCGAGGGGTCGTTCTGGTGATGGGAGAGGGGGTGAAAGGCATCGGACACCCCGATCTGGTTGTAGGTGCGCATGCTCACCTCCTTGGCCATCATGAAGGTGGCGACGCGGGTCTTGTCGGTTTGCCAGGCGAGTGTCATGAGCTCGAACATCACCTTCAGCTGCTCGCCGAAATCCTCCGGCGTGCCGAGCGGCGCATCCGGAAGATGTATTTGTGAGCTGCCGGCCTCCTGCAGCTTCTGGATCCGGCGCTCGATCTCGCGGACCGAGTCGAGGTAGTCGGCCAGGGCCGCCCGGTCGCTCGGGCCCAGTCCATCGCTCATGCGGCGAGCCTTCGCCATCACGTGATCGAGGATGCTGCCGGTCTCCTGCGTAATCTCGTTGCGTTCGGCGTCCGTATCGCCCTGGCCGAACAGTTGATAGAACACCTTTCGAGGGTTGTTCTCCATCGGCAGTGGCTGTGTTGGCGTACGGAACGCGATGGTGCTGGCAAACCCACAGCCGACCCCCGGCGCGCATGCGACGCCGCCCGCACTTTCTCCCGCGAGTTCGATCGACGGGAGTGGGGTGCTCTGTCCGATGCCACGGGCCGCAAGCTGGTCCGCGGTGATTCCCAGATCTCCTTTGCCCTCGCGCTCTTTCGGCCCTACGCAGGAGAGCCAGGTGCCCGCAATGATGCCGTGGGGGTCGGAGCTCTCACCGCCTTTGTTGCGCAGGCCTGTGACGACGGTTGTGTAGGCCTTGTAGGGCTCCAGGGGCGCGAGGATCTGTGGAAAGTCGAAGCCCGTGCCGACGGCTGCCGGTTTCCAGCGGTCCATGACCGCGCCGTGCGGAAAATAGACAAACCCCAGTCTCGGCTTCGGCGCGGCCGCGGTGGCGGCCAGTGCGGTCGCCGCGGGGATCATGGCATCGAGCAGCGGTAAGCCCAGCGCCACACCCGCACCTTTTAACATCGTGCGTCTGGAGAGATGTTTGCGTGTGATGAACATCGGTGTACGGCTCCTTAATGTGCCGTCGGCGCCAGGCTCGCTTGCTGCGTGGCCTGTTTGAGTGGGGGCGTCGCTTCGGGGCGCTCGTACTGGAATGCATCGCTGGTCACAATATCCATCACCAGCGGCTCGAACCGGTAACCCTGTGCTGCCGAGTTGCGCACTATGGCACGGATGTTTGGCATGTCTTTGTAGTCGAGTCCTCGACCGAGTGCGTAGATCATCAACTTTTCGGTGAGGGTCTGGACGAACTGATCCGGACGGCGCAGTAATGCGTTGCGCAGGTCGTCAGGACCTTTTAGAGCGGTGCCGTCGGGTAACTCACCGCTGGCGTCGATGTCGATTCCCGCGAAGCGATCCTTGGTGCGGTATTGCCCCACGGCGTCGAAGTTCTCGAGCGCGAATCCCAACGGGTCCATGATCCCATGACAGGCCAAGCAGCTTGGATTGCGGCGATGCATGGCCATCAACTCGCGCATGCCCAAGGCCTTCTTGCCTTCCTGGTTCTCCTGCAGCGCTCCCACATTCGGTGGCGGCGCTGCGGGCGGTGTGCCGAGGATTCGCTCGAGGATGAAGGACCCGCGGAGCACGGGAGCCGTACGATTGGGATACGAGGTCACCATGAGAACCGCTCCCTTGCCGAGCAGCCCGAAGCGTTTTGAATCCTTCAGTTGCACGCGGCGAAACTGATCGCCCTTTACGTCGCGAATGCCGTAGTGAAGCGCCAGGCGCTCGTTGACGAAAGTGTAGTCCGCGCTCAAGAGGTCGAGAACGTTATGGTTCTCGCGAAACACACTGTCAATGAATAGGCGCAGCTCCTGCCGGAAATCATTGCGGATGTCGCCGTTGAGGTTCGGGAACAGCGCCACGTCGGGTTGGATTTCGGCTAGTTTTGCCATGTTGAGCCATTGGAAGGCGAAATTCGCGGCGAGGGACTGCGAGCGCGGGTCCGCTAGCATCCGTCTCACCTGCGCTTCGAGCTCCGGTCCCGAATGCAACTCGCCGCGCTCCGCCGCCGCCAGCAACTCGGCATCGGGCACACTGCTCCAGAGAAAGAAGGAGAGGCGTGATGCCAGATCGAGATCATTGAGGCGGAACGTCGTGTTGGCTGTACGTTGCAGATCGCCGGCCGGACGCTCCGTGCGATACAGGAAATCCGGGTCCGCCAGGATTGCCGTCAGACCGTGGCGAATACCCGCTTCGAAGCCGCCGATCCGCTTGCCTTCCGCGTAGAACCGCATCAGGTCCTGCATATCCGCGGCATCGATCGGCCGCCGGAAAGCTCGCTCCGCCATTCGCTGCAGAACCTGTCGCGCGCAGGGGTCTTCCTCGGCTGCGTTCTTCGGGTAGCAGGAGTAGATGCGTTTGCGCGATGGCGTCTCACCAAGGCCGGTTGCCTTGAGGGGGCCACGCACCTCGAATGAGGTGACACGCAACACCCGATCCTCGCCACCGCCCGGAACGTTTGGCGCAAGGCGCCCTTCGCCTTCGGCGAAACTCCGCTGCAGGAAGGTGACTACCACTTGATGCGGTCCGGCCGTGGCATTGAAGTGGATGTCTTTCAGCCGCTTGTTGATGGCGTCTACCGCGGGATCCTGGCGCTGGTCGATCGCCTTCATGTCCTCTTCACCGCCTACGGAGGTCTCGTAGATCTTGTGATGGTCGAGGGTGACGATGAGGTGATTCTCGAACTCCATGTTGTAGACCCAGATCGCCTGGGCCATGTTCGCGATGTTGATGACGTACTCGCCGTCGGCGGGAAAATGATGTGTGATCGCCAGTCCGCCGCGCGTACCCAGGGGCAGGCCTTCGGTGTGGAAGAACTGTGTCGCGTTAGGCTCCGCGGTGTAGGTGATGCCGGTTGGGCGAGCCTGTACGTCGCCCAGTGCCTGGATGGCAACTTTTCGCGCCGCGCTCAAATACTGATCGAGGAACGACGGCGACACCTGCAAGGCGCTGGCGACGTTGTCGAAGCCGTCTCGCGCGTCATCTCGGGGCAGGGTGTCGGCAGGGTCGACCTCGACATCCAACAGGTCGCGGACCGCGTTCACGTATTCCTTGCGATTCAGGCGGTGCAGTCCCACCCGGCCGGGCTCGGAGTGTCCGTGTGCCGCCGTGTCGATGTTCGTTTCCAGCCAGGCGACGAGTGATTGCACCGACTGGGAATCCGGCTGCGGGTTGCCGGCCGGAGGCATCAACCGTCCGCGCAGCTTGCGGACGGCCTTTTCCCAGGTCTCGGCGTCTTGGGGGATTTCGTGAGGAGAGAGCGACTCGAAGGCGATGCCGCCGGCCCAGTCTTCGACGTTGTGGCACTTGCTGCAGTACTTGTCGAAGAAGGCCCACTTCCGGGCAGCTACGTCATCGAAGGAGGAGTCGGAGGCGGTCGATGGCGGGCCGGCTGGCGAGGACGACGCGCTCACAGTCGTAGAGGACGAAGCACCGGCAGCGACGGTTGACGCGCATAGCACTGCGGTCGCGGCTCCGACTAGCAGGCGAGCCCAAAAGACTCCACGTGCCGGTTTTGCTGTATTCGACGTCACAGCGTTATTCCGTCGAAGCGATCGGCGCTACCCGAGGCTTGGCGCCTTGCGAGTTGTTTGCCACGGGGGCCCCGGCGCCGGCCATCAATTGTTTGAGCAATGCCGCTGTCTCGGGGTGTGGGGTGACGCTCGCGCGTCCGGAGCCGCCACCGTTCGTCCCCATTGCGATGTCGGCGGCGGTACGACCGCGAGCGTCTTTGATCAAGAGATCCGCGTTGTGGGCCGCTAGCGTTTTGACCAGGTCATTCCATCCCCAGGTCGCGGCTCCATAGAGTGCCGTCTGGCCGTTGCCGTCGCGCTGGTTGATATCAACGCCCGATGCGAGAAGCACATTAGTCGCGTCGACCGCCTGTGCCTCGGTCTTGTACCGTCCACGGGTGTCGAGGTTGCTCGAGCCATTACCGGCCGCGGCCATCAAAGGGGTTACGCCCGTCGCGGTCGGCAGACTTGGGTTCGCGCCGTGTGTCAGCAGGAGCTTCATTGCCGCGATGTCGCCGGCTTTCGCCGCGCGCAGCAGCGGCGTCGCGCCCACGGTTAGAACTGTGTCGGCGCCACGGTCGTCTCGTAGCGAGCGATACGGCGGGAAAAGCTTCAGTTGAGGATTGGGGTTCGCACCGGCCTTGAGCAGCATCTCGATGAGTTGCAAACCGGTCGTGGCACTCGAAGGCGGCCGATCCGCACGGCCTCCGACGGGCAGCGTGTTCATGTCGACGGCTTCGTAGAGAGCGGTTCGGCCCCACAGATCCCACTTGTCCACATCCGCGCCGTGTTGCACGAGGAATGCCGCCACATCGAAGTTGAAATTGATCGTGGCGAGCAGCAGGGGAGCGACGCCGTCGGGGTCGGTCAGATTGACATCCGCGCCAGCCGCGACCAGGTACCTGGCGCAGTCGAGGCAGCCTTTGCGGGCCGCGAAGAGCAAGGGCGTGAGGCCACCCGAGGGCCGCGCCTGCATGCGCGGCTCCGAAGTGACCTGCCGCTCGAAGTTGGTCGTATCCGAGCGCTCGTTCACCGCGGCATGATGCTTAATCAACAGGCGGACCATTTCGGGTTGGCTCTCCGCCGCGGCCCACATGAGCGCAGTCTGCCCACGCCATTGCTCACGCGCCTTGACGTTGGCGCCATGGTCCAGCAGCAGCTTCGCCACATCGAGGTTGCTCGTGCGCGCGGTGATCATCAGCGCGGTCTGTCCGTCGCCATTCGCGGATTCGACGTTCGCGCCGGCTTTGAGGAGCTTTTTCACGACCGCCGGGTTGCCTACGACCGCGGCTTCGGAGAGGGGGGTGGAACCGTAGTCGTTCTTCGCATTTGCATCAGCGCCAAGAGCCAACAGTCGCTCGATCAGGCGCACATCGTTGTGATAGACAGCCCAGTGGAGGGCGCTGGTGCCGTCAGCAGTTTTTTGGTTGACGTCGGGGTGCGGCTGCGCAGTGAGCAACGCGGTCGCCTTGGCGTCGTCACCTGCGTGTGCGGCCTCGACGAGAGGTGCTGGCTTGTCGACGGCTTCGACCACGGTGTCGGCGCCGAATGCACGGCCGACGGCCAGGCAGAGCAGGGCCAAGAACAAACGCTGGAGGTGACGCGTGGAGCCCATATCGTTAGATCTCTGCGATCGCTCCCGTGCTATCGCCGACTTTGTCGATATTCACACCCGTGCGCTGGAGCATCGTCAGCAGAACGTTCGCGAGCGGGGTGCGGTCGGGGAAGTTGATATGCCGCGAGCCCTTGATCTGGCCGCAGGCGCGGCCCACCAGGGCTGTCGGCAATGGATACTGATTGTGCAGGTTGCTATTGCTCATGTTGCTGCCGTAGAGAAACAGCGAGTGGTCCAGCATCGTGCCATCGCCGTCGGGCATCTTGGACAGCTTGGCGACGAACTTGGCGAAGGCCTCGGTGTGATACCGCTGGATCTTCACCAGCCGTGCCTTTTTGGCCTCATCGTTAGCGTGATGCGAGAGGGCATGGAATGCGTCTGGAACGCCGATGTGATTGTAGGTTTGCTCACTCACTTCGGCCGCGATCATGAAGCTCTGGATACGCGTCAGGTTGCCCTGGTAGGCGAGTGCCATCAGATCGAACATCAGGTTCAGATGCTCGTCGAAGTTCTCGGAAGTGGCTCCCGGAACTTCCGGAAGTTGCAGCTTGGCGACGTCGCTGTGCGCGGCGTTATGGACCCGGCGCTCGATTTCGCGAACGCTCTCGAGATAGTCGCTCAAGGTAGCGCGGTCCTGCGCGCCCAGGGTCTTGCCTACCGAGTTGGCTTCCACCGAGATCATGTCGAGAAGACTGGTCGTCTGGCGCGCCAGGTAACGGCGTTCCTCCAGCGTGTCACCCTGGCCGAACAGGCGCAGGAACAACTGCCGTGGGTTGCTTTCAATCGGTAACGGGGTGCTGGGATTGCGGAAGGATAGCGTGCCGGAATAGCTGCAGCCGTAGCCGCGCTCGCAGGCACTGCCTACACCGTGACCCTGGGCGGTGGCGATTTCCAGGGAGGGGTAGGGCGTGTCCTGACCTATCTGGAGAGCGGCGATCTGATCGACTGTCATCGCCATGCTCGGCGAGAGGCTCTCTTTGGGATGTACACAGGAGAGCCACGTTGCGGGCACTAACGCATGCACCGCGCGGCTCTCGCCGGGCTTGTTGCCGATGTTGCTGACCACGGTCAGCTGGTCGCGGAACTGGCTCAACGGCTCCAGAATCGGACTGACTTCGAAGTCAGCTCCCGTCTTGGTCGGAGTCCATTTCTCCATGATGGCGCCGTGGGGGAAATAGAAGAAGCCGAGACGCGGCTTTGCCGCCGCCGCCGTGTTGGCCAGGGCCGTGGCCGCCGGTACCATCGCTTCCAGGAACGGCAAGGAGATGGCCGCACCCACCCCGCGCAGAACCGTGCGGCGCGATAGATATTTTTTGGTAATGAACATGCGTGTTACCTGCTCGCCTGCTGAGTCGGGGTCACGGGGTTGATTTCCCGCATTCTGAACGCCGGGCTCTCCACGACACCCTTGATGATCGCCTCGAATGTATTCCCCTGGGCCGCAGCCTGCCGCACGATGGTTCGCACCATCGGCATGTCCTGATAGCGCAGGCTGCGTCCGAGCGCGAAAGTCATGAGCTTTTCGGTGATGGTCTGGACGAACTGGTCGGGCCGCTCGAGTAACGCTTTGCGGAGTGCGGCCGGCCCGTCGATCTGGGTGCCGTTCGCCAGTTTGCCGCTGGAGTCGATGGCCGTGCCGGCATCGAGGTCCTTGGCTCGCCAGGCGCCGACCACATCGAAATTCTCGAGCGCGAATCCCAACGGATCCATGACGCCGTGGCAGCCGTTACAGGACGGGTTCGAGCGGTGTAGCTCGAGCCGCTCGCGCACGGTCGTTACTTTCTTACCGGGCTCTGACTCCTGGAAGGCTTGGACGCCCGGGGGCGGAGAGTTGGGGGGCGTACCGGTGATATTTTCGAGGATCCACGCGCCGCGCAGGACGGGGGCCGTCCGGTTCCCGTAGGAGGTGCCCATGAGTATGGCGCCCTTGCCCAACAGTCCCCAGCGGTTGGGGTCCGTCAGGTGCACCGGCCGGAACTGATCGCCGCGGATGTTGGCAACCCCGTAATGCAACGCTAACCGCTCGTTCAGGAAAGTCTCATCCGAGCTCAGCAGGTCCAACACGCTGCGCTGGGAGCGCAGGATGCTGCCCAGGAACAGACGCATCTCCTCCCGGAAGCCGGCGCGCAGATTCTTGTCGAAGTCGGGATAGAGATCGGGCGTCGGCTCGATGGCGTCGATCTTGTTGACGTTCAGCCATTGAAAGGCGAAGTTGGTGACCAGAGTCTCCGCGCGCGGGTCCGCGAGCATGCGCGCCACCTGCGCGTCCAGTGTACCCGGATCGCTCAGGCGCCCCGACGAGGCGAGCCCGATCAGTTCGTTGTCAGGACCTTCGCTCCACATGAGAAAGGAGAGCCGTGAGGCCAGCGAGAGGTCGTCGACCGAGATTACCCGGCTCGCTCCCACTAGTGTGCCAGCGGCGGTGTTGGTGGGAAGCGGCTCGGCGCGATACAGGAATTTGGTGCTCGAGAGGATGGCGGTGAGCCCGGATTCGATGCCGGCTTCGAAATCGCCCGCTTCGCGGCCCATCGCATAGAACGACATCGGGGCCTGCAGATCGCCCTCCGTCACCGGGCGGCGGAACGCCTGTTCGGCGAGCTTCGATAGGATGCGACGCGCGCAGGGTGCCTCATCCTCCGCTGTGGCCGGACGACATATAAAGATGCGTCGCCGGCTTTCCGTATCGCCCACTCCCGTCACGTTGAACGGGCCCGAGATATCGACTCCTGGAATGGTCGGCGTGCGCTCCATCTCCGGCAGTTCGGCGATCGGCTGTAACGGCGAGTTGGATTCGGCGAACGAGCGCTGCACGAAGGCCACGCCGACGCGATGGGCTCCCGCCTTGACCTTGACCCGGATCCGGTTGAACCGCGATTGCATCTCGTCCGCGGCGATGGCCTGATGTTGATCGACCGCCTTCAGATCCTCCGGCCCCCCGAAAGAGTGATCGAACACCCGCGTGTCATCGATCGTCAGAATGACGTGGTGAGGCTGATCGATTTTGGTGACGTAGCCGGCGCCCCCGAAAAAGAAGTCGCGGATGCTGAACTCATACTCGCCATCAGCGGCAAAGTAATGTTCGATGAGCAGGCCGCCGCGGGTTCCCAGCGGTAACCCGTCGATGTGCTCCGACTGATCTATGCCACTGCTGACGCGATACTCGCGGCTGCTCGGCTTGCCGCTGGCGCGACCGATGGCCTGGCGACTGATGTTGCGTGCCGCCGTGATGTATTGCTCGAGGAAAGCCGGCGAGGTGCGCAACACGGCCGCGATGTTGTCGAATCCGTCGCTGGAGACGTCATTGGGCAGCATCGTCTTGACGTCCACTTCGAGTCCCAGCATCGCCTCGATCGAGCGCGCGTACTCGGTGCGATTCAGACGGTGGAGTCCGACACTCCCGGGCGCGGGATGCTCGCCCCCGGCGGCATCCAACTGGCCCTCCATCCAATGGACGAAGGAATCGATGGTTTGTTGGTCGGGCTGCGGCTGACCGGGGGGTGGCATGAGACGGCCGCGCAGTTTACGCACCGCCTTTTCCCAAGTCTCCGCATCCGAGGGGATGTCATCCGGCGAGAGGGTATCGAATGCAACCCCGCCCGCCCAGTCCTCACTGTTGTGGCACTTCTCGCAGCGGTTCTTCAACAGCGCCCAGTCCGGGGGCTCGTCAGCACTCGCCGCGCAACTCAATCCCGTGGCCGTCAGCATGACGCTGGCCAGGATCAGGGACAGCCTTGCCCG
This sequence comes from Gammaproteobacteria bacterium, assembly GCA_028293725.1. The sequence continues at coordinate 7,466 of JAQGOE010000086.1, read as the reverse complement.
GTTCCTACGGTGCTCACCCAAAATTGGATTCCCCTCTCAAGCGGGCCATCGGTGGCTCGCCCATGGTGTATTTTGCCTAAATATCCTAAGCATGCTGTGTATTTCTGCGCGCGCGGCCACTTTCGCTGCCACCCGCGGGTTCCGGCTTGCCCGAGTTGGCTGCAACGTTTGACTGAGATGGAAGACCTGGAGGGACAGCGTAACCGCTCGTCAGCCTGGCGGGAGATTCAGGGACGCGATTTGGATGTGGGATCCCGTACAGCCAAAAAAGGCGCCACCATGTCCGAGGGGCGGTCGCAGAAAGGCTGAGAAGAGGCTCATAATAGAAGCGTAGCGCTGATTTGGGATCCCAAACCGAATGTTGGGGATCCCAGCTTCGGCGACGTAGTTGCATCGAACGGGGGGGGGCGAACGATGACGCTTAAAGCGGCTCGTGTATGGGGCTGTGTGCTGGGGCTGGCGCTATGCTCAGTGAGCAACGCGGCGGAGTGGGTTCAGACGTGGGGGGCCGCGCCGTTACCCCCGACACCGGCCCTAGGGCCGTTTCCGGCAACTCCTGCCTTCCATGATCAGACCATCCGTCAGACGGTGCGCGTCAGCCTGGGTGGGCAACGCTTACGTATCCGTTTCACCAACGAGTACGGCGCCAAGCCCCTGGCTGTCGGTGCCGCGTTCGTGGCGCTGGCGGACGAGAAGGGTAACATCCAACCTGGAAGTGCGCGGCGCCTGCTGTTCTCCGGGCAACCCGGCACCTCGATACCGGCCGGGGCGCCGTTTCTGAGCGATCCGGTCGACCTGCCGGTAAAGCCGCTGAGCGCGCTGTCCATCAGCCTCTATCTGCCCGAAGAGACCGGCCAGTGCACCTGCCACCAGACTGGCGTGCAAAAGCTATTCGTATCCGACAGCGGCGATTTCACCGACAAGCCGTTCACGCCTGCGCAGACTCTGGAGATACGGGCCTTCATCTCCGGCGTGGAAGTGCAACCTGCGAGAGCCGCCAAGGCCGTAGTGGTCCTGGGGGATTCGATCTCGGATGGTGTCGGAGCCACGGTCGACGCCAATCATCGCTGGCCGGATCTGCTCGCCAATCGCCTCGACGCCAAGGCCAACACCTGGGGCGTGGTCAACATGGGCATCAGCGGCAATCGTGTCCTGGGCGATGGGGCGGGGCAGAGCGCCCTGGCCCGGTTCGACCGCGATGTGCTGGCCACTCCGGGAGCCAGGGTGGTGATCATTTTCGAGGGCGTGAACGATCTCGGGATCTCCTATGGCAATCCGCAGGGCCCGATGGCGGAGCGCTTCAAGGCCCTGGCGCCGGCGAGCAAGGTGACCGCGGAGCAGATGATCGCCGGTTATCGCCAATTGATCGCGCGCGCTCACGTGATGGGCCTGAAAGTGTTGGCTGCGACCCTCACACCTTATGGGGGGGCAATGTACTTTTCGCCCGAGGGAGAGGCGGTGCGACAGGCCATCAACACCTGGATACGCACCGGACACGAAGTGGACGGGGTCATCGATTTCGATGCAGCCATACGTGACCCGTCCCAACCGGTTCAGATCAAGGACGGGTTCCACTTTGGAGATCATTTGCACGGCAGTGATGCGGGGTATGCGGCCATGGCGGCTGCCATCGACCTGTCGTTGTTCAAATGAGCGCCCGTGGGCTGCTGGTGTCGCTGTCGCTGTCGCTGTCGCTGGCCGGCGCGGCGCTGTGGACCGCAGTCCTGCCTGTTGGGGACAGCTTCGCGGCGACTCCTGCACAGCCGCCGCCCAAAACTCTTCTCAACAGTGGCGATCCCACCCTGGCTTTGACACCTCCCTTGCGCGGCGCCAGGGCGGCGCCGCCCGGTTCCGCGCCGCCTGATTCCGACCCGCGCAATCTCGAAGGTGTCTGGTGGCTGGAAGGTTACGAATACATGCTCGGGCCGGAGGCCGGTGTCCCACCACCCTTGAAACCGGAATACATGCGGGTGCTCGAGCGGCGTATCCGCGCCAAGAATAATGGAGCTCCCGAAGCGGACGCCTCTACGCAGTGTCTGCCGCATGGCATGCCCAGGCTGATGGAGAGTCCTTATCCCATTGAGATCGTGCAAACGGCCGGCCGCATCACCTTCCTGCACGAAGTGGCGCATAACGTGCGCCGGATCTGGCTGAACCGAGCGCATCCCAACCCTCCACGGCCGACTTTCTTGGGGGATTCGATCGGCCGTTGGGAGGGCGATACGCTGGTCGTGGACACGATCGGGTTGAATGATCGTACCTTCATCGACGATGAAGGCAGCAGCCATTCGACTCAACTGCACACCGTCGAGCGCTACCGGAAGATCGACGGTGGCGCCAAGCTCGAGCTCCTCATGACGGTCGAGGATCCCGTCACCCTGGAGCACCCGTACAGCTATCGGCGGATCTATCACTGGCGTCCGGACGTCCGGCCGCAGGAGTACGTCTGTGAAGAAAACAACCGCAATGCGCCGGTCAATGGCGTGACCATCGCCAAATGACACGCAACGTCGCCATCTGGTTGATGATCGCGGTCCTGGCGGCGCCGGCAGTCACTCGTGCGGCTGAGCCTGATTTGACGGGTGTCTGGCTCATCGTGAAACCGCCCACCACTTTGAAAACGGTGGAGGGTGCCCGACCCCCACTAAACCCGAGCGGTACTGCGCTTTATGAGCAACATCTCGCCGCCGCCGCTCACGGCGACCGGACGTTTGATGGCACGGGCAAGTGCCTTCCTCCGGGCCTGCCGCGTCTCATGCTGGTGAATGAGCCCTTCGAGATCATGCAACGCGACAAGGCCGTGTACTTCCTGCACGAGCTCAATCGTCTGCCGCGCCGTGCCTATTTTGGCGAACCGCTTCCCGCCGATGCCGATCCGATGTACCTCGGGTATTCGGTGGCCCGTTGGGATGGCGCTACGCTCGTGATCGAGTCGTCGGGATTCCGGGAAGGTACGCTCCTGGATGATTCCGGGCTGCCGCATTCCGAGTCCCTCCATCTGACCGAGCGATACCAACTCGCCAAGGATGGCCGGACACTGCATGCCCGCTTCACGATCGACGACCCGAAGATGTTTACCCGGGCCTGGGATGCAAAAGCCGACTACGTCAGGCGTCCCGGGTATGAGATTCCCGAGCAGGTCTGCGCGGACACGCAGCCACCAAGCCGCGGGGAGTGACGGCCCGCTGCCGCATTATAGTGCGTCGGGAGCGCACGACGATTGCAAGACTATCGTTCTGCACGGAGCTCGCGCCGCGCGGCGGCCGGTGCCGTTCGCGGACTGACTTGTTGCTATTGTCATACAGGCAATTCAGCACGTCTCAATGTTGACAACCTCGAAGGTCGACGCGCATAGTCCCTTACGATTTGTAAAGCATGCTTAGAATCTACTAAGCATGCTTTACATGAAAAAGAGGGGGGGGATACAGCGTGAATGAATTCACTTCGCGGCTGTTGTCGCAAGCCGTTCACCGACAGGCAACTAGCCGCCTGCTGTATGACTGCGGATGCGTACGCCGTTTACCCCAAATCACCCGTTACGAGCGATGAGTTAGATGCTTAACGCAGTCTGGCTCCAGGGGCGCGCGCCCGGTTAACCAGTAATTCGTTGATATAGAGGGGGGGTTCATGACCACGCAGAGTGTGGCGGCGTCGCCGCGTCCGAATTCAGCCAGTGTCTCACGTTATTTGATTTCCGCCGCAGTGGCTGCCGCAATCGCCGCTAGCGCATTGCCTCAACGCGCAGTTGCCGCCGATGAGGAAGACAACACAGTCCAGGAAGTCGTAGTCACCGGGTCGCGCATTCAACGCAGCCGCGACCTCTCGGCTCCCAGCCCGGTCGTCACGGTGGCCAAAGACGCGTTCGAGCAAACTGCGCAGACCGGTGCCGAGGCTGTCCTCAACCAGATGCCGCAGTTCGTACCCATCAACACGCAGTTCACTTCCAGCATTCAAGGCAGCGCGACCAGCAACCCGGGCGCGGCTACCCTGAACCTGCGTGGCCTCGGGTCGAATCGTAACCTGGTGCTGATCGACGGTCGTCGCGGACAACCGTCAGATGCAACGCTGGCCATCGACATCAACACGATTCCAGCCGCCGCCATCGAGAACGTCGAAGTCATCACCGGCGGCGCCTCCGCCGTATACGGTCCCGACGCCATGGCGGGCGTGGTGAACTTCGTTCTGAAAAAGCATTTCGAGGGCCTGGACGTCGATATCCAGCGCGGGGCGACCTTCGATGGCGACGGCGCGGAGACGCGCTTCAGCGCCATGATGGGCATGAACGGGGCCGACGGTAAGGGCAATGTCATGTTCGGTCTCGACTGGACCAAGCGCGATGCCGCGCTCCAGAGCAATCGCAAGTTCTACGTCAACGGCTGGATGGATCCGGGCAATCCGAGCGGCGGCTTCCTCAACCCGCCGGCCTACCAGGCCACGAGCAACCAGCCCACGCAGGGTGCGATCAATACGGTCCTGCCGGGTGCACCGGCCGGCCTCGCCAAGCCGGGAACCCAGTTCAACTTCAACAATGACGGCAGCGTCTTCATCCAGCAGGGCGGCGGTTACGGGTACAACGGACCGATCGATTCGTTGAATGCCGGCCGGGATACCGCGATCAAGGTGCTCGGCACCAACAACCAGCTCGACCAGGCGTTCACCGGGCAATACGCCTCCACGCCACTCGAGCGGCATTCGTTCTTCGGACGTGGCACATTCGACTTTTCGGACAACTTGCAGGCTTTCGCGCAGGCGAACTACAGCAAGGTCGAGGTGCTCACGCGCGGCGCTTATCCGCCGGCGATTACCACCTGGCAGGTGTCCATTCCGCGTGACGGACGTGCATTGCCGGCCGCGCTGAATACGCTGTTGGATTCCCGTGCGAACCCGACGGCTCCCTGGACTCTCTCACAGGTGCTTGATTACAACGGTCCCATCAATGTCGACAACGTCAGCAACGTCTGGCAGATGCTGATCGGCCTGAAGGGCAATATCCCGTTCCGGGACTGGACCTTCGAAGCCTATGCGTCCAAGGGTGGCACCCAGGTCAACGCCGACTATTCCGGCCTGCCGTCCTACCAGCGTTATGCATTCCTGGTGGCGCAACCCAACTTCGGCCAGGGCACCAATCTCAAGTCCAAGGGCCCCCCGCAACCGGTGGGGAGCTCCCAGACACTCTCGGGTTATTCGATGAACTGCACGACGGGCCTGCCGGTTTTCCAGCAGTTCACGCCCTCCGCGGACTGCCTGACGGGCATCGCGGATAACATGACCAACGAGACCAGGCTAGGCCAGGACATCGTCGAGGCGAGCGTACAGGGCAGTATGGTGCACCTGTGGTCGGGCGACGCCCGCTTCGCTTTGGGCGCCACCTATCGCAAGGACGATTTCAGTTACCAGCCCGGCAACCCGGCGACCCAGGTTCTGGACAGCCCCATCGGACTGTTTGCCTCGGCCGCCACGCAGGGCAGCACCAACGTGAAGGAGGCCTACACCGAGTTCCTGGTGCCGGTCATCCAGAAATTGGACCTCGAGCTGGGCTACCGCTTCTCGGATTTCAACACCGCGGGTAACAAGGGTACCTGGAAGGCGATGTTCACCTGGAAGCCGCTCAATTCGCTCTCGTTCCGGGGCGGAATGCAGTATGCGGTGCGGGCACCGAACGCCGCGGAGCTGTTCACGGGTCCGACGCAGCAGGTCGTGTCGTTTCCGAGCGTGGACCCCTGCTCGGCGGCAACCTTGTCACCGTGGGGCAACGTGCCTGGCAATCCGAACCGTGCGCAGGTGCAGGCCCTGTGCCGGTCCATCATTGGCAACAACACTTCGGGGTTCGACACGCAGACCTACAATACGCCCAACGGCCCCAGCGGGTTCACCCGCCAGAGCCCGGCGTTCTTTCCCCTGGAAATCGAAATCGACACCGGCAATCCGAAAGTCGGACCCGAGATCGGTCGCACCTATACGTTCGGTTTTGTCCTCTCGGAACCGTTCGATATCAGCCGCTTGACGGCGACCATGGACTTCTACCGCATCAACATCACGAACGCGATTTCGCCCCAGTCGTCGACCACGGTCTATAACAACTGCTTCAACTACAATGGCACGAGTAATCCGAGTTACAGTGTCACCAATCCGTATTGCGCGCTGATCCGGCGCGATCCGGTGACCGGTGACCGGGCCTCGGTGGTTGCCCTGTATTCGAACCTCGGCACGCTCCTCACGCAGGGTATCGACTTTCAGCTGAACTACGCTCACGACGTGGGCATTGGCCAGGTGACGGCGAATACCAACGTCAACTGGCTCAACAAGTTCGTGTACCAGACGTCACCGACCTCGCCACTGGTCGATGCCAAGGGCACGATCGACCAGACGACCAATTTCCCTGGCGGCCAGTTCACCTACCGCACTCTCACCAACGTGGGTTATCACTGGAATGCGTTGAGTCTGGGTTGGAGCTGGGAGCATCTGCCCAGCGTCAAAGACTCGGCTACGTCGCTCAGTCCGACCAGCAAGCTGCAGGGCGCGCCGCACTACGATCTGTTCAACTTCTCCAGCAGTTACAGCTGGGACAAGTACACGTTGCGCTTCGGTATCGACAACGTGCTGGACAAGCAGCCGCCGCCGATCGGGGCGAATCCGGGGGTCACGACCAACTCGAACGTGACGAATCCGGGGTTCTACGATGTCCTGGGTCGTCGTTACTACGTGGGTGTCAGGGCCCAGTTCTAACGAGGTTGGATCGTCTCGCGGCTGCGGATGAACTGCGAGACGATCCATTTCTCCCCCCGGGTGGGGGGAGATCCCGTGTGGAGCATGCGGAGGTCCGGCCGCATATCGGGTAGCGCGTTGACGAAGTACAAGCCTTCGCCGCGCCGTCCCTTGTGGCTGAATCCCAGTGTTGGGAAGCCGGTGACACCGCCCTCGTAGTCGTCGTTCAGATAGACCAGGAAGGTCACGACGCGTTGCCCGTTGCGGGCGAGCTCCTGCGCATAGTTGGGTGTGTCAGGGTCGACAAAATCGAAGTGATCGGTAATCTGCTCACCGATGGCGTAATGCAGTACCGCCGGAGCTTCCATGTTGCGCATGGGTATCCGGCAGGCTGCCGACATCCTGGCCTGCAACAACAAGTCCAGCAGCTCGACCTCGGCGAGATTCCGGGTCGCAGCAGAATTCGTGCGTGTGACGCTGATGAGATCCTTAGTGTTGGCCGCGTCATAGACGCGCGCGCGAACGAGTCGGCCGCGCGCCTGGTCTATGATCCACTGGCAAACTGACGCGCTGATGAAGCCCTCGAACGTCCGGACTTGCGGATCCAGGCTCAGTTCGAGCGCGGCAGGACTGCTCTGCCATCGGGCAAGGTCAATGTCCGCGGCGAGGCTCCGCCAGTAGTTGGCCGGCGTTTCCTGGGTTACGGCATGCGCCGCGCGCATTTCATCACTGACGAGCGCAACCAACTGGCCGCGCGCCGG